>CAJMSL010000001.1 GCA_905216045.1 uncultured bacterium
GCCTTGAAACATGGCGGCAGTGATCTTCTGATCATGCCGCCGAAGTTGAAAGGCAGATTGCCGCTCTGGCGGGCTTGCAGCGTCAACTGGTTACGCGGGTTGGTAAACCCGCGTAACTACAAATCCCCGCCGGCGCCCAGCAGCTTGCGCATGACTTGCTCGGGGTTAACTGAGCCGTCGCGCGGGGCCAGGGCGGTGATCTTCTTTTGCATCTTGTACTCGTGCAGCTCGTCCTCGAGCTGGCGTACGCGGGCGCGGAGCTTCTCGTTCTCGCGTTCGCGCTCCTCGGCACGCTCCTTCATATCGAGGATGCGCACCACGCCGGCGAGGTTGATGCCCTCGTCGGTCAGTTGGTTGATGAGCTCCAGGCGCTCGATATCGGCACGCGAATACAGACGCGTGTTGCCGCCCGAGCGCTGGGGATTCACCAAGCCTTTGGACTCGTAGACGCGCAGAGTCTGCGGGTGCATGCCGGTCAGCTCGGCCGCCACGCTGATCATGTACAGCGGTTTGTTCCTATTGTCCTCGGCCATGCTACCTGACCCCTTTCCGTCTCGTTATTGTCCATCATAAGCCCGTGGGCGCGGGCGTGCGCCGCGACCGCCCTAGTACGTCGCCTTGTAACGGTTGACCTTCTCGCGATAGTCGCGTGTGTCGGTCTCGCGCAGCTTGGTCATGGCATCGCGCTCGTCATCGGATAGGTTCGTGGGGACCTGCACCTTGATCTCGACGAGCAGCGCGCCTGTGCGGCCACGGTGCTTAACGTCGGGCGCCCCCATTTCCTTAAAGCGGAACTTCTTGCCCGTCTGGGTACCCGCGGGCACCTTCAGACGAACCGTCGCACCGCCGGGCGTCGGCACGTCCACCGTGCAGCCGAGCGCCGCCTCGTAGACCGAGACCGGTACCTCCATGGTCACGTCGGCACCTTTGCGCTTAAACAGCGGGTGCTCCTCCACATGCGTGGTCACGACCAGGTCGCCGCGCTCGCCACCCGCAACGCCATACTCGCCGCGACGCTTGTAGCGCAGCTTGCCGCCGTCGACCGCACCCGCAGGCACCGAGACCGTAATGGTCTGCTGCTCACCTGTCGAGGGAATGCGATAGGTGACCTTGTGCGTCACACCGCGAAACGCGTCCTCGGCCGTCACATCGACGGTCAGCGACAGGTCGCCGCCCTTGCGAGCACGGCTGCGGCCAGCGCCGGCACCGGCAGCGCCCGCAGCCCCGGCAAAGCCCGAGCCCCAATCGCTGCCCCAGGCGCCGTTGCCGCTAAAGATGCTGTCGAAGATGTCGCCCCAGCCGCTGGCACCCGCGCCGGCACCGTAGCCGCCGCCATACGCGCCGCCCGCGCCCGGCATACCGCCAAACATGAGCATCTGGTCGTACTCTTTGCGCTTCTTCTCGTCCGAAAGCGTCTCATAGGCCTCGCTGATCTCCTTAAACTTGGCCTCGTCGCCGCCGGCATCGGGGTGATATTTTTGCGCGAGCTTGCGAAACGCGCTCTTGATCTCTTTGTCGGAGGCGCTCTTGGATACGCCCAGGATGTCATAGAAGGTTTTGCCTGCAGCCATCGTAGCTCCTCTCCTGTTACGTCCGCCGCCCATGCAGACGACGGTTCATGCTTTCATATGGCACTAGGCCAGAAAGGGCCCCGGGTGTTGCCCCGGGGCCCTTCTCAATTACTCCTCGGTGCTCTCGGCCGTATCGGCCGTAGCATCCTCGGGCGCCGCTTCGGGCTCCGGTGCGGGGCGCTTCTCGCCACCGTAGGTCACCGTCACCATCGCGGAACGCAGGATGCGATCCGCCATGCGGTAGCCCTTCTGGTACACATCGTTGACGGTCTCGTCGTACTGCGACGCGTCCTCGACGCGACCCACGGCCTGGTGCTCGAGCGGATCGAACGCCTCGCCCTTGGGGTCGATTGGCTCAACGCCCTCGTGCGCGAACACGTCGAGCAGCTTGGCATGTACCGCGTCAACGCCATCGACGAACTGCTTAAAGTCGTCGGAAAGCTCTTGACTGCGGGCATGGTCAATCGCGCGCTCGATATCGTCGATCACCGGCAACAGCGCGGTGACAAGCTTCTCGGTCGCGCGCTCGCGCTCGGCGATACGCTCATTGGCGGTGCGGCGACGGAAGTTCTCCCAGTCGGCCTGCAGACGGGCGGTGCGCTCGGTGGCGTCCTTTGCCTTGTCCTCTGCGGCCTTCTGAGCCTCTGCCGCAGCATCGAGCTCGCTGCGCACGTCGGCGAGCTCCTTTTGGGCCTGCTCGAACTTGAGCTTAAAGTCGTTGTCGGCGGCTTCCTCACCGGCGCGGATAGCAGCTTCCACCATCTCGTCCTCGGTCATCGTCGCCTCCTTGTTGGAATCCTCTACCTGGTTCTCGGCAGCCTCGGCGGCCGCGGCCTCGTTGGCCTCGGTATCGTCGACGGCCTCTACGGGAATCTTCACGTCCTTCTCCTCAGAGTCAACGGGGGCGGCGCCAGCGGCAGCCGCCTCCGTGCGAGCTTTACGGGCGGACATGATTACTTGTCCTCGTCGTCCACAACCTCGTAGTCGGCGTCGACGACGTCATCATCGGCGGGCTGGGCACCGGCGGCACCGTCGGTCTGCTGCTGAGCGTCGGCGTAGACAACCTGGGCCAGCTCGTAGGCCACGGACTGCAGGGACTCACCGGCGGCCTTGATGGCCGCGACGTCAGAGCCCTCGAGCGCCTTCTTGGCGTCGGCGATAGCGGCCTCGGCCTTGGACTTCACGTCGGCGGAAACCTTGTCACCGAGCTCGTTGAGGGTCTGCTCGGTGGAGTAGCACAGGCTGTCGGTCTGGTTGCGGACCTCGACCTCTTCCTTCTGTTTCTTGTCCTCCTCGGCATGAGCCTCGGCGTCCTTGACCATGCGATCGACTTCGTCATCGGAAAGCGCGGTGGAGCCGGAGATGGTGATCTGCTGCTCCTTGCCGGTGCCCTTGTCCTTAGCGGAAACCTTGACGATGCCGTTGGCGTCAATGTCGAAGGTGACCTCGATCTGCGGCACGCCGCGGCGAGCAGCCGGGATGCCGGTCAGCTGGAACTTACCGAGCGACTTGTTGTCGCGGGCAAGCTCGCGCTCGCCCTGGAGCACGTTGATCTCGACGCTGGTCTGGTTGTCGGCAGCGGTGGAGTAGACCTCGGTCTTGGAGGTCGGGATCGTGGTGTTGCGGTCGATCATCTTGGTCATGATGCCGCCCATGGTCTCGACGCCCAGCGACAGCGGGGTAACGTCGAGCAGCAGGATGCCCTCGACGTCGCCGGTGAGCACGCCGCCCTGGACGGCAGCACCGTCGGCAACGACCTCGTCGGGGTTCACGGACATGTTGGGCTGCTTGCCGGTCATGGTCTTGACGAGCTCCTGGACGGCGGGCATACGGGTGGAGCCGCCGACGAGGATGACCTCGGTCAGATCGGAGAGCTTAAGCTTGGCGTCGCGCAGGGCGTTGGTGACAGGCTGCTTGCAGCGCTCGAGCAGGTCGCGGGTGATCTTCTCGAACTCAGCGCGGGTCAGCGTGTAGTTGAGGTGCAGCGGGCCGGACTGGTTCATGGTAATGAACGGCAGGTTGATGGTGGTCTGCTGGGCGGCGGAGAGCTCCTTCTTGGCGTTCTCGGCAGCCTCCTTCAGACGCTGCAGGGCCATGGGGTCCTGACGCAGGTCGACACCGTTCTCCTGCTGGAACTTATCGGCCATCCAGTCGATGACGCGCTGATCCCAGTCGTCGCCGCCCAGGTGGTTGTCGCCCGAGGTGGACAGAACCTCAAACACGCCGTCGGCGAGGTCGAGGATGGAGACGTCGAAGGTGCCGCCGCCCAGGTCGAAGACCAGGATGCGCTGGTCGGTGCCCTGCTTGTCCAGGCCATAGGCAAGAGCAGCAGCGGTCGGCTCGTTAACGATACGCTTGACGTTGAGGCCGGCGATCTTACCGGCGTCCTTGGTGGCCTGACGCTGGGCGTCGTTGAAGTAGGCCGGGACGGTGATGACGGCGTCGGTGACGGTCTCGCCCAGATACTTCTCGGCGTCGGCCTTCATCTTTGCGAGCGTCATGGCGCTCACCTGCTCGGCGGTATAATCCTTGCCCTCGATATCGACGACGGCACGGCCACCCTGGCCCTCCTTGACCTCATACGGCACGGTCTTGATCTCGGAGGTGCACTCGGAGTACTTGCGGCCCATGAAGCGCTTGATGGAGAACACGGTGTTCTTGGGGTTGGTGACAGCCTGGTTCTTAGCGGCCTTACCCACGACGCGGTCGCCGTCGGCACGGAAGCCCACGACGGACGGGGTGGTGCGGTCGCCCTCGGCGTTCACGATAATGGTCGGAGAACCGCCCTCGAGAACGGCCATTGCGGAGTTAGTAGTACCAAGGTCGATACCAAGAATCTTGCCCATTAGAAATTCCCTCTCTCTTGTGCGTTTGCACCGACTCGGCGGTCTGCCGAGCGGTGTTTCGGCTTGTCTTTCAGGATGTAGTGTAT
Organism: uncultured bacterium; assembly: GCA_905216045.1. GTDB lineage: Bacteria > Actinomycetota > Coriobacteriia > Coriobacteriales > Coriobacteriaceae > Collinsella. The sequence goes on from CAJMSL010000001.1 coordinate 4,504, forward strand.
CCCCTTATGGGCCGGAATATACAAAATCTAAGTCAATTCATATAAGATTTCTTATTGCCAAGAGTTTAGGTTCTTAAATACGCAGGTAGATGCGCTGATTGAGTTCTCGGCAAATCTATCGAGATCTATGTAGAGATGGCTGAGGTTTGCGTCCGGGGGTGCCTAGGGGCCGTCTTGCGGAAAGCCCATCCCGGTTTGAGCGTGGATTCCGGGTCGCAGTTTCCGTCTGAAGGCTCAACCGGAAACCGTATCCCGTTTTGAGAGCTGACACCGGGTCGCAGTTTCCGCTAGCGGGCCCAACCGGAAACCACGACCCGGTTTTCGGCCAAATAACGGGATGCCCTTTCCGCAGGCGCGCTCAATAGCTCAATATTTCAAGTCACCTTTAGCTAACATTTGCGCAGCTCAACGGCCCCACCTGCGCGTTTTTTAGTAAACCTTGGCATACTCGGCGAACGGTATGAAGATGCCGGCCAGAGGGTATTGCAAACGGTCGCTCCCGTGGTATGTTTTTGCCCGAATCAAACCGGCGCGCATCGTCTGTAGCGTCGGTCAACAGAGAGGAAACTACCATGGCTCATCCCGTAATTGATGCCGACGAGTGCATCGCTTGTGGCGTTTGCGTCGACTCCTGCCCCGCTGGCGTTCTGGAGCTCCAGGACGTCGCTACCGTCGCTGACGAGGATTCCTGCGTCGCCTGTGGCGCTTGCCAGGACGCTTGCCCCGCCGGCGCGATCACCGAGATCGTCGAGGAGTAACAACTCCCCCACTGCACACTCAAAAGTACACCGTGCACAAAAAGGAGGCCTCCGCATCGCCGCGGAGGCCTCCTTTTGCATTCGTCGTTACTAGGACAGGCCGTCTTCGTAGGGCATTAGGTCCGCCAAGTAGCCTTTCTCCTTGAGCATCGCCTCGATCTCGTCGAGGGTCTGTTCGTCCTCCGCCGCAATGCGATGGAAGTGGTAGCCGCTGGTCACCGTCAGCAGCGGAAAGCTCTTGCCGCTCTCGATATCGCGCAGATAGCGCTCGACATCGCGACGATTGCGGATGTCCAGGTCGGCCGTAATCTTACCGTACACGCGGTGATTGACAATCACGTTGAGCACGGCGCCGCCGGCGTCGACGATACTCGTGAGCTCATCGCCTGCCTGCTCCACGCTGTGGCGAACCTTGACCAAGCGCGTAGGCACGGCGGGGCTGCTGGGGGCCTCCTGCAGCACGTAGCCGCGGTTGGTCGCCACGATATCGTGCCCATCGGCGCGCAGCAGGGCGATGTCCTGCACCACGATCTGGCGGCTCACACCCACCTCGCGGGCAAGCGCGCTGCCCGATACGGGCCCCTTGGCCCCCTCGAGCACGGCCATGATGGCACGGCGACGCTCGCGGGCGTTCATTATTTACCGTCCAGCAGACGCAGGTGCTTAAGCGAGAGATCGAGGATCGGCGCGGAGTGCGTCAGGGCGCCCGAGCTAATGAAGTCAACGCCCAGGTCGGCCAGGGCGCGAATGTTGTTGGCGTCCACGTTGCCCGAGCACTCGGTCTTGGCGCGACCGGCGATAAGCTCTATGGCGGCGGCCATGTCGTCATGGGTCATGTTGTCGAACATGATGATATCGGCACCGGCCTCCACGGCCTCGCGCACCATGTCCAGGTTCTCGCACTCGATCTCGACCGTCGTGGTAAACGACGCATGAGCGCGCGCCATCTCGATCGCGCGTGCCACGCCACCGGCGGCGTCGATGTGGTTGTCCTTGAGCATGACAGCCGTCGACAGGTTATAGCGGTGGTTGCTGCCACCGCCGATCTCAACTGCCGCCTTTTCAAACACACGCATGCCCGGTGTGGTCTTGCGCGTGTCGACAAGCACGGTCTTGGTGCCCTCGAGCGCAGCCGCCATCCGATGCGTGTAGGTAGCGATGCCGCTCATGCGTTGCAGGTAGTTGAGCGCCACGCGCTCGCCCGAAAGCAGCACACGCGCATCGCCGCGCACCTGACCCACGTGGTCGCCGGCATGCACCTCGTCACCGTCGGCAACATCAAACAGCACCGAGCTCTGCGAATCCAGCAGTTCAAAGGTGCGAGCGAACACATCCAGGCCGGCGATGATGCCATCGGCTTTGGCGATAAGCTCCACCGTGGCGGGACGCGCCGTGGGGCACACGCTCGCCGTGCTCACGTCCTCAAACGTAATGTCCTCGCGCAGGGCCTGCAGAATCAGATCATCGACGACGAGCTTCATGGTAATGGGATTCATGGTCTACTCCTCCACGGCCTGCGTGCCGGCGGCACGGGCCAAATCATCGATTGCCAGGGTGTCGGCGCCCAGGGCGCGATGACGGCCATCGAGCGCGGGATCGCCCGCCTGCTCCACGGCCAGCGACTCGCCGGTACGCATGTACCACGCGGCGCGACGACCCCAGACCAGTGCTTCGAGCAGACTGTTTGATGCAAGGCGGTTCTTGCCATGAACGCCGTTGCAAGCCGTCTCGCCCGCGGCGTAGAGCTCGGGCATCGAAGTGCGGCCGTCCTTGTCGACCCACACGCCGCCCATAAAGTAGTGCTGCGTGGGCGTAACGGGGATGGGCTCGTCCAAGATGTCGCGGCCGTCCTCCAGACAGCGCGCGCGGATATTGGCAAAGTGCCCGGTCACCACGTCGCGCTCGACGGGGGCAAAGCTCAGCCACTCGTGCTCGGTACCGTCCTGCTTCATCTGCTCGCGGATGGCGGCGGCGACAACGTCGCGCGGCTGCAACTCGTCGGTAAAACGCTCGCCGGCGGCGTTGAGCAAAATCGCGCCCTCGCCGCGGCAGCTCTCGCTGATCAGGAACGTGCGACCCGGCTGCGGCGAGAACAGACCCGTGGGATGGATCTGCACGTAGTCCAGGTGCTCCATCTTAATGCCATGCTCCTGAGCGATGTAGCAGGCGTCGCCCGTGAGCTGCGGGTAGTTGGTCGAGTGGTCGTACACGCCGCCAATGCCACCCGTCGCCCACAGCGTGTGGCGGGCATGGATCTTAAACGGCTTACCGGCATGCACGCCCTCAGCGGCATTTGCCAGCTCGTCGGCGGGGCGAACCGAGTTGTCCTCGTCCACGGCTACGGCGACGACGCCGGTGCACACCGTGGCGCCATCGCGCTCGGCGGTCAGGATGTCGGTCATGGCAACGTGTTCGAGAATCTGCACGTTGTCCAGCTTGCGGACAGCCTGAAGCAGCTTGGTCGTAATCTCCTTGCCGGTGATATCGGCATGGAAGGCAATGCGCGGACGGCTGTGCGCGCCCTCGCGGGTAAAGTCGAGGCTGCCGTCGGCCTTGCGCTCAAAATCCACGCCCATCGCTAGCAGGTCGTTGATGACCGAGCGGCTCGAGCGAATCATGATGTCGACGCTCTCGCGGCGGTTCTCGTAATGGCCGGCGTGCATGGTGTCCTCAAAGAAGGCGTCGTAGTCCGAGCCTTCGGGCAGCACGCAGATGCCGCCCTGCGCGAGCATCGAATCGCACTCGTCGACAGCGCCCTTGGAGAGCATGATCACGCGCGTGCTCGTCGGCAGGTTGAGAGCTGCATACAGGCCCGCCACGCCGCAGCCGGCAATAACGACGTCGCACTCCATATCGGGGTATTGCTTGGTTTCCACAGGAATCCTCTCCCTTGAATGTGACATAAGGGACCGTCCCTCATGCAACATTGTTCTAGCGTGCTGCGTACTCGAGCATACGGTCGAGCGTGAGCTTGGCCTGGTCTGCTGCCTCGTCCGAGACGCCGATCTGCACCTCGCCCTCGCCCGTCTCCAGGCAGCGCACGAGCTTCTCGAGCGTGATGAGATCCATGTTGACGCAGGTGGGCTGCACCACGGGGAAGTAGAACTTCTTGCCGGTGCCCTGGCAGCGGCGCTCGAGCTCGTAGAGCACGCCGCGGACCGTCACGATAATGAACTCGCTCGCGTCGGACTCCTCGGCATACTTGATGATGCCGGCGGTGGAGCCGATGTAGTCGGCCTCGGCCAGGACGTCGGCCTTGCACTCGGGGTGCGCCAGCACGAGCGCGTCGGGGTGGGCCTCCGTCGCGTCGACGATCTGCTCGACGGTGATGATGTGATGGCGCGGGCAGTAGCCGTTGTTGAGGATGACGTGCTTTTGCGGCACCTGCTCGGCTACGAAGCGTCCCAGGTTTTGGTCGGGAATGAACAAAATATGCTGCTGCGGCAGCTCGGACACGATCTTAACGGCGTTGGAACTGGTGACGCACACGTCGCTCCAGCTCTTGATCTCGACCGTGGAGTTGACGTAGCACACCACGGCCAGGTCGTCGCCGTACTCGGCGCGCGCCGCGTCGACCGTCTCGCGCTTGACCATGTGCGCCATGGGACAGTCCGCGCCCGGCTCGGGCAGCAGCACGGTCTTAGTGGGATTGAGCAGCTTGGCGCTCTCGCCCATAAACTCCACGCCGCACAACACGATGGTCTGCTGCGGCAGGCTTTTGGCGAGCTTTGCCAGGTAGAAGCTGTCGCCGACGTAATCGGCAACGGCTTGGACCTCGGGCGCCACGTAATAGTGCGCCAGGATCACCGCGTCACGTTGGGTTTTTAGTTGCTGAATGGCCTCGACGAGCTCTGCGGGCACCAGTGCCGCACGCTCCGTTGCCGTCGTTGCCGATGCCAAGCCGGCCGCGATATCGCGTGCAAGCTCCGACGCATCCATGTTCGCGCTCTGTGCCATCAAGGCCCCTCTCTTTTGGCGAATCTTGGGGCTTTAGTATGACACCTAGGTTTACAGCTGACAAGACAGCTGTAAACCTAGGTGTAAAGTTGAAATAAAGATTCAATCATGTGGCAGGTCCATATTCGAACTGGCAAGCTGAGGATAGCTGAGCTCTCGATAGCGCAGGAAGCATCTTTCGCCACCGCAATACCGCTCGGCGCGAGTTGCACGCCGTGGGGCGCAAACGGTCCGCACCCCCGCAAGCGGCGCGTGCCCGATGTGGCAAAATCGAACTACTTAAGGGGGCCGAATGCTCAAGATTATTGCCTGCGACGATGATGTCGCTTTTCTAGATAGACTGCACCGGATGATCGACCGTTGGTCGACCGAGACGGGCACGGCGGTCGATGTTGCGCTCGTCACGCGCGGCGAGGACCTGCTGGCCCGCCATGCCGCATCGCGCGCCGACATCATTCTGCTCGACATGATCATGCCGCTCGTCAACGGCATGGACACCGCACGCGAACTGCGCCAGGCCGACACCGCCGTGCGCCTGGTGTTCCTCACCTCGTCGCCCGAGTTCGCGCTGGAATCCTACGAGGTCCGCGCCTTCGACTATCTGCTCAAGCCCGTGACTTACGAACGCCTGGCGCGATTACTCGACGAGCTTTCGAGCATGCGCCCGGCGGCAACCGACGAGCTCGTGATCAAAACTTCCTTTGGCTACCACGCCCTGCGCCTGTCCGACATCGAATATGCCGAGGCGCGCAACAAGCACGTGGTCTTCCACCTGCGCGACGGACGCGATATCGAGGCACTCGAGTCGTTCCGCAGCGTCGAGGACCGCTTGGAGCAAAACGCGGTCTTCTTTAAATGCCACCGCAGCTACCAGGTCAACCTGCGCAATATCGATCACTTTGACCGCACGGACATCGTCATGCGCTCGGGCGCGTGCATCCCGCTTTCGCGCAGCTGCAAGCAGGGATTCCAAGACGCCTACTTTGCGGCGCGCTTTGAGGGTGGGAGACACTGATGGTCTCCTCGGCCGAAATGGTCCTTTGGGCAATCCACCACGCCACGACGCTGCTCTTTGGCGTCTTTGCCTCGGCGGCACTGTGCGGTGTCGAGATCAACCGGCGTCATGCGCTTGAACTGGTGTTGGTCGGTGCCGTAACCGGATGCGCATTTGGCCTCGCCAATGCCGTCGGCGGCGAGCTTTTTGCCCGCCAGGTATATCCGCTCGTCGTGCATCTGCCGCTCGTCATCTATTTGTGCGCGCGCTACCGCCTGAGCCCGCTGCTTGCCGTGCTCGGCATTACGAGTGCCTATCTGAGCTGCCAGTTCAGCAATTGGATGGGCATCGCCGCATTTGCCGCAACCGATTCTCAGATCGCGTACTATCTGGCGCGCATCGCGACCACACTCGCCGTCTTTGCCGTCCTGATGCATTGGGCCGGCGACATCGGTCCGCGCTTGGCGATTAAAAGCACCACCGAGCTGGGCATCCTTTTAATCCTGCCGCTCGTCTATTACGTCTTTGACTATGCCACCAACGTCTACACCACGCTGTTCCACTCGGGCTCGGTGGTGACGGTTGAGTTTTTGGCATTTGCGCTCTGTGCCTTCTATCTTATGTTTCTTGCCGTTTACCTGCGCGAATACGAAGAAAAGGAAACCGCCGAGCGAGAGCGCTGGATGCTCGAAACCCGCGACAACGCCGCCATCAAAGCGCTCGAGGCTTGGCGTCAATCTGGGCGCGAGCTGTCGATTCTTCGCCACGATATGCGCCACTTCCTACGCGGCCTGGCCGCTTTAATTGAGGAGGGCCACACCGACGAGGCGCTCAAACGCATCGATGAACTCTGCGAAGTCGGCGATCGCACCGCCGTACGTCGCTTCTGCGCCAACGAGACCGTAAACATCGCGCTTTCGTCATTTAACTCGGATATCAATAGAAACGGCATTACCGCCAACCTGCGCGCCGCCGTACCCGAAACCATCCACGTAGGTGACGCCGACCTGTTTAGCGTGCTCTCAAATGCCTTGGAAAACGCTATCACCGCCGCAAGCGCCGCACCCCAAGGAAAGCGATTCGTCGACTTTGACCTGCGATTAGAGGACGGCCAGCTGCTGCTGTTAGTTTCCAACACGTTTGACCGCGCGCCGCGCATGGTCGATGGCATGCCCGTGACCCGGCATGCGGGCCACGGCTTTGGCACCAGGAGCATCAAACTTGCCGTGGAGCGCATGAACGGCAACTGTCAGTTCCGCATTAACGGCGATCGGTTTGAGCTGCGCGCTGTGATGTAGAAGTGCGGCGCCGATCTCGAGGCGCGCCTTGCCCGCCAGGCAATCGCTCGCCGGCGCCAATCCGCTACAGCGGCGCGGCTGCCGGGGTCAGCTGCTTGATGTATGCCCACATGCGCTGCTTGGCGGCTTTGTCAGTGAGCGCCGCCTCAAAACCGTCGAGCGCGAGCACGCGGCGACCCTGCACATGGGCGACCAAGCCGGGCTTGAGCATGGCGGTGTCGAAGTCATCGATCGCCACGAGCATATCGGCGTAGGTCTCGCGCATGGCGTCAGCCGCGTTGTTGTCGAGCAGTAGCACCGCCTCGGGGTCCAAAGCCTCAAGCGCCTCACGGAACAGCTCGCACGGCAGAGTCTCGCCCACCGCGACCGCTCCGTCACCCACGCCGGCGACGCTTGCCAGCACGCAAAAATCCTCGGGCGCGTAGCCGATGGCCCCAAGCGCCTTGCGCAACGCCGCGCCATCCGGGCCGGCGGCAAGCTCGCCACCCGAACGCTCGGCCTCGTCCAAATCGCCTTTGACCAGCACGATCGGCGAGCACGCGTTGCCCGCAATACGCACGCCACGGACCGCAAGCGATGTGAGCTCCTGCTCGGCCGCCTGGGCGATGGCTTCTTTTTTCTGGCTTTGTGACGTGGACATGCGCTCTCCAATCGTTTGCGTGCCCACCATTATATAAAAGAGCTGCCCGCGAGTGGTTGCTTTGCGGGCGGCTGGGTATAAGCACGGTCGTACTGAGTTTTACGCGGCCGAGCCGCGTCGCATTATGGAGGTCACCATGGCTGACATTAATCAGATTACCCCCGAGAACTTCGATTCCATCGTTAACGACAGCCTGCCCGTGCTGGTCGATTTTTGGGCACCGTGGTGCGGGCCCTGTCGATCCCTCTCGCCCATCGTTGACGAGGTTGCCGATGAGCTGGCGGGCAAGCTCGCCGTTGCCAAGTGCAACGTCGACGACAACCAGGACCTGGCCATGAAGTATGGCGTCATGAGCATCCCCACGCTGATTGTGTTTAAGAACGGCGAGGAGATTGACCGCTCAGTTGGCGCTCTGCCCAAGGCGAGGCTGCAGGCGCTGCTGGAAAAGCATCTGTAATACGCTTGTTACTTACCCGCCGTCTATGAGCGCTTTTGCACCGCTCGCCGGACTTCTGGATGCACCGAGTGCAACCACGGATAATATGGTAGTCACAAACAGCCCCCAGTGAACGGGTGCGGGTCGCACAGACTCGTACCCGTTTTCTTATGCAGCTGTGCGCAGAGCGGGCGTAGTAAAATCTGAACCACTGAACTGCCCCATACAAAAGGAGATTTCCCATGCATGATGTTGGAATGAACATGAGCCAGCTTGCCATGAGCGTCAAACAGGTCGACGACACCATCGAGCTCGCTCATGAGTGGAGCCATCAGTTGCTGCATGCGACCGAGAATTTTGACATGGAGCGCATCGGCGCCAAGCTCGAGGCCGCCATGGCCGCGCTCCACGAGGCGCATGACGCGCTCGAGGGCTACGAGGAAGCCATCGAGGCCGACCACAACTCCGTCGGCTCCGTGAAGCTGGTGTAAGGTGGCCGAACACGAGCACTGCTGCGAGTACGAGCACGAGCATCCGCACGGGGCGGACGGTGACGCGGGCTGCCACTGTAGTGGCTCCGGCTCCGAGCTGGTCCGTTTTTCGGTTACCGCACCCGACGACCTGCTGCGCCGTTTTGACGAGCAGATCGCGCGCCGCGGCGACGTGGCCAACCGCTCCGAGGCCGTGCGCGATTTGATTCGCGCCTCGATCGCCAAAGAGCAGATGCGCACGCCCGATGAGCACGTTATCGGGTCGCTCACCATGATCTACGACCATCACACCGGCGATCTGACGCGCCGCCTGGACGAGGTGCAGCACGACTACACCGACGAGATCGTATCGACGATGCACGTGCATTTGGATCACCACAACTGCTTGGAAATCCTGGCACTCAAGGGTCGCGGCGAGCGCGTCTACGAACTAGCCGACCGCCTGCTGGGCCTGCGCGGCGTTAAGCACGGCGAGCTCACGTGCGCCGCCACCAAGCAGAGCCTGGGGCTGTAGCGGGATTTCCCGCAGCGCACCTGCCAAATAGGGACAGGTTTGTTTTGGCAGGTTTAGAAGTTTTACCTACCAAAATAAACCTGTCTATTTTGGTCGGTTTTGATGAGGGGTGTCGCATGCGGCATGTGCATATTCATGTGACGGGCATTGTGCAGGGCGTTGGCATGCGACCGTTTGTGTATCGCGAGGCCATGGCGCATGGCATTTGCGGATGGGTGCTCAATGCGGGCGACGGCGTGCATATCGAGGCGCACGCTCCGGCCGATGCGCTCGATGCTTTTGTTGCCGCGCTTTCTGAGCATGCACCTGCAGCAGCCCGCATAGAGTATGTCGAGGTTGTGGACCTGGCAGCCAACGGTTGGGATGCCGCCGATGAACAGGGCTTTCGCATCGTAGCATCGCAGGGCCAGCCCGCACACACGACGCTCGTCTCGCCCGACATCGCTACCTGTGACGATTGCCTGCGCGAATTGTTCGATCCCGCCGACCGACGCTATCACTACCCCTTTATCAACTGCACTAACTGCGGCCCACGCTTTACCATCATCCGATCGCTGCCTTATGACCGAGCGGCCACGTCGATGGATTGTTTTCCCATGTGTCCCAAGTGCGCTGCGGAGTATGTCGACCCACTCGACCGGCGTTTTCACGCGCAGCCCGATGCCTGCTTTGATTGCGGGCCGCATATTACGTGGCGCGAGGTTGTAAACGGCAATGCGTGCGGGAATTCGTCCGCGACACCGGCCGTCGGCACCACACGCGAGGCCAGCGACGCTATCATCGAGCGCTGCGTTGAGCTGCTGGCCAGCGGTGGCATCGTCGCCATCAAGGGCCTGGGCGGATTCCATCTAGCCTGTGACGCTGCCAACGAGCAGGCGGTGGCCGAGTTGCGCCGTCGCAAACGCCGCAGCAACAAACCACTTGCCGTCATGGTACGTAGTCTTGCTGATACCGAGCGCCTGTGTCATATCGATGATGCTGAACGCGATCTGCTCGCTGGCAGTATCCGCCCCATCGTGCTGCTGCGCCGGCGCACTGTTAGCGAGGACAACGACGGTTCCCCCGACATCCTCGCCCTCGCGCCATCTGTCGCGCACGACCTGCCCGAGCTCGGCGTCATGCTCCCCTATACGCCGCTTCAACATCTGTTGCTTGCCGCGGCAGAAGTCTGCGGTATGCACGCGCTCGTCATGACCAGCGGAAACCTGAGCGAAGAACCCATCGAGACCGACGACGACCTTGCCTGGGAACACCTCGTTGCCGCCGGCATCGCCGACGCGCTGCTCGGTAACGACCGCGCGATCCTCTCGCGCTACGACGACTCTGTAGTGCGCGTGGTCGACGGCGCCATTATGCCCGTTCGCCGCGCTCGCGGATATGCACCCCAGCCACTGCCGTTGCCGGCGCTCGACGGCGCTCCGTCCTGCGTGCTCGCCTGCGGGCCACAACAAAAGGCCACGATTGCGCTCACGCGTGAAGGGACGAACGGCGAGGCGACCTGTTTTGTGTCGCAGCATATCGGCGATGTTGAAAACGGCGGGACCTTCGATGCCTGGAACGCCGCGCGCACGCGCTTGGAAGATCTCTTTGACTTGGCGCCCGCCGCCTTGGCCTGCGATGTGCACCCCAGCTATCTATCGGGCCAGTGGGCGCGCGAGCAGGCGCGAAAATGCAATCTGCCGCTCGTCGAGGTGCGGCACCATCATGCGCATATCGCGAGCGTAATGGCCGAGGCCATCGCCGCGGGCCAGCTTACAACCGACGCGCGTGTCCTTGGCATCGCCTTTGACGGCACCGGCGCCGGCACCGATGGGACCATTTGGGGCGGCGAGTTTCTTGTTGCCAGCCTTGGCGGCTTTGAGCACGCCGCGCATTTGCGCACTTGGGCGCTCCCCGGTGGGGCGGCCTCCGTGCGCGACGCCCGCCGCAACGCCTTTGCCCTGCTCAGTGAGCTCGGCCTGCTCGAGCACCCAGGTGCCGCTCGGCTTTTGGACAGCCTCGACGAGCAAACGCGCAGCGTGACAGCTACCATGATCGAGCGCGGCATCAACAGCCCGCGTACCAGCAGCATGGGGCGTCTCTTTGATGCCGCGGCGGCGATTCTGGGCATCTGCAACAAGGCAACCTACGAGGGCGAACCCGCCATCGAGCTTGAGGCCGCCGCCTGGCGCGCGCTCGACAACGAAATCGCCCATTTTCCCGACGACAACGCCGGCTATTTCGCATCTTGCCCATCGTGGCTGGACGGCCCCTATGTTCTAGACCAGAAAGCACTCTTTGAGGCACTTTTGGGAGGAATTGAAGCCGGAGCGCCCGCCGACAGGCTCGCACTCGACTTCCATGTCGCCGTCGCGCGCTCCTCGGCGCGCATCGCCAGCGATATCTGCGTGCACGAGGGCATCGACACCGTCGCGCTCTCGGGCGGCGTGTTCATGAACCGACTTCTGCTTCAGCTTCTCACCCGCGAGCTCAAAAGCATGGGTCTCACTGTCTTGATTCCCCAAACCGTGCCCGTTAACGACGGCTGCATCGCCTACGGTCAGGCGGCAGTCGCAAGCGCTCGTCTTGCGCAGATTGCATCGCAGTAGGCTGTTCGGCCAGCCCGCAAGCCGCCGTCTCACAGGTGTAGCGCGTTTGCCCGCAGCGCCCGCGAGCGCTACCATCAACTGATGGATTATTGAGCGCCCGTCCAGCGCAAAGCGTATAAAAGGGGAACAATATGTGCCTTGCCGTTCCCGGTAAAGTAGTCAAACGCGACGACGACCTCAAGGCCACCGTCGACATGATGGGCATCGAGCGCCCCGTGTCGCTGCGACTCGTGCCGATGGCGCAGGTTGGCGACTATATTCTCGTACACGCCGGCTTTGGCATCCAGATTGTCGACGAGCAGGAAGCACAGGAAACGCTCGAGCTTGTTAATGCCATGTCCGAGCTGGTCGAAGAAGACCAGCTGGCCACCAACCCGGCGGAGGCTTACTAGTGGCGCCCGAGCAGCCGGCTCGCTCCGGTATCGATTTCTCAGCATTCCGCGATCCCAAGCTGGCTCGCGAGCTCATCGAGCGCATTCATGAGCTTGTCGGCGACCGCACCATCAACCTTATGGAAGTCTGCGGCACGCATACCGTGAGCATCGGGCGCTATGGCTTTCGCTCCATTATGCCGGCCGGGCTCAAGCTGCTGAGCGGCCCGGGCTGCCCCGTCTGCGTCACCGCCAACCGCGACATCGACCACGCAATCGCGCTCGCCAACATAGACGGCGCCATCATCACCACCTTTGGCGACATGATGCGCGTGCCCGGATCATCCACCTCGCTCGCTGCGCAAAAGGCGGCGGGGCGCGATATCCGCATTGTGTACTCCCCGCTCGACGCGCTCGACATTGCCGAGCAAAACCCTGATCGCCCGGTCATTTTTATGGGCGTGGGCTTCGAGACTACGACGCCCACCATCGCCGCCGCCATCTTGGAGGCCGAGGCGCGCGGGCTTTTGAACTTCTCGGTCTATTGCGCCCACAAGACCACGCCGCCGGCGTTGCGCGCCATCGCCAACGACCCCGAGACCGCCATCGACGGCTTTATCCTGCCGGGCCACGTCGCCACCATCACGGGCTTGGCGCCCTTCAGCTTTTTGGTCGACGAGTTCGATACCCCGGGCGTGGTCACGGGATTTGAACCGGTCGATATCCTGCAGGGCATCTGCATGCTGGTCCAGATGGTTGTCGAGGACAGGCCGGCGATCGACAATGCCTACCGCCGCGGTGTCAATGCGAACGGCAACCCCGTGGCGCGCCAACTGGTCGAGCAGGTGTTTGAGCCGTGCGGCACCACATGGCGCGGTCTGGGGCCGATTGCCAACTCGGGCCTCGCAATCCGCCCCGAGTTCTTGCGTTTTGATGCCCGTGCTCGCTTTGACGTGCCCGTTGAGGCGACGGTCGAGCCGCGTGGATGCCGCTGCGGCGACGTGCTGCGCGGGGCCATTACGCCAAGCAGCTGCCCGCTCTTTGGCCGCACCTGCACGCCCGAGCACCCCGTCGGCCCGTGCATGGTGAGCTCCGAGGGCAGCTGCGCGGCTTACTACCGCTACCGCGACTATTAGGTTCCGCCGTTCTAACGAATGGCGGACCGATCGACGCCGCCCCTCACCCATATAATTCCACCCACGATTGGAGTTTTCGATATGTCCCATAGCATCACCGATAGCACCGTCCTGTTGGGCCACGGCTCCGGCGGACAGATGATGAAGCGCATCATCGATGAGGTCTTTTTGGATGCCTTTGGTTCGCCCGAGCTGCTCGAAGGCAACGATGCCGGCGTCGCCGCGCTGCCCGCGAGCGGGCGCATCGCCATGTCGACCGACAGCTTTGTAGTCTCGCCGCAGTTCTTCCCCGGTGGCAACATCGGCCGCCTCGCCGTGTGCGGAACCGTCAACGACGTCGCGACCTCGGGTGCCAACGTGCGCTACCTGTCGTGCGGCTTTATCCTCGAAGAGGGCTATCCCATGGATAGGCTCCGCCAGATTGTGCAGACGATGGCCGAGACGGCGCACGAGGCGGGCGTGTCCATAATCACGGGCGACACCAAGGTGGTCGAGCGCGGCGGGGCCGACGGCGTCTATATCAATACCGCCGGCGTGGGCGAGGTGCCTGCGGGCGTGGCGCTCAGCGGCGCAAACTGCCAGCCCGGCGATGTCATCCTGGTCTCGGGTACACTGGGCGACCACGGCATCGCTATCATGAGCCAACGCGAGGGTCTGGCGTTTTCGAGCACGATCGAAAGCGACGCCGCGCCGCTCAACCACCTGATTGCCGATGTGCTTTCCGCAGCACCCGACACACGCTGCTTCCGCGACCCCACGCGCGGTGGCCTGGCCTCGACGCTCAACGAGTTTGCGCAGGCCAGCGGCGTTGCCATGGAGATCGACGAGGACGATGTGCCCGTGCGCCCCGACGTGCAGGCAGCCTGCGAGATGCTCGGCTACGATGTGCTGCAGGTGGCAAACGAGGGCAAGATGGTTGCCGTCGTGCCGGCCGAGCAAGCCGATGCCGCGCTGAGCGCCATGCGCGCCGCCCGCTACGGCGAGAATGCCGCCATCATCGGCCGCGTGCTGCCACTTGCCGAGGGCGCCCATCCCGCCGTGCGCGTGCGCACCGGCTGGGGCTCGACCCGCATCCTCGACATGCTCGTAGGAGAGCAGCTGCCGAGGATTTGCTAACGACAAAGGCTCAGGGCTATTAAAGATATTCAGATTCCAAACATGCCCGGCACGCATGCCCAGTATTATGAGGTGCGTTTTGAAACCCAATGACGGGAGCTTTCATGGCAGCAGCTTTTTCCCATGTGATTTTTGATCTGGACGGCACCATCCTCAACACGCTCGAGGACCTGGCGGCCGCCGGCAACCATACCTGCGAGGCGCACGGCTGGCCCACGTTTGCCGTTGACGAGTACCGCTACAAGGTGGGAAACGGCATGCTCAAGCTGGTTGAGCGCTTTATGCCCGCCGAGTACGCAGGCGACGGCCGCATGTTTGAGCAGACGCTTGCCGAGTTTAGGGCTTACTACGGCGAGCACAAGGAAGACCACACCGCTCCCTATGCCGGCACGATCGAGATGCTCGACCGCTTGCGCGCCGCGGGCGTTCAGCTTGCCGTGCTCACTAACAAGGACCACGTCTCGGCGGCTCCGCTTATCGAAAAGTATTTTGGTTCCGAGCGCTTTGCGCTGGTGCAGGGCCGTGTCGATGCGTTTCCGCCCAAGCCCGAGGCGCCTGTTACGCTGCATGTGATGGAGGAGCTGGGCGCCGATCCGTCGACCACGCTCTATGTGGGCGATTCCAATGTCGATATCCTGACCGGTCACAACGCCGGCCTTAAGAGTGCAGGCGTCAGCTGGGGCTTCCGCGGCCGCGCAGAGCTGGAGTCCGCCGGCGCCGACTACGTGGTGGATAGCCAGGCAGAGCTCGCGGCGCTGGTGCTGGGCGAGTAACGAGCGACACTGCTTAACGCAGCTGCGACAATTCTTCCGCGCGGAAAGCGCATCCCGTTTTGGAGCTCCGGAATGGGATATGCTTTCCGTTTGAGGCGCATCAGGGAAACCGCATCCCGTTTCAGAGCAATATTCCGGGTCGCACTTTCCGCAACCCACCCCATCCGGAAAATGCGACCCACTATTCGGCCAAAAACCGGGTCGCATCTTCCCAAGCACTCGATGCAACGCTGGCACAAGGAGTGTCCCCAACTACCGGCAGAAAAGGAACGTCCCCAAGTGCCGCCTGGTCATTTAAGAACGTCCCCAATGACTAAGAACGTCCCCAATGACTACAAGTGCCGCACCATGGCAACGACGCAGGTAGAGAATGGACAGCGAGCGACGTCCAGGACGAACAAGTTGGCATGAAAAAGGCGAGGCATAGACCTTCTGGTCATGCCTCGCCTTTTGAATGCCAAATTGTCGTCCTGGGCGGCGCGCAGCGTCAACTGGTTACGCGGTTCGTAGAACCGCGTAACCCCCTAGCTCAGCATTGCATCCATCATCTCGGAGTTGACGGAGTCGTCGGCAGACCACTCGCCGTCGTCGTTGCAGGTGTACTTGAAGATAACCGTGGTCTTCCTGGGCTCGGTGGCCTTGGTCACATCGACCATAACCTGACCGGCCATCTTGTACAGCTCGTCATCGGAAGGAACCGTGTCAAGCGCGGCGACCTTCTCCTGATACTGGGTGGAGAAGTCCTCGACGATCTTGTTCATAGACTTGCAGGTGATAGAGACCTCGGCGGTCGCGACACCCTTGTCCTCGTCGACCGTCACGTCGCCGATCTTGTAGTCAAAGCCCTCGAGATAGGTCTTGGCATACTCCTTGGGATCGATACCCAGCTGCTCGAACTCGTCGCCCGAAGCTTCCTCCAGACCAGAAAGGAAGTCGTCGCCACCGTTCTTGACCTCGTCAAACTGAGTCGTAAGATCCTCGGTGATGAGCTCCTCAACCGAAGGACCTCCACAGCCGGAAAGCACGACCACACATGCAACCAAGACGGCCATGAGGGGTGCAAGCAGCAGCTTCTTTTTCATGTTGTTCCTCCCAATGAGCGGCACTGCGCTTCCCAGACGCGGCGCACGTTGTAATAAGTAAGCCCATACTATCCGCTTATGAACACCCTCGGCAACGCGAAGGCACGGTCGGTTCGTTTTAGCGTCCGAACGGTTTGCAAGCCCGCCCAACGTGCAATAAAACGCTTTCCCGCGGTGCAATAAAAAAGGTGGCCGGAAAACCCGACCACCCTTGCACATCCTTTGGATGCCGCAATTTACTTGCGGACGACCTTAACGATGGCGTCACCGGCGGCGACAGCGGAGTCGGCCTCGACGGCGAGTTCGACATCGGCAAACTCGGCGGTGTTGGACACGGCCACGACGACGCAGTCCTTGTAACCGGCAGCAGCGATCTTGGCACGGTCGATCTTGAGAATGGGCTGGCCGGCCTTCACGACGTCGTCGGCCTTGACGAAGCCCTCGAAGCCGTCGCCGTTCATGTTGACGGTATCGACGCCAACGTGCACCAGAACCTCGATGCCGCTATCGGACTGCAAGCCCACGGCGTGACCCATGGTGACGGTCACCTTACCGTCGCAGGGAGCGTAGACCAGATCGTCCTCGGGCCACACGGCACAGCCCTTGCCCAGAACCTCGCCACCAAAGACGGGATCGGGCACGTCAGCCATCTTGATGACCTTGCCCTTGACGGGCGAGCACAGCACGTCGGCGCCAGCAGAAGCAGAGATAGAGGCCGGAGCAGCGGCAGCCGCGGGCTCAGCCTTCTTCTTGAACATGTCAAACAGACCCATACGTTTTCTCCTCTTGATTAAGCGCAACGTTGTGCGCATGCCTACGGTAATTATAGTGCCAAATGGTTCAAATGCTAAGGTGGGGACTCGAATCGCGAGCCCTTCCCGGTAGCGCTCGTGGAATGGAGCGTCTCCTTTGCATCGCGGATCGATAAGCCGAGTATCGCCCGCGCACGGGACGGGCAGAAGCGGGCGCGTCAAACCCGGCACTTCTTTTCGCTCTCGAGTCCTGTCGCCGCCTTGTCCCTAACACTTCCTGACACCGACCGAAGCGTGCCAAAATAAACCTGTCCTTTTTGGTAGGTTTGGCGAGTGTGGATTTTTGGACGCTTAACTAGCGAACGTGGATAATCTCCTACTTTGAGGCCGTCACCGAGCCAAAAACGGGAGATTATCCGCTCTCATTTTGGATAACCCCCCCCCTTGTACCAAGCCGAGCTCCATGGTCAAGTAATAACGACTTCTCATCATTAGATTGTTTACATCAATTCTAATAACTATTTAATCCTTAAACTCGTTATTAGAATTGATATGATTAGCCTAATAACGAGTTTCCGGCACTAAAGATATGGAGGGCGCGATGCAAATCGAGGAGAACGGCCAGGGAACGCTCCGCAATAATCTATCGGGGAAATTGGCTTACTATTCGTTTTTTCCAACGCCCTTGCAATCATTGAGGCAGCTAAACCTCACCGAGGAAACCTATCGCACGCTTTCCGCATGCTCACGAAAGCTTGGAGAGCTTGAAGGCATGCTCTACTTTGTTCCCAACGCCGACATGTATCTGACAATGTACGTGCGCAAAGAAGCACTCCTTTCTTCGCAAATTGAGGGAACCCAGTGCACGTTTGACGACCTACTTAGTCCATCGCAAACACAACTCCATCATAAAGATGTCGCAGACGTCGTGAATTACGTCCGTGCTGTCGACCGCGGCGTAGAACTGCTCAAAAAGATGCCCTTGTGCACGAGACTTCTTAGGCAAGTTCATGCGGTCCTGCTGGACGGAGTGCGCGGAACGGAGAAGAATCCAGGCGAGCTGCGCTCCTCACAAAACTGGATTGGCCCCTCAGGCTGCACCATTGCAACCGCATCGTTTGTCCCTCCAAACATTGAAGATTTGAGTAACACGCTCCAGGACCTCGAACGCTTTATCAATGAGCCTCAAGTCGAAATGGATCCGATTGTGCGGGCGGCGCTCGTCCATTACCAATTTGAAACTGCCCATCCATTCCTAGACGGAAACGGTCGCCTGGGCAGGCTTCTCATTACACTTATGCTCATCAATGATGGCGTTCTTCATTCTTGCTTGTTCTATCCATCGTTCCAGTTCAAGAAAAATCGAAGCGAGTACTACCGGCAACTCACATCCGTAAGGGAGAGAGGCACTTACGAGGAATGGATAGAGTTTTTCTGCAACAGTCTTCTCGAGAGTGCGAAGGACTCGGTAGGGTCTTTAAAAAACCTTGATGACCTCCATAACCGTTCCACAGCAACCATTACCGAAAATCTCGGAAGGACTGCTGCAAACGGGCAAAGGCTGTTGGGCATTCTTGAAGAGCACCCCATCGTCGACACCGCATTCATCGCTGCCCAACTCGATATCGGCAGGAGTACCGCGAGCTCGCTCGTCAAATCATTTGAAGAATTGGGTATCCTCCGTCCGCTCGACGAGTCAAGACAGAGATACCGGCAGTACGGGTATGAAGAGTATCTTTCGATTCTCAGGGAAGACGCCGAGCCGATTAGATAGGCATCGCAGCCCAGGCAAATTAAAGCGAGCGTGGATAATCTCCCACTTTGAGCCCGCACACAGGCCAAAAACGGGAGATTATCCACGCTCATTCCTGAGTAGTCATTTATGAACGTCCCCAATGACTAGTCCGGCAACGCCGATGTTTCGGCAACGACAGCGAGCGAGCCGCATTCGGAGCAAGACGACGCCGCAGGTAGAGAACGGACAGCGAGCGGGTCGCATTTGAGGCAAGGTGACGTGAAACGAAAGGGCGCTGACCTTCTGGTCGCGCCCTTGAAGTTGAACGTCAGATTGTCCAAATGCGGCCCGCGCAGCGTCGAGCAGTTACGGCGTTTGGTAAAACGCCGTAACTAACGTGCTCCGTACTTCTCGTAGTAGGCGTCGATGGCAGTCTTGAGCTCGTCGTCGATGACAACCTTGCCGTCGATCTCGTGGTTGTAGAGGGTCTCGACGACCTCGGCCATGGAGACGATGCTCGCGACGGGGAAACCGTACTTGGCCTCGATCTCCTTCTGAGCGGTGGTCACACCGCCCTTGCCGACCTCCATGCGGTTGAGGGACACGATCAGGCCCTTGATCTCGACATCGGCAGCAGCCTTGACCTTAGGATAGGTCTCGTCGATGGACTTGCCGCTGGTGGTGACGTCCTCGACCATGACCACACGGTCGCCGTCCTTGGGCTCATAACCCAGCAGGTTGCCCTTATCGGCACCGTGGTCCTTGGCCTCCTTGCGGTCGCAGCAGTACTTGACCTCCTTGCCGTACAGCTCGTGGTAGGCAATTGCGGTCACGACGGCCAGCGGAATGCCCTTGTAGGCCGGTCCAAACAGCACATCAAAGTCGTCGCCGAAGTTATCGTGGATGGCTTGGGCGTAATACTCGCCCAGCTTCTTGAGCTGATAGCCCGTCACGTAAGCGCCGGCGTTCATAAAGAACGGGGACTGACGGCCGCTCTTGAGCGTAAAGCTGCCGAACTTAAGGACGTCGGACTCGACCATAAACTTGATGAACTCTTGCTTGTAAGCCTCCATGCGGGCTCCTCTCGTAATCGCGTACGTGCCTTCCAGTTTAGCGCAGGCGAAGCGTAGATGCGGGCGCGCTTTGGGGCCACGGCATTCTGTAAAGGCTTTGTCAGGGGGAATGGTTTTCCGAACAATGGGGTTGACATGTCAAACCCCCTCATCAAGAATACGGGCGGATTAAAAAGGGGTACGAGATACCCAAAGCGCGCTGCGCTCAGCCTTTAGGAGGTGTGCCATGGAAGGCAGTCCTAGTCGAAAAACCTGCATGTCGCCCTCGGCGCGCCGCGAGGACTCCGCACACGCATAAACGCCACCGGCAGATCGCCAAAACCACCGCAAAGGCGCGCTGCACCCTTTGTGGGCTCAAGAGCTTGACGTGAGCGACATCTAGGTTTTTTGAAGCAAATACGACACGTACGCTAACTCCCCTCAACAAGGAGGACCCTATGCTGATGCTCAAAACCGTCACGGTACTCGAAGCCATCTCCAAGCGCCGCCGCACGGCGCGCCCTGCCGCTCATACCGGCCTGTCCAAGAACACCATATTCGCCGCCACCCATAGTGCCGAGGACGCCCTCGTACTGCTTGACGCCACGGCAAACGGCCTCACCGTCGAGCAGGCAACTGAGCGCCTGAACGCCGTCGGCCCCAACACCATCGAGGCAACGACCAAAACGCTCGCCCGCCGCATCGCCGACGCGTTCATCGATCCCTTCGCCGGCATCCTCGCCGCGCTCGCGCTGGTCTCGCTCTACATCGACGTGCTCGCCGTACCCGAGCCGCAGCGCGACCCCTCCACGGTCATCGTCATCGGCATCATGCTGCTGGTATCGGGCGGTATGAAGTTTATCCAGGAAGCCCGCAGCGGCAATGCGGCCGAGGCCCTCAAGGACCTGGTCTCCAACACTTGCACCGCCCTGCGCGACGGCGAGCGCATCGAGATCCCCTTCGACGAGCTCGTCCCCGGCGATGTAATCCGTCTCTCTGCCGGCGATATGGTGCCGGCAGATGCCCGCATCATCACCGCGCGCGACCTGTTTGTGATCGAGTCCGCACTCACCGGCGAGAGCGAGGCCGTCGAGAAGACCACCGCCGTCACCGTCGTCGAGGGCGCCGACGGCTCCGCACTGCCACTCTCTGCCTGCAAGAACATCGTCTTTACCGGCACCTCCGTGCAAAACGGCGCCGCCATGGCGCTTGTCGTTGCCACCGGCTCGGACACCTACCTGGGCGGCATCGCCAAGATGCTCAACGGGCGCGGCGAAAAAAGCGCGTTTGACCGCGGCGTCTCGAGCGTCTCCATGCTGCTGGTGCGCCTGATGCTCGTTATGGCGCCGGCCGTCTTTGCCATCAACGCCGCCACCAAGGGCAACGTCATCGACGCGCTGCTGTTCGCCACGAGCGTGGCCGTGGGCATCACGCCGCAGATGCTTCCCGTCATCGTGACCACGAGCCTGTCGCAGGGCGCCAAGGACCTCGCCCGTCGCCAGGTTATCGTCAAGGAGCTGCCGGCGATTCAAAACCTCGGAGCGATGGACGTCCTGTGCTGCGACAAGACCGGCACCCTCACCGAAGACCGCATCGTGCTCGAGCGCTACCTCAACACCGATGGCAACGAGGACGCGCGCGTGCTGCGCCATGCGTTTTTGAATAGCTTCTTCCAAACCGGCCTCAAAAACCTTATCGACCTGGCCGTAATCGACCGTGCCGATGTGACGCCCTCGACCGTCGTGCCCGATTCTATGCTGGACCAGAGTCTGCGCGACCGCTATACCAAGGTCGACGAGGTTCCCTTCGATTTCTCGCGCCGTCGCCTGAGCGTAGTTGTCGCCGACGCCCAAGGCAAAACCCAGATGGTTACCAAGGGCGCTGCCGAGGAAATGTTCGAGATCTGCTCCTTTGTCGAGATCGATGGCATCGCTCAGCCGCTCACCGACGAGAAGCTCGCCCAGATTCGCAAGCAGATCGCCGGACTTAACGCCGAGGGCCTACGCGTAATTGCCGTGGCGCAGAAGACCAATCCGCGCTGCGTGGGCGAGTTTGGTATCGCCGACGAGTGCGACATGGTGCTGATGGGCTTTTTGGCCTTCCTCGATCCGCCCAAAGCAAGTGCCGCGGGCGCCGTCGCCACCCTCGAGGCCAAGGGCGTGGCGGTCAAGGTCCTAACCGGCGACAACGACCGCGTCGCCGCCACCGTCTGCGAGCAGATTGGTATCGATGCGAGCAACGTCTTGCTCGGCTCCGAGATCGATGCGCTCGATGACGCCGAACTTGCCGAGCGCGCCGAGAAAACCCACCTCTTCGCCAAGCTCTCGCCGCTGCAGAAGGCGCGCCTGGTACGTGTCATGCGCGAGATGCTCGGCCACACCGTGGGCTTTATGGGCGACGGCATCAACGACGCCGCCGCCATGCGTGCGAGCGATTGCGGCATCTCGGTCGATTCGGCCGTCGATATTGCCAAGGAATCCGCCGATATCATCTTGCTTCAGAAGGACCTGGGCGTGCTCGAGCGCGGCATCATCGAAGGCCGCCGCACTTACGGCAACCTGCTCAAGTACCTCAAGACCACGGTGAGCTCCAACTTTGGCAATGTGCTGTCCGTGACCGTCGCGAGCCTGTTCTTGCCGTTTTTGCCCATGAGCGCCCTGCAGCTGGTACTGCTGTCGCTGGTCTACGAGATCGTGTGCATCGCACTGCCGTGGGACACCGTCGATGACGCCTGGACTGCCCGCCCGCGTGCCTGGGACGCCGCATCCATCAAGGGCTTTATGCTCGAGCTGGGCCCCGTGAGCTCGCTGTTTGACATCGTGACCTTCGCCGCGCTCTTCTTTGTCGTGTGCCCCGCCGCCGTGGACGCAAGCTGGTCCGAGCTTGCCGCCGCGGGCGACGTCGCGGGTATGGCGACCTTTGCTGCGCTCTTCCAGAGCGGCTGGTTTGTCGAGTCCATGTGGTCGCAGACACTCGTGGTCCACATGTTGCGCTCCCCGCATCTGCCGAGCCCGCGCGACCACGCCGCGCCCGCATTGTGCGTTCTTACCGTGCTGGGCCTGGCGCTCGTCACCTGGCTGCCGGCAAGCCCCATCGCCGATGCGCTCGGCCTCATGCCGCTGCCCACGAGCTTTTTTGGGCTGCTCATTGGCATCGTTACCGCCTATATCGCGCTCACCCAGCTGGCGAAGCGCCGCTACATTGCCCGCCACGGCGAGCTGCTGTAGCAAGTAGACGGAAAACACCCTGCCAGCTGCCGTTGCCACTACCACAGCTGCCAACGCCGCTGCCGTTGCCTCTGCCGCCGCCGCAGTCTATCCCCCCAGCAGTTGCGGTGAAATAGTTCCTGTTTAAAGCCCCGTGACTTTAATTTAGGGACTATTCCACCGCAACTTATTGGAGGATTAGCTAGTCCTTGGGCGTCCAGGACCAGAAGAAGTTGATAAGGGCTACACGCGAGGCGGTACCGGCCTTTTTGTTGATCGAGGAAATGTGGCGGTAGAGCGTGAAGCGCGAAAGAAAGAGCGTTGTGGCGATGTCCTGAACGCTCTGGTCCGAAACGACCAAGACCTCAAGAATATCGCGCTCGCGCTCTGTAAGCCCAAAGGTGGCGACGAAGGCATCGAGGCGTTCATCGGACGTGAGCTCCGCTGCCTCCACGGGCTCGGGGTCGGAGCATGTGGGCGCAAGATCCCCACCAAGATCGTCGGTGGCAAGCGGCAGTCCGTCCCGCATCGCGGCATCATCGGCTCGTTGCCCCAACTGCCCCAGCAGCGTAATCGCAATGCCCACAAACATCACGAGCGCCGCACCGACCGCAGCCAGCACATTTTGACTCGAGATAATCGCCACTGCCGGCGCCGTCACGAACATCGAGCACACGTTGTTGACGACGCGACCCATGCACGGCCAAAAATATGACCAGCGCGCATAGAGCGAGACGGCGGCATATTTTGTGGTAAAGAACACCACGAAAAAGCCCGAGCCCAGATAAAAGATGATCGTGGCAGCAAGCTCGTTGCCGCCATTGCCATCGAC
Source organism: uncultured bacterium (assembly GCA_905216045.1). Classification (GTDB taxonomy): domain Bacteria; phylum Actinomycetota; class Coriobacteriia; order Coriobacteriales; family Coriobacteriaceae; genus Collinsella. The sequence continues at coordinate 28,235 of CAJMSL010000001.1, forward strand.
GATGAGCACAAAGAACGAAAGCGTGGACAGTATGGCGGCACATGTCATGCCGATATTCATATACGAGCGGCCGTGCAGGTCAAATAGTGCGCCAGCGACCAACGAGCTCACGACAAGCAGCAGGCGCGGCCAATCGCCCAAATCGACGGTTCCGACAGCATGCAGGGTCGTGAAGCCCGCGTTGAGAGCGGCGAATACGCTGGAAAGATACGCCGTCGCCACGGTCAGGCGAACTACGGCGCGACGGAATGCCGCCTTTGCCTCGGGATCGTCATGCCACTTGGCGCCATATTCCAGAGCATCTACCGAAAGCCCGGCAGCACTGGGTTCAAAGCTGGGATCGGACTCGTCGCGCAGCTTGGCGCGTCGGGCACCGTGGAGCAACGCCACCTGCGCGATCGCACAGACGACCAGAACAGCCTGCTGAGGAATGCCGACAGGCATCACCATGTGGTTGAGAACCTGCACCAGAACGCCCATGGCGTAAGAAAGTGCGGCGGCGCGCGCCAAGCAGGGCGTTCGCGCAAAGCGCCTCGCAAAATTTGCATGAGCAGTCGATCCGCAGTAGCCCAGCGCGCAGCACGCCACCAAACCGCCGGCAATTACCACCTCAACCTGAACCGCCATAATCAACAGCAGCAATGCCGCCACCAGCAAAACGCCCGTGACGTCACTCGTTGCGTCGATAGCATGGGGACGGCGATAGTACAGAATGGGACGCACAAAGAAGCCAATCACGCTCGCGCCGATGACAAGGCTCTCATAAATAACAACCTCGTCCGGAGACACGAACTCGGCCATGCGCACATCAAAAAGATACTCGCACGCCAAAAACGTGAAGAAGAACAGCGCCAGGCATATAATCTCCCGAATGCCCCGACGCAAATATGCGGTTGTGTCTCCCATGCCCCTCATGGTTAACCCCCAGCCGCTCAATTGTCTGGAAATCTATTTTAATAAAGAACCAGTCTCAATATCGAAGCCAGGCTCGAAATGCTGCCAATTCGACCCCAGCCGTCCACATCACGCCGCGATTTTGAGCCGCATGGACCAGAAGGGACACGCGCGATCTCTAGCTCGGCCAGGAGTGTCTCCAACTACCACTCATTTAAGTACGTCCCCAATGAGTGGCCGAAGAGTGTCCCCCGCGTCCAATCAAAAAATGGGCCATGTGTCCCAGTTGTGGAGACTCGTTGAGCCGTCTGGGTATCGTGAAAGATCGCGCACTCCCCCATCATCAAAAGTGACACACGCTACCAGTTGATGGGAGGCAGCCATGGGCTTCTTTGACAAGATGTTCGAGAAGAAAGAGTGCGCGATTTGCGGTACCGAGCTGGGACTTCTAGGTAAGACAAAAATCAATGAAGGCTACCTGTGCAAAGAGTGCGCCGGCAAGCTCTCCCCCTACTTTCACGGCTATCGCTCCAGCACCGCGGACGATATCCGTGAGCAACTCGCCTACCGCGAGGCCAACGCCGAGCGCCTGTCTTCGTTCAACCCCACGCGCACGCTTTCTGCCGGGCGCACCAATATTATGCTCGATGAGGACGCGGGCCTGCTGATCATCACTTCGCAGAGCCGCTGGCGCGACGCCAATCCCGACATCATCGAGTTCTCGCAGGTACTCGGCTGCGATATGGATATCGACGAGCAGCGCACCGAGATCTATCGCGAGACCAAGGACGGCGAGCGCGAGAGCTACAACCCGCCGCGCTACGACCTGGATTACGACTTTAATCTGACCATCCACGTCAACACGCCGTACTTTACCGAGATCAACCTGCGCGTGAACGACTCCACCATCGATCAGCGCGGCTCCATCGAATACCGCGAGGCCAAGCGCCAGGCAACCGAAGTCCGCGATGCGCTGGTGCAGCTGCGCCAGGAGACGCGCGACAGCGTCGTGGCCGCCAAGGCCCCCAAGACCGCGGTGACCTGCCCCTTCTGCGGAGCCACCACCATTCCCGATGCCAGCGGGCGCTGCGAATACTGCGGCGGCGCCATCGGCGCATAGCCCCCGGCACGGAAAGGACCGATCATGGCCTTCGAGAGCGTTAACTATCAGTGCCCTGCCTGCGGTGGCCCCTTGCATTTTGCAAGCGCCGAGCAAAAGCTCGTCTGCGACTACTGTGACTCGCGCTTTGAAGTCGAAGAAGTCGAGGCCCTCTATCGCGAGCGCCAGGACAAGGCCGATGCCAAAGCCGATGCGGCAGCCGCAACGCCCAAGCCTGCTGTCGACGATGCCGTGCAGGAGCTGGCCCAAAACGCCGGCTACATCTGCTCGTCGTGCGGCGCCGAGCTCGTGTCCGACGGCACCGTCGCCGTCACCACCTGCCCGTACTGCGGCAACTCCGCCGTGGCGCCCGGCCAGCTCTCGGGCGACTGCTCGCCCGACCTGGTAATTCCGTTTAAGCTCGGCCGCGACGACGTTATGGCCGCGCTCAAAGAGCACTACAAGGGCAAGATCCTGCTGCCCAAGAGCTTTGTCACCGGCAACCACATCGACGAAGTCCAAGGCGTTTACGTGCCGTTTTGGCTTTACGGCGCCCGCGTGGACGGCGAAGTGTGCTTCGATGCGACCAACGAGACCGTGACCGAGGAATCCGACCGCACCGTCACGACCACCGACCACTACGACGCCTACCGCAAGGGAAACATCTCGTTTAAGCGCGTGCCCGTCGACGGATCGTCCAAGATGCCCGACGGCCACATGGCCGCCATCGCGCCGTTTGACTACGATGCCCTGCGCCCGATTTCGGTCGCGTATATGCCCGGCTACATCGCCAACCGCTACGACGAGGCCTGCGAAACCTGCAAGGCGCGCGCCGAACGCCGCATGGAGGAAAGCACGATCTCGGCCCTGCGCGAAACCGTCGTCGACGAATACGACGATGCCACGGTCGAAAGCAAGCAGCTCGACTACACCTGGGAAGACAGCGACTATGCCCTGTTCCCCGTGTGGATGCTTTCCACCTCGTGGAACGGCAAGAGCTACCTGTTTGCCATGAACGGCCAAACCGGCCGTATGGTCGGCGAGCTTCCTTGCTCCAAGCCCAAGCTCGCTATCGCCTCGGTGCTGTTCTTTGTGATCGGATTTGTCCTCTCCCAGATCCTCTTCATGGGTGAGAACGCCTTCGATCCGGATTACCTCACCTTTGATATCGAGGGCATCCTCATCAACATCGTCGCGCCGCTGATCATCGTGGTCATCGCAGACGTGCTGCTGGTGGGCCAGCTCAAGACGGCCAACGAGGCCACCCACGCCGATTGCTACTGTGGCGAGCTCGACCTGACCGAGAAGCACGACACCTTCAGCCACACCGAGACCACCGTTGTCATGAAGGACGACAAGGACGATTAACCATCCTGACCAATACCACCCGGCCTTTGACGAGAAAGGAAGATCACCATGGGACTCTTGAAAGCTGGATTGGGTGCTGCCGGCGGCGTCATGGCCGACCAGTGGAAGGAATTTATCTACTGCGAATCGATGCCCGCTGACGTCTTGGCCTGCAAGGGCAGCAAGCGCACCGGCGGCCGCAGCTCCAACACGCGCGGCGAGGACAACGTCATCTCCAACGGCTCGGTCATCGCCGTCAACGACGGCCAGGGCATGCTCGTGGTGCAAAACGGCAAGATCATCGAAGTCGCGCTGGAGCCCGGTGAGTTCGTCTTTGACACCGGCAGCGAGCCGAGCGTCTTTAGCGGCAACCTGGGCGACTCCATCAAGGAGACCTTCGCCAATATCGGCAGCCGCTTTACCTTTGGCGGCGACGCGGGCAAGGACCAGCGCGTCTACTTCATCAACACCAAGGAGATCATCGGCAACAAGTACGGCACCGCCTCTCCCGTGCCCTTCCGCGTAGTCGACAACAATATCGGTCTGGATGTCGACATCTCCGTTCGCTGCAACGGCGAGTATTCGTACCGTATCACCAACCCGCTGCTGTTCTACACCAATGTGTGCGGCAACGTGACCGATAGCTATACGCGCGACAAGATCGACAGCCAGCTTAAGTCCGAGCTGCTCACCGCCCTGCAGCCCGCCTTTGCCAAGATCTCGGAGATGGGCATCCGCTACAGCGCCATCCCCGGCCACACCACCGAGCTCGCCCGCGCGCTCAACGAGGTCCTCTCTGCCGACTGGCGTGACCTGCGCGGCGTTGAGATCGTAAGCTTTGGCGTCAACTCCATCGCCGCCTCGCAAGAAGACGAGCAGATGATCAAGGACCTGCAGAAAGCCGCGGTCATGCGCGATCCCACCATGGCGGCAGCCAACATCGCCAGCGCCCAGAGCGATGCGATGCGCGCGGCAGCCGCCAACCCCAACGGCGCGATGGCAGGCTTTATGGGCATGGGCATGGCAGGTGGCATGGGCGGCATGAACGCTAGCCAGCTGTTCGCCGCCGGTCAGGCACAGCAGCAGGCTGCCCCGCAGCCGGCTCCGGCACCCGCCCCGGCTCCTGTCGCCGCACCTGCGGCCGGCACGTGGACCTGCAGCTGCGGCGCCACCAACACCGGCAAGTTCTGCTCCGAGTGCGGTAGTCCCGCACCCGCCCCGGCACCGGCCAAGTGGTTCTGCCCCAACTGCGGCAGCGAAAACGGCGGCAAGTTCTGCAGCAACTGCGGAACGCCCAGGCCCTAGCCCCTCTATCCGGTAATTGGCGGGGAGGTCCGCCACCCCCGCATTTGCTTCTATGGGTTTCGTTCGATAAAGGAGGACACCATGAAGACAACGTTCAAAAAGTCCGCACTCGCATTTCTGACATGCGTCCTGGCGCTCGCCTTTGCCCTGACGGGCTGCAGCGGCGGCGGCAAAGACCCCAAGGCCAACTTCGTCGGCAGCTGGGAACTCTCGGGTGGAACCGTGGATGGCGAAGAGCTAACCGATGAGTACATGAAGATGCTCGAGGATTGGGGTGTCCACTGCGTCCTGATTCTCGATGAGGACGGTACAGGTGCCCTCGACCTGTTCCTTGAAGTCGTCGACCTTAAATGGGAGGCAAAGGACGCCACCACCGTAACCCTCACCGCCGAAGACGAGTCGTATGACATGAAGCTCAAGGACGGCAAACTCATCCTCGAAGAAGATGACGGAAATCTTGTCTTTACCAAGTCCGACAAGGACCTGTCCGGCACGGTGAAGAAGGATCGCGAGGCGGCCGAGAAGGAAGAGGAGATCGATGAGGCCGTCGAAGACGACGATGTCCAGAACGTCGAAATCTCCCCCGCCGTCACCGTCGCCGATGACGATCTGTGCACCATCACCATCACCGAGAAGCTCAAGGACGACTGGGGCGATATCGGCTTTGTCGTCAACATCACCAACAAGAGTGACAAGGACCTGACCTTCTACGCCCCCACCGGCAAGACCAACGTCAACGGCACCATGAAGGAAGCCTGGTTCTCGGCTCACCTGATGCCCGGCACCAACGCCACCGAGGAATTCACGTTCTCGAACGGCACGCTCGATAGCCTTGACGACCTCGTCAATACGACCATCGGCATCGACGCCTACCTGACCGATTCCTACGAGGACGTCGCCTCTTACAGCGCAACCATCGCGTAACGGCAGATACCGATAGCCGCGGATTGGCGGACATATCCGCGCACATGCCAGGCGCATGATGTTGTCGTAGCCGGTCTTATTGAGAATCTCCGAGATGCGGCGTTTGATGGTGCCCTCGCTCATAAACAGCTCGGCCGCGATCTCGCGGCGGCTCTTACCCTCGCAGGCAAGGCGCAAGATCGACAGCTCGACATCGTCGAGGGCCGCCGTGCCCGAGAAGATGCTCTCGGGCGGCTTGGGAAACGTGCAGTAACCCGCCAGCGCGGAGCGCATCACGGCGAACAGCTCGTCGATACCGACGTTCTTGTACACAAAGCTGTCGACGCCCGCCTCGCGCGCCTGGTCCACAAAGGTGATTTCGGGCATACCCGTCATGATAATGACGCGGCACTCGGGCAGTTGTTCTTTAATGCGCGCCGCCGCCACGATGCCGTTGGAATCATGCTCGGTGCATACGTCCATCAGTATCATGTCCGGGCGCTCCTTGAGCGCGACACCCAAGGCCTCGGAAGCATCGGCAATGGCGGAAACAACGGTCATATCGGGCTGGTCGCCAACGGAGCGCGCTAGGCTCTCGCGCAGGATGGCCTGGTCTTCGACTATAAGGACGCGGATCATGAGCTTCTCCTTTGAGCTGTGGCGCTGGCGTTGAGCGGGATGGACACCGCAAGCGTAAAGGGCGGGGCGGCATGGATTTCCAGGCAGCCGCCCAGATCTTGCGCGACATGCCTCATACCTGGGATACCCGTTCCCTCGCGATACGATACGGGTGCAGGCGCGCCGTCGTTAGAAACGGTCATCCGCGCAACAGCGCTGTCTTCCGACGTCTCCCGCCACAGGCGCACATGGACCCGATGGGCCTGTGCATGCTTGGTGGCATTGGTCGAGGCCTCACGGATAATCTGCAAAAATGCGGCGGCGACACGCGCGTCCTCAGGCAGCGCACCCTCAACATCGATCTGCACACTCACCAGGCCAAAAGCATGGACGATATCACCCAGCTGCTCTGCAGGCTCGCTGGCACCGCCACTGCGCAAATCGGCGGCAATTGAGCGCAGCAGCGGGTCGATCTGCTCGAGCGACTCGTCATCCAGGCGCCCCTCCTCCAGATAACGATGGAGGATGGACAGGCGCTGCCCGATCACGTCGTGCACGCGAGCGCGCATACGCAGATAGGCCGCATTGTCAGCAACTTTTTTGACTTCTTCGATCTGGGCTTGGAGCTCTTGGCCCGCAAGCTCAAGCAGGTGGTTGGCTTGCGCTAGGCGATCATGAGCATGCGCATACTCTGTTACATCCAGGCCGATAATGCGCTCAAAGAGGCGGCCCGAAACCATAACGTCATCGTGCACAAACAAGCGAATCTCGGCGGGAGAAACCTCGACCACCGCCCGCGCCTCACCAAAGCGGTCCAGATTAATCCGCACACGGTTCTGGCTGCTTTCGGGCATTTGCATGCTGAGTTTGCGCAGGCCGTTCCATGTACCGCTCATATCGCCTAGGTCGGTGGGCATATGAAGCTCCACCAGGTTTTTGCGCATGCAGCGGTTCATGAGCAGCGGACGGCCCCTCGGGTCCAGATACAGGATGCCCACGGGAATCACGTTGATGGTCTCGATCGTCGAGAACGCGGTGATATCCTCCTGGCGGTTACGGACGTCCATCAAGAGCGCCGCGATGGAACGGAACAGGAAGAACGCTCCCTCTGCGATAAGGACAACGGTCCACGCCGAGCCCATGGCAAAAACCACCGGCGGCGTCACGGCGACAACAAGCAGCAGCTCGACCAGCATGACGGGGCGACGATAGCGCACCATAAGCACCACGCCATAGGCAAAGATTGCGGCATTGAGCCACAGCGCTCCGCCCATTGCCCTGGCGCAAACGTCAAGCGGCGCCACCAGATACGAGCCAGACGACGCGAACAGGATAAGCGCCGAAACCACCAGGTGAAGCACGAGGCTCGCCTCGTAGGTGCAAACCGCCTTACGGTTATAGGACGAGCGGCGCGATGCGATGAGCGGAACGTGGATCGTCTGCAGGCACGCAGCCAGGGCAAAGACAATATCGAGTGCAACGATTTGGGGAAGGATGAGCGAAATCTGCATCGTCACTCACCCGCCCGCGGCATCAACACGATCATACGCAACTGGCCGGGTTCGCCCTCAAGGCGGTATGCCACGTTGCGCCCTTGCAGAGCGCTTTCGAGCTCTTGCGCAGCGGGCGTCTGCGAAAGATCTTCATCATCGTTGGAAAAAAGCGTGGCACGCAGCTCGACACTGCACCGGTCATGGTCGCCCAAGTGATACATAAGCGCCGGATGGTCGGTGGTGTAGGCAAAAAACGCAAAGTCATACACGCAGTCGTACAGGGCGCTTACTGTACTGGCGTGCAACGGGCGCCGTATGGCGATAATCGAGGCGCAATCGATATCGATGGTGCGCAGGTCGCTTGCGAGCTCGTTGGCAATGAGCTGAATGCGGTCGCGATCAAAGCCGCTCTCCCCGTGCTGCGCCAACGTGAGTGACCCCTTGCGCTTGCAATAGGCGACGAGCATCTTGGCGCGCTGCAGCATGCGGCAACGCTCGTGCGAAGACACTTCGTCGGTCAACGGCGGCAGCGAGCTCAGCAGGTCGTACATCCCTTCGAGCGCGCGGGCAAGCGCTTGATCCACGTCTTGGACCAGCAAGGTCTCGGCCTCTTGATCTGCCAAATGCGTCTTAAGGTCGTAGTCGGCGGCGAGCAGCTCATTTTGACGCTGCAGTTCCATGCGACGATGTGCCAGTTCACGGTTAAGCTCGTTGAGCTCCGACACGTCTTGGGCGAGCAGGGCCGATCCGCCCAGCAGTGGAAAGGCACGGTACATCACATCGGGATCGGACGCCACGGCAAAGGCATGGGCGCGGCCGTGCTCCTGGGTCCGCAACTCCTCGCGCACGCCTACCGGCGTTGGCTTTGACACCGGCGTGGCATAGACCTCCTGCAGGTCGCGCGTTAGAACTTTGAGGTCAAGCGGCAAGGTGTCGAAGATGCCGGCGATGTCGTGATACGACGGAACGACACCGCAATCGAGACAGATTTCCATCGCCACCACGCACAAGACGCAATAGATGAGCGAGAAGTTGAGCCTCCATGCCCAGGGCACGCGCAACGCATATGAGATGGCAAAGAACGCGCCGCCCAGCAGCACGAGCGCCGCCGTGCCCGAGAAACGTTGGATGCGAAAGGACGAGGACCGGCCCACCAGGATAAAAAAGGCCACAAAGTTAAAGGCCGTCCACACGAGGACGGCGAAATAACCCCAGCCGTACGTGTAATCGTTGCTCCAGGTGTCGCTTGTACGGTCAAAGTGGAAGACCTGCTGGTGAAAATCGTTGGTGAGAACAAATCCGATAAGCAGGATAGCCACAATCCACAGCGCAGCGCAGTAGCGGCGACCCAGGCGGTGTTGCTCCAGGCCCGCAAGGCGCAAACCACACAACTGGTAGAGCAGCGGAATGAGCGTCATGGGCACGTAGTACAGGTACCACAGCACGGTGGCATAGAACGGCGTGAACGACTTGTACTTGAGAATGACTTCGATCATCCACAGGGCGCAGATGGTGGCGACGGCAACAAGGCGGCGGCGCAGCACATAGTCCAAACAGCGCAGATAGACCGATACGCCCCAGATCGAAAATGCAATTGCGGCAACAAGCAACGGCAGAGAGCTCGAATGGACGAGCGCATCCACGACCTCTTCGGACACCTCGCTATAGGCGGGCACGGCGTTAGAAAGTTTGGGGTCGAAGGCGAACAGCGCCGGCAAGACTGCCAAAAGCATGAGGAACATCGCGGTGATGACACCGGCGATAGCAAAGACGCGGTGACGGTACACCTGATGTGTTATGCCAACCAGGAATCGCGGCATAGCGAACAACCTGCCGCCCCTGGGATCCGCCACGGGAGCGAATCGGGCGGCCGCGTGGCCGATATGTCGCTCGCGGGTACCCATAGTGCTTTTAGTGTACCGACAGATGGGTCGAAAAAGCGGGCCGCATGTCCCAAAATCCGCAGACGGCAAGGCGCCCGGCAAGCATTAACTGCTCGCCGGGCGCCTTGGTCAGAAGGCTATGAAGTTGAGTGTCTCAGCTTCCTTAGGACAGGTCCTCACCATTAGAAGCGATAACCTTCTTGTACCAGTCGAAGCTCTTCTTCTTGGAGCGCTTGAGGGTACCGTTGCCGGCGGCGTCGCGATCCACATAGATAAAGCCGTAGCGCTTGGACATCTCGCCCGTGCCGGCCGAGACCAAGTCGATCGGGCCCCAGGTAGTGTAGCCCAGCAGGTCAACGCCGTCCTCGGTCACCGCGTCGCGCATCGCGGCGATATGCTGGCGCAGGTAGTCGATACGGTAGTCGTCGTTGATGGAACCGCCCTCTTCGACAACATCCTTGGCACCCAGACCGTTCTCAACCACAAACAGCGGCTTCTGATAACGGTCGTACAGGTCGTTGAGGGTGATGCGGAAGCCCAGCGGATCGATGGCCCAGCCCCACTGGCTCTCCTGCAGGTAGGGGTTCTTGGCGCCGGCGAAGGCGTTGCCCTGGGTGCGCTCGACATCGGGGTTATCGGCACCGGCGGAGCAGCGGGTGCTGTAGTAGCTAAAGCTGATGAAGTCGACGGTGTTGGCGGCCAGGATCTCGCGGTCCTCGTCGGTCATGCCCACATCGATGCCCAGACGCTGGAGCTTCTTGACGGCATAGGCCGGGTAGTAGCCACGGCTCTGAACGTCGACGAAGAAGTAATTGTCCTGATTGTCGAGTTGCGCCTGGCGCACATCGCCCGGACGGCAGCTGTAGGGGTAGTAGCTACCTGCGGCGAGCATGCAGCCGATCTTGACCTCAGGGTCGATCTCGTGAACGATTTTGGTTGCCCAAGCGCTGGCAACGAGCTCGTTGTGGGCGGCCAGGTACTCGACGGCCTCCTTGTCCTCGCCCTCCTCAAAGACCAGGCCGGCACCCATAAACGGCAGGTGCAGAATCATATTGATCTCGTTGAAGGTGAGCCAGTACTTCACCAGGCCCTTGTAGCGGGTGAAGATCGTGGTCGCGAGGTTCTTGTAGAAGTCGATGAGCTTGCGGTTGCGCCAGCCGCCGTACTCCTTGATGAGGTGAATCGGGCAGTCGAAGTGCGTGATGGTCACGAGCGGCTCGATGCCGTGCGCCTGACACTCGCGGAATACGTCCTCGTAGAAGGCCAGGCCAGCCTCGTTGGGCTCGGTCTCGTCGCCGTTGGGGAAGATGCGGGTCCACGCCAGGCTCATACGGAAGGTCTTAAGCCCATCTCGGCAAAGAGAGCGATGTCCTCCTTGTAGTGGTGGTAGAAATCGATGCCGGTCTGCGTGGGATAGTAATAGCCGTCCTCGAAGTCGAGCATCTTGCGCTGGCCGGAGACCACCGCATAGCGCTCGGGGCCGTGCGGAGCCACGTCCACGTTGGCCAGGCCGCGGCCGTCCACGTCGTAGGCGCCCTCGCACTGGTTGGCAGCCGTTGCGCCGCCCCACAGGAAGTCATTACGGAAAGCCATGCATCAATCCTTTCGCACGCTGTTTGTCGTGGTTTCAGTATCCCTACAAACAACGCGTCGCTCAACGGCAACGACGTAGGCCGATACTTCTTTTCGCACGCAGGTGCTCGACAGCCGCCCCGTCTGACACTTTTTGATACCCGCCTGCCAATCACCACAAAGGGGACAGGCACCTTTGTGGCGGTTGGGGGCGGTTTGTCTCGATCTGTAACAGGTAGGCAGCCAAAACCGGGCCTGATGTTACAGATCGAGATTGTTCGGTCAGCTTCTGCAGTTTGTCTAAATCTGTAACAGGTAGAGACGATTTAGCCCGCTAGATGTTACAGACCGAGACAGAAGATTCTAGTCGCAGGTGATGCCGAGGTTTTGCCGACGAGGCCTACGTAACCGCCTTCGCTCAGCAATTCATTTGACTGAATAGGAAAGAAAGGAAAAAATAGGAAAAAAAGGAAAGGAGACTTATGACTGAAACCATCTTCTCCCCCTCATTTGGAAATCGCCCGTCCTATCTGGTGGGTCGCGGGAACGTGATTTCGACATTCATCTCCGGTCTTGAGCAGGAGCCGGGCAATCGAGACCGAGCCATGCTCATGCTCGGCCAGCGAGGCAGCGGCAAGACGGTTCTTCTGTGGGAACTTGCCGACCGCGCACGCAAGCTCGGTTTTGTTGTCGCCACACCCACCGTAGCCTCCGAAGATATGCTTGAGCGCATTGTTGAAAAAATCCAAGAAGCAGGCGAGCCTTATGTCAGCAAGCGTCATCTCCCCAAACTTTCTGGCGGTAGCTTGAGCGTCTTCGGCTTCTCAGCCGGTCTCGAGTTCACACGCGATGTGCAGGAGACCAAGAGTTTCCAGTTCAAACTCACGCAGCTGGCGCGCAAGCTGACCGAGCAGGGGCACGGCATCCTCATCCTTATCGATGAGCTCCAAGCTAATTCACCTGAGATTAGACAGCTCGTCACCGCCTATCAAGAGCTGGTCGGTGAGGGACTCAACGTCGCGCTTGTTATGGCAGGTCTCCCGGGAGCCGTCTGTGCAACGCTCAATGACCGCGTGCTGACATTTCTCAACCGCGCTCGCAAGGTCACGCTCGAACCGCTTTCAGTCGGAGATGTCGATGCCTATTATCAGCGGGCTTTCGAAGAGCTCGACCTTGATATTCCAGGCGATCTTCGCCTCCGTGCCGCTCGCGCAACCCAAGGCTCGCCCTATATGCTGCAGCTCATCGGCTATAACATCGGCAATCGCTGCAAGACAGGAGAACACGTAACGCCAGAGCAAGTCGACGGAGCTATCGAAGCGTCAAAAGCCGATTTCGAAAACGATGTTTGTGAAACGACGCTCGCCGCGCTATCGGACCAAGACGTCGCGTTTCTCGACGCAATGACTGATGACGAAGACGCCGTTTCGCGCATTTCCGATGTAGCGAAACGTATGTCAGTCACACCCGACTATGCGCAAAAGTATCGCCGGCGCCTCATCGACGCCGGCGTAATCGAACAGGCGCGCCGCGGTTACGTGCGTTTCGCCGTTCCATATATGGCTGACTATCTGCGCAGCCAACTCTAGGCAGCCACCGCAATGGGGACAGGCACCTTTGTGGTGGTTTGGGCCCGTTTGTCTCGATCTGTAACAGGTAGGCCGTCAAAACCGGGCCTGGTGTTACAGATCGAGATTGTTCGGTCTGTCCCCTGCAGTTTGTCTAAATCTGTAACAGGTAGAGACGATTTAGCCCGCTAGATGTTACAGATCGAGACGGAAGATTCTAGTCCACGGTGATGTCGAGGTTCTTGCCGATGAGGCCTACGTAGCCGCCTTCGGCTGCCTTGGGGCTGTCAGCATGGCAGAGGACCCACTTGTCGGCCTTCCAGCAGCAGTAGCTGTCGCCGGCCGCAGGCATGTCGGCCGCGACCTCGGGGCGCGGGCCGTTGGTGCCGGCGGGCAGCGCCACCATCACCTGGAAGCCACCGTCGTCGACCATGCACGGCGTGTAGTGGAGCGTGGTGTTGAAGACTTCGACGACCGTACCCGCCGGCACGCGAAACGCCTTGACACACGCGGTGTCGAGCTTGCCGTCCTCGATCTCCCAGCGATGCGCCACGAGCAGGATAAAGTCGCGAGCGCCCAGGTTGAATTCGCTCGCGCGGTGATACTCCAGGCAGTTGAGCTGCGTGTTGTGGCCGTTGCACCAGCCGAGCTGGAAGGGACGGCCGCCAAACATGAGAAAGCCCAGTTTATCGGCATCTTTGACGCCCTCGAGCTCCGGCGCGCTTGCTACGTACTTGCTGCCCTCGGGAATGGGCGTGGCTGAGAGCGCCTCGAGCACGGGCGACGTGAGCTCGGACGGAACGTCATCCCAAACGTTGCCATAGGATTTGAACTCGGGATCGTTGACAGAGTAGATATGCATGTTCACTCCTGTTCGTAAATGTGACTATACGAACATTCTAGAACAAACATGAGCGATTTTGAATGCTCTTCCCGACCAATCAACAAAAAGGCGCCCCCGCATAAGCGAAGGCGCCCAATGCACGCGTTTTGGGCGATAAAACCCTTACGCCTGCTGATAGTGCAGATGCTTCTCGTCGATATCGGCCAGGTCGCGGTCGAGGTAGCGACGCGCAAGCCAGTTGGCCATGGGGAGGTTCTGGTCCAGGTAGTTGCCGCATTCCTCGGGAGCGGCACCGGGAACATCGCCCTCAAAACCGGCGACAAACTCGAACAGCTCACGCACGAGCGGCAGAATCTCCTCGCTCGTCACTTCGCCAAATACGACGAGGTAAAAGCCCGTGCGGCAGCCCATGGGGCCAAAGTAGACAATGCGGCCCGACCACTCGGCATGATTGCGAAGGAACGTCGCACCCAGGTGCTCGATGGTGTGGCACTCGGCCGTGTTCATGACCGGCTCCTTGTTGGGCGTAGTCAGGCGCAGGTCAAACGTGGTGACGGCGGCACCGGTCGCCGGATCGCGATCGATGCGGCTCACATACACGCCGGGCTCAAGCAGCAGATGATCAACGGAAAAGCTGGCGATGCGCTCCATGGCAGATCCTCTCGATAGTCAAATTGGGACGGGGCTCTTTTAGCTGGTTCGAATGGTCGCACCAATCATACCAGTCAAAAAAGCCCCGTCCCAAAAAGACAACTTAGCCAAGGACGCGGGCCATACGTGTCTTGAACTCGGACAGGAAGCGCGGAGCATCCACGGTCAGTGCCACAAGCGCGCTCTTGTCCGGATCGGACAGGCGGCGCTCATCGCAGATGGTGCGGCCGCGATACTCGCCTAGCAGATCAACACGCAGATTGCAGCCGAGCGCACCCACGAGCGTAGGGTCGATCGCCACGGCAACGGCCAGAGGATCGTGCAGCGCACAGCCACCCAGGTAGGGTGCGTTCATCTCGTACGAGCCAATGTAGTGCTCGACCATGCTCGCAAATGCGCAGCCCGCCATGGTGCCCGAGCCCGTCCAGCCGGCAATGTCGCGGCGTGTGAGCACCACGCGATGCGACACGTCCAGACCCACCATGGTGAGCTTACGGCCCGAGCGCAGCACCGCGTCGGCTGCCTCGGGGTCGCTCGCCATGTTGGCCTCGGCGCCCGCGCTCACGTTACCGGGCACGGTAAGGGCGCCGCCCATCACGACCACGCGGCCAATGGACATCATCGCCGCCGCATCGCGCTCCAGGGCGAGTGCCAGGTTGGAGAGCGGGCCAGTCGCTACGTAGACCAGATCGGGACCATAGGTGCGCGCGGCATCGATCAGATAATCGACCGCAGCGTTGCCGTCGGCCGAGGTCGCCCCCACCGGCTCGTAGGGCGACGCGGGCACGCTCGCGCCGCCGATGCCGTTCTTGCCGTGAATGAGCGCGGTGGACGCCGGCGGCGTATAGGGCTCAGTCGCCTGCAGAGGACGGTCGGCACCCAGGTACACCGGAACCTCGGGGCGACCCAGCAGATCGAGCACCGCCAGGCAATTGTGCGCCGATTGCTCGACGCGCACGTTACCAAAGCACGTGGTGATGCCCACGAGCTCCACCTCGGGGCTCGCGATGGCATAGGCCAGCGCCATCGCATCGTCAACACCCATATCCAGATCAAGGATCAGCTTCTTGATTGCCATTGTTCTACTCCGCTTCTCCGTCTTTATCGTTTAACCAAACCAATGTTCAACTTCGGCGCGCGTGGGAATCGATTGCTGAGCGCCCAGGCGCGACACCGTCACTGCCGAGGCGCGAGCACCCGCAGCCATGCACTCAAAGAGCGGCAAGCCCTCTAGGCGAGCCGCCGCCAACGCGCCGATAAACGTATCGCCGGCGGCCGTGGTATCGACTACCGTACTCGAAAGTGCCGGCATGCGCAGCAGCTCGCCGTCATCGCCGAGCGTAACCGACCCGGCGCCGCCCAACGTGATGACCGCAGCTCCGGCACCCTTGTCGAGCAGCGCATTGAGCGCGGCGACGCAACTCGCATCATCCGTGGGCAGAATGCCCGTCAGCACCTGGCACTCGGTCTCGTTGGGGCAGACCAGGTCGACCGCGGACCAGGCCTCCGCAGGCACATCGCAGGCAGGCGCCGGATTAAAGACTGTATAGAACCCGAGCTCGTGAGCGCAAACAAGCGCCTCGGCCGTCGCTACAAGGTCACATTCACCCTGGGCGATAAAGACGCTTCCGGCAGCCGGGGCAATCTTGCTGGCGTCACTATCGAGTTCATCGGCCACCAGACGCCTCAGCGCGCGGGCAACGTCCTCGCCCGCAAGCGCATGGTTGGCGCCCGGCGACAGCACGATGCGGTTGTCTCCCTCGCAGCGAATGATGGTCGCCGTTCCCGTCTCCACATCATCGCGATGCACTACAAAGTCACAGTCCACGCCGGCGTCTTGGAGCCCCGCCACGAGCGACGCGCCGAACGCGTCGCGACCGACCGCGCCGATCATGTGCGTGCAAGCGCCCATACGCGCGGCAGCTACGGCCTGATTGGCGCCCTTGCCGCCGACGTTGGTGATAAACCCGCTGCCGCCGACGGTCTCGCCCGCACGCGGTATGCGCTCGCACGCCACCGAAAGGTCCATGTTCATGCTGCCGAACACCGCAACGATGCCGCGATCTGCCATGGAAACCTCCTCATCTGCGGGCCTTATGCCCACCGCAGCCGTCGATCGTGCACTCTCGCACCCCCTATAACTTTAGTTCACTTTGATGTGGACGCGCGCTTGAGCTTGCGCCAGCAGCAAGCATTCACAGGAGCAGGCAGCTACAATGAAGGCGTGCTGATTATTCTCGTCATTGGATGATGTTTTATGGAACAACTCTCGCAATCGGGCTCGCGCGGTCGACACCGCACGGGCAACGAGCCGGCGCCGCACGAACGCGTGAAGGGCGAACGCCGTGCCAACGAACCGCGACGCACCGTGAGCCCCCATCGTGCTTCTGCCAACAACGCGGGCCGCGCCAACACTCCCGCCGAGGAGCAGACGCCTGCTCGCCCTAAGTCCCGCTACATCCCTGCCCTTGACGGCCTGCGCACGCTTGCCGTCGTCGCGGTGGTGCTCTATCACCTCAACCTCACGTGGGCGCAGGGCGGTCTGCTCGGCGTCACGATCTTCTTTGTGCTTTCGGGCTATCTGATCACGCGCTTGCTGCTCAACGAAGTCGCTAAGACCGGACGCATCGACCTCAAGAGCTTCTGGATTCGCCGCATCCGTCGCCTGGTCCCCGCCGTGGTAACGGTAGTGTTTGTAACCTGCGCGCTGTGCACTATCTTTAACCACGTGATGCTCACCAAGATGCGCCCCGACATCCTGCCGTCGCTGCTGTTCTTCAACAACTGGTGGCAGATTGCCCAAAACGTCTCGTACTTCAATGCTCTGGGCGACCCCTCGCCGCTCACGCACTTTTGGTCGCTTGCCATCGAGGAACAGTTCTACCTGATTTGGCCGCCACTGCTGTTTGCCATGGTATCCATGCATGTGAGCAAGCCCAACACGCGCCGCGTGGTTCTGGGCCTTGCCGTGGTATCTGCCCTAGCCATGATGGTGCTTTACAACCCTGCCGCCGACCCCAGCCGCGTGTACTACGGCACCGACACCCGCGTGTTCTCGCTGCTGCTGGGTGCCTGGATGGCCTTTATCCCCGATCGCGACCTGGCGCCGGTGCGTCTCGCTCATCGTTTGGGGCTCAATCGCCTGGCTGGCGCCGCCAAGCACGGCAAGAACGCCGAGGGCAAACCTGGCGAGAAGGCCGACGAAGCAGCCGAGACCGCCCCGGCACAGCCGAGCGCCCTCGTGCGTTTTTGGTCCTCGCCCGCATCCATCGATGTGTTGGGCGTCGTGGGTCTGGTTGGCCTTGCCGCCATGGTCGCGCTCACCAACGGCTACACCGCCTTCCAGTATCGCGGAGGCACGCTGCTGTGCTCGATCCTCACGCTCATGGTCATCGCGGCCTGCGTGCAGCCCCAGGGAATGGTTGCCCGCGCGCTATCCGCCGAGCCACTCGTGTGGGTTGGCAAGCGCTCCTACAGCATCTACCTGTGGCACTATCCGATGCTGCTCCTCATGAACCCGGTTGCCAACATCAACGATATGCCGTGGTGGCAGTACATTTTGCAGGTGTTGTTGGTGGTCGCCGTGGCAGAGTGCTGCTATCGCTTTATCGAGACTCCGTTTAGGAAGGGCGCCTTTGGGCGCACCGTCGCCGAATTCCGCGATGGCACCACCACGCCCGCCAACTGGGCACGCACGCACATCCCTGTCTGCGCAGCCTGCGCTGTCGTGTTGGTCGTTGCACTGGGCGGCCTGATCTTTGTGCCCGAGACGTCTGCGCTGAGCGGCGATGGCGCCGAAGTTCTGAACAAGGAAGCCAAGAACACCGCGCCCACCGCCCAGCAGGCGGCCGACGACACCGACAAGGACAACGACGGCTTCCCCGATGGCTCCTACGATCTGCTTATGATCGGCGACTCCGTGTCGCTGCGTGCCGTAGACACCTTTGACGGCGTGTTCCCGCACAGCCATATCGATGCCGAAAAGGGCCGCCAGTTTGATGCGGGGCGCGCGACATTTGAGGGCTATATCCAGCAGAACCTTGCCGGCAAGATCGTGGTCTTTGCCCTGGGCACCAACGGCTTGGTAACCGACGACCAGATCGACGCCATCATGGCCGATGCAGGAGATAAGCGTATTGTGGTGTTTGTGAACACGCGCAGCCCGCAGCCGTGGGTTGGCTCTACCAACCAGGCCATCGCCAACGCCGCTACGCGCTACAAGAACGTGCGCGTTATCGATTGGTACGGATACAGTGCCAACCGCAACGACCTGTTCGATGGCGATGGCACGCACCTATCGACCACTGGCGTGACTGAGTACCTCAACTTGATCCACGATGCCGTCAAGAAGGACCTGCCCGTACACCCCGAGGATCACGTCAACGATCCGCAGCCGGCAGCCGTCAAGTCTGCCACCGACGCACTCGTCAATGCGCTCGCTCTCAAGCCGCACAAGCTGGGCACCGACAAGTAACCTGCAGCGCAAACTTCCCACATCCGGAGGGGGTGTCTGCCACGGCAGACACCCCCTCCGGCAGTTAGGGACACTCCTGGCGCAGCCAATGAAGACCTCTACGGATGAATTCCAGGCCGCTCCGTCGCTCCAGACATCGTTTCCGCGCCTCGTGCCTGCCCCAAACAATCAAAACAAGCCCTTTTCGCCGCACCCTCAAAGGTCTGTGGGCAAAAAAGGGCAAATATGAGTACTGTTACCATTTTAGTAGCAGGCAAAACCACCCAAAATGACGTCCGAGCGACCCCTACAACCCCCTAAAGCAGCCAACCTGACTGGTTTAAGGCGTATTGAAGCCAATTTTAATGAACATACTATAGGCTATGTTCATTATCTTTTAGGATGTAAATGCTATTCACTTAGCAACAGTACTCATATTTGGCATTTTTTGTCCATTGCTATATAACTAACACCCTATAGCAGACAAAAAACAGGCCGCGCCCCATCGCTGCGGCCTGTTCGGAAGCAAAAGTGGGCGTTAAGCGCTGTAGCCCATCGCTTGCAGGACAAACATGACGACCGTGAGCACCGTAATCACGGCGATAGTCGCCCAAGTGAGCATGTTCCACACGCGACCGTTGCGGTTGGCACCCATAATGTGACGGTCGGCCGCGATAACCACCTGGAATACCAAGACTACAGGCAGCAGCACGCCATTGATGACCTGCGAGGTCATCATAATCTGGAACAGATCGACGCCGGGCATAAGCACCAGCACGGCAGAGATACCGATGATGGCCGTAATGATGCCGCGGTAAACCGGGGCCTCGTCCCAGCTGCGGTCGGCACCGCGCTCCCAGCCAAATGCCTCGCAGATAGCGCTCGACGTAACGCCCGGCAGCACGCAGGCGGCCAAGAAGCTCGCCGCGACCAGGCCCGAGGCAAACAGTACCGTGGACCACTGACCCGCAATAGGCTCCAGCGCGCGGGCGGCATCGGCGGCATCGCTAATCTGAACACCCGCCGGGAACAGCACCGTACCGGTCGTGATGATAATGAAGCCCGCAATGATATCAGCAGCGATCGAGCCGCTCACGGTATCGATACGCTGCAGCACGATGTCGTCCTCGCCCGCGTTCTTATCGACCACGTTGTTCTGCGCCAAGAAAATCATCCACGGCGCGATGGTGGTACCGATCGTTGCGACCACGAGCGACACGTAGCTGGGGTCATTTTGAATGTTAGGCACGACCAGGTCGACCGCGACCTCACCCCAGTTGGGGCCAGCCATAAACGCGGCGACAATATAGGTCACGAAGACGCAGCTTACCAGCAGCAGAATCTTCTCGATGCGCTGGAAACTACCCGACATGGTAAGCATCCACACCAGCAGCGCCACCAACGGCACCGAGATGCTCGCCGGCACGCCAAAGAGAGCAAGGCCGCTGGCGATACCCGCAAACTCCGAAATGGTCACAGCCGTGTTGGCGATCAACAGCGCCGCCATAGCAAGTACACTCTTGCGCACGCCAAAGCGCTCGCGGATGAGCGATGCCAGGCCCTTGCCCGTGACGCAGCCGCAGCGCGCCGCGGTCTCCTGCGTCACGATGAGCAGCACAGTCATGACGGGAAGCATCCAGAGCATCTTGTAGCCATAGCTGGCGCCCGCACTGGAATACGTTGCAATGCCGCCGGCGTCATTGCCCGAAAGCGCCGCCAGCAGACCGGGGCCCATAGCGCCAAAGATGGCCGCGATGGTCAACTTTTGCTTGGTGCCCGACTTTTGCTTGGTATTTTGCACGCGACCACCTAGCCAATGACCGACATGGTGAGCAGCACCGCAGCGGCGCAGTACGCTACGCACGAGATCATGACGGCAATAACGTTCATGGCGGTGCCCGACGTGTTGAGGTCATGCTCGTCACGCCAGAACAGCACCATCAGGTAAATCACGGCACTCATGTTGCCAACCAGGCAAATGATAGCAGCGATATTAAAACACCCGGTAAAGAGCTGCTCCTCAAACATAGGGGCATCGAGGAACGCGGCAGTGCGCACCAGCTGCGCGCACAGGTAAGTAACAAGCGAAAGGATCAGGCCCATACCCGTGCTCTGGAAGAAGAATCCCAGGTACGGTTTGGGCTCGTCGTCGTGACCGTCGTACTCGAGGAAGTAGTTCTTGACGAACGACACCATGCGCGAGGCCGCCAGCAGCACGAGCGGCATGGCGCACATGGGGAACACCACCAGATGCGCGGAGCCCAGCGCCGTCCCCAGCACCGTCGCCATAATGCACGAGGCGATGCCCCACACGACGACCCAGTACTGACGATGCACGAACCAGCTGAGCACGTTCGTCGAGTCGTCCGACGCGCTATCGCCCGAGCCGACACCGGCGATCTGCAGGTCCTCCTGATGCTCCTCGGCGATAACGTCCATGGCGTCGTCGAAGGTCACGATGCCCAGGATATGACGGTTCTCGTCGCAGACAGGGATGGCAACCAGGTCGTACTTGGTCATCTCGTCCGTCACGTCTTCCTGGTCCTCGTCGGGCGACACGTAGACCAGGTCGCGATAGGCGAGCTGGCCCAGCGTGGCATCGCGGTCGGCCACGATCAACGTGCGCAGCGAGAGCACGCCGGTGAGCATGCCGCTCGGATCCTCGGTATAGACGTAATAGACACTCTCGAAGTCCTCATCGAGTTTGCGAATCGCCTCGATGGCATCGCCGACCGTCGCCGTGGCGGGCAGCGAGACAAACTCCGAGGTCATGATGCGACCGGCGGTGTTGTCCTCATAACCCAGCAGGTTACGAATCGCCTTCTCCTCCTTGACGCCCATCAGGCGCAGGAGCTTCTCGGCCTTCTCGTAATCGAGCTCGTCGATCAGGTCAGCTGCATCGTCCGGGTCCATCATGGCCAGCATCGACGATGCGTCCGTGTCGGACAGGCCCTCGAGCATCTCGGTCATAAGCTCGTCGTCATCGAACTCCGAGATGGCCTCGGCGGCCTGGGCAGTATCGAGCTGCGCAAACACCTGCGCACGTAGGCGCGGGTCGAGCTGCTCGATAATATCGGCGATGTCGGCAGGGTGCAGCTCGCCGAGCGTCTTGTGCGACACCGAAAGTTGAATGTTCTTGGTCGAGCGGTCGAGCAGGTCCATGTAGGACCAAGCGATGATGTCCTCACTGAGCGGCTTGCCCAGGTGCTTCATAAAGCCTTCGACGATATGCTCGAGCGCGGGGCTGATGGCGCGTAGCAGACCGCGGGCACCGACCTCGGCGCCCAGCAGGCGCAGCTGATTTTCGCCCGACATGGAAAACTTGATGTCGTTTACGCGCACGACCTTCATGCCCTGCGTGTCGACAATCTGCTTGTTGAGCACGTCGCGGGCAAGCAAGAGTTCGGTCGGCTGCAGGTACGAAAAACGGATTTCGGTGGCCGACGTCTTAAGGTGTACACCCGTCTCGTCGATACGGTCGACCCATTTGCGCCAGCTGATCATAAACGGCGTCTTGCCGGGACCGCGGAACGCGAGCGACGTCACGTGCGGAAAAACTTCGCCGGTAGCAATACCAAAATCGTTCACCACGCCGAGCTTTTCTCCATCGACGTCCAAGACCGGCAATTTGAGCATCTCACTCAGATAATTCAATGGTGCTCCCCATCATTATTCCTCCGGACGCGGCCGCATGTGCGACGTCCGGGGGCTTCTGGATATGTATACGCATGCGCGGGCGGCACGCCGCTCGACGCTTACACCCCGTGCATGCGCAAAAAGCACCTGCATGGGGTCATCGACTGTATGGTCGAGGTTTGGATTTCACCTGTAACCTTTCTCTTGACCCTCATTAACCGCAGTAACTATAGCATCAGCATCGCCCTGCGGCATCGAATTTATGCGCTGCACATTGCAGGCATACCAAACGCTGACGCATCCGTGACATAGTCATTGGGGACGTTCTTAAATGACTACCCAATGACTACTCTGTGGTATCTTCGTCCTCGGCAAGTTGGGGGAACACGGCGTCCTTGGGCATGGTGACCTTCGTCAGCGAGGTGAGCTTTTTGCTCAATGCCGTGTCCGTCTTGACCAGGTCGCTGAGCGTCACGATCTTGTAGCCGTCGGCAATGAGGCCGTCGATAATCTGCGGCAGCGCCTCGAGCGTCTGCTCGGCGCATTCGTCTCTATCGGTGAGCAGCACGATATTGCCCGGCGTCACCGAATCGAGCACCGTCGAGACCTGCTCGTCGACACCGTTGAGCAGCCAGTCGCCCGAGTCGATATTCCACGAGACCACGGCGGAGACCAGGTCCATCGCATCGATCCAGTTTTGCTCGTCAAAGGCAGCGTAGGGAGCACGCAGCAGCATCGTCTTCACGCCGGTCGCCGACTTAATCGCATCGGTGCCTTTCGTGATCTGTTCGCGTACCGCCTCAAGGTCCTGACCCTTGAGCGAATCGTCGCTGTAGCTGTTGGATCCGATCTCGCACCCGGCATCGACAATCGCCTTGGCCGTGGCAGGCGAGGCCTCGGCCGCATCGCCCGAAAGGAAGAACGTCGCGGTGACGCCCTTTTCCTTGAGCACCTGCAAGATCTGTTTGGTGGCGCCGCTCGGACCCTCGTCAAACGTCAGCGCCACGTACTTTTTGTTGCCCTTGGGCGCCACGCTGGCGCACGCAACAACGCAATCGGTGGCGGGCACGACCTCGCCGCGGTCCTGCGTCTTGCCCGATTGCTCACCAACCCACACCTCGGAGCGGCCCTGGGCACCCCACGTCTGCACATACTCGATAGCGCCCGTGCCCTCGACCTTGAGCTTGGGCTCGATAACCGTAGCCTGAACCTCGTGCTTCTCGTAGGTGTTACGGCCATCCTTGACCGTCACCTTCTCGCCGCCCTCAAGTTCGCGGCTATCCCATTTGCCCTGCTTCACGCGCTTGCCGTCGA
>CAJMSL010000002.1 GCA_905216045.1 uncultured bacterium
ATGCCGTCGCAGCCGTCGCCAAGAATTTGCGGCGAACCTCGACCGTCCAAGGCGTCTCGCGTGTCGACTCGCTTGAGATTCCCGAGGAGGTTCTGCGCGAGGCAATCGCCAACGCCGTAATCCATCGAGAATACGGGGATCGGTTCTGTGGACAATCGATTGCCGTCGACGTCTTTGATGATCGTGTCGAGGTGACAAATCCTGGCGGCCTTTACGGGGGAAAGACTCGCGAGAACTTGTTTGACGGCAGCTCCCGATGCCGTAACGCGACGCTTGTGAAGCTCATGTCGATTGTCCCGCTGCCGGATGGCGCAGGTTCGCCGGCTGAGGGCAATGGCTCGGGCATCCCGATGATGATCGATGCCATGCGCGCGCATGGTCTGGCCGGGCCCCTGTTCTGCCCGGGATTCGATCGGTTCAAGGTCGTACTTTACCGTTCAAAGATCGAGCCGGTCGATCATGGCGGGGGCTTAATTGTGACGGCACTCAAACACTACGGCGAGCTGGGGACGCGCGAGCTGGCAGAGCACACAGGGCTCACAATTTCCCAGGTTAGGTCGCGCGTCAACGCGCTCATTGCTCAAGGCGAGCTTGAGCCCACGGCGCCGGCGACGAGCCGCAACCGCAAGTATCGACTGTCGGAGCGCGTGGGATAGATGCGTTAGTGGACGAGGCGACCCAATAATCGACCCTCGATTGGCGTCCATTAAGGTAAAGCGGTTGTTGCCCAGTCGACGGTGATGCTAAAGACTCGGCTTACGCCGGCATGGCCCCGAACCCGTCCATCAAGAACAGCCTAAGAACCAGCTTGATGACATATCCCGGTTTGACTTCAGCCGTGCCAAAGACGCTGCGCTTGGCGAGCTCGCTGCAGTATGCGTAGATATCGCGGATAAGGTCTGCGCCCGAAAGCGTAAACATGTAGCCTGCGTCCGAAAGCGCATTGGGCGCGGCAGGCAACTTGGCCATGTGGCAGAACGTTTGCAGGTCGGGCGCCATAACGTTCTGGTAGTCGAGGTGGCCGTTGGCATCCTGCGCGGCAACCTCCAATTGGCGCACAAAATCCAGCGCCGCCGCTAACACAAAGCTCGGCGTAGGCGCATTGACGTCCTGAGTGGTCGCCACAAGCCTGCCCGCCGCCTGCGTGACAAGCCAAGCGACCTCGCGCTGGCAACGCACGGCCTTGCGCGTAACCGGCTTGATGGACGAAGAAGAAACGCTTCCCTTAGGCGGATTCGAAACAGCCACAAGAACCTCCCATGAACGACCCGGCCCAACAAGCCCGGATGAAACACGTGCTACATCAGTATACAGGGAAGTGGGGTAGCGGGGTACAAGCGCGCCAGCGGCAAACCGAGAGCATCAACGATGTGCCGATCGCGGAATGAGATCTCGTAATAATTGACTCTCGGCCATATTATTGAGGGGCATGACTCGCGTTCGTATGGTTGTAGGTGCTGGCGATGAACGACATTGACCTTGCTGTTCCGTTGATGGATGGACCAAGCTATGACCGCGCCTGCAGTCTCGTGCCTTCCGAATACGTTGAGGCATGGGAGTGGTTTCTGGGTGAGGAACAGCGCGGCGGCGTTTGGACCAGCCTTCCGCACCACACCAAGGAAGATAGTCCTCAGTATCAGTACCGTTTGAGAATTGGCTCGGACTTCTTTCCCGTAACGCGGGATTCAGGGATCTTCTGGCCGGGCCAGGATCGGGTGAAGCAAGATCCCAATAAGATCTTTGCGCTTTCGGTCCATAACTCTAAAAAGAGCTTCTACACCGATGTGCCTCCGCTCTATTTGGATGACGGTACGTGGGTCATTAAGTATTCGGTCCAAGCGCCAGGAGCCGTTGGTTCTCGAGACCAGAATTACAACCGTAAAATGCTCAACTGCATGGAATGTGGCGTCCCAGTCGGAGTCATATTTGCAACCGAGGTGGGCTATAAGGTGCTCGGCCTTGCGTTTGTTGAGCGGTTCGAGCCCGAAAATGGATGGTTTGTTCTGCACGGTCCTGTTCATAAAGGCGGACCGGACCCTCGTTTTGCGCCCGACATGAGTTATCTGAAGCACATACCCGTCGATATTGAGTTTGCCGGACAGGGTGCGACCGACGACGAAAAGGTCCGCTATGCGTTAAGGCGCGAGCGATTGGGGCAGCAATGGTTCCGCAAGCAGCTCGTTGCCGCCTATGATGGCCGTTGCGCGGTGTCGGACTGCGGCGTCAGTGAAGCTCTGGAGGCTGCACATATCGAGAATTACTCGGGACCCAAATCGCAGGTTGCCAGCAACGGTATTCTGCTTCGGCGCGATCTTCATTCCCTATTTGATGCTCACCTGATTTCGTTTGAGCCTGTTTGCGGCGAATATCGGCTGTGCGGATCGTACCTGCTGGATAAGACCGACTACGCTTCCTTTGCGGGTGCGACGCTAAGGCAGCCGGATGAGCGTCAGTGGCGACCCGATACGGTGTTTCTTGAGGCCCATCGCATTGAGTTCGATCGCTCGGAAAAGAAGCGTGAAAAGGCGGGGCTTCTGCCGTATTAGCGTATTTGGCTTTGGCATTCTTTGACGATCGTGTTGTTTGATCGGATCGCGTGGCGATGCAATCTCGCGCACGCCCGCCGGTGCATGCTCTTCCTGATTTGTATAGCGAGAGGGGAGCGTATATGAGCTGGCGAGGCGATATTGCGATGGGGAAGTACGGAAAACTGCCGTGTGCCCTTATAGACAACAATATGTTTCCGAGCGTAGAGGTTGATTGCGCGTCGTTTGTCGTCACCTGCCCTTGCTGCGGCTCGCAAATACCGTGTCTCGACATTCGGTTTGTCGATGCGCGCGACAGACTCAGCGACGAAGTGAGAAAACGGACAGGCGTTCATATGCCGGTGTATCCGGAGAAATGCCCTGTTTGTGGCCTCGATATCGTGTACGACGCCGGCGACGAGGGATAGGTGATGCGGAGGAGTTGGCTGTGAGTGTCTTTTGCCTCTACAAATAAATCCCCTCACCGAGTTGCTTGTGGAACTCGGCGTGATGGTCGCGTGCCCAGGTAAAGAGCGCCTGGTCAAAGTCGGTACGCGTGACCGGGACGCCAAAGACGCCGGCAACTTCGACGCGTATAAACTCCAGTGCCGGCAGCTTGTTGATGGCAGTGAGGGCAAACGGGGACGAGGGCTCCTCGAACAGATAGCGGCTGCCTTGCAGCGCGTCGCAACTGGTGCACGTGTTGCCGAGCGACGGGGCTTTGGAGGCTCGCGCGCCTACGGGCTTGTAGCCGCAGCGCTTATGAAGGTAGTCGCGGATCTCGCCCGGTACGCAGCCAAGAGCGGGCACGATGGCGAGTGCGTTGGCGTTGGCCGTGTCGATGGCAATGTACCCGGCTTCGTTGGGCGCGTGCGCGATGGCGATGCTCTCGTCGTTATCGGTTCGATAGGGAATGCCGAAGGCTGCGACCGAGGTCTCTTTGTGACACTTCCAGCACTCGCGCTTGCCCAGTACTAGATATATATACGGCGCTGAGGGGTCGGATCGGTCAACACCGGGCAGCCACTCGGCAAAGGGCTCGGGGTTGACGCCGCTGGGTACATACCAGATCTTCTTGGTCCGGTCCCATTTGGCGCCCAGCGCCTTGGCTTCTTCTTTGTGCGAAAAGGGGACATCGAGCTCGGTGCGCATGGCGGCTCCTTGGTGCTGCAGGTGCAAGTGGCTCAAGGATACCGCAGGGCGCAGACATCGCGGCGTTTTGCTGAGAAGTTGCGGTGCGGACTGATTGGTTATGCCGATGAATAGATCGGCAAGTAGATGGTCGGCTTTTGGCTAGTTGGGCGGTTGGAGCTGCCAGCTGATTTGGCGACATAAAATAAAACAGCCCAGAGGACATAGCCTCTGAGCTGCGAACATTTGGTGGGCGTTAGAAGATTTGAACTTCTGACCTCTTCCGTGTCAGGGAAGCGCTCTCCCCCTGAGCTAAACGCCCGATCAAGGGTGCGCAAGCGCGCAAGGGATAATATAACGGAGCCTGAACTCGGTGGCAAGAACATTTTTAAAAATCGCTTACATTGTGGAATTCGGGGGCTTTGTCGCATCCATTTCAAAAGAGCCTGCTGCCGCGATTTGGCTGTCGCATAATGCAAGGCCATTGCGGTATCGAGCTATGGAAAGACGCCTGCGGAATTGTCCTACCGATAAGCGGACAAGCCTCCAGCTGGTGACTTCGCCGTGGTAAGGTAAGCCGAATTGTTTCCAGGCTGTTTCGGGGGAGTGGAATGAGCAAAGAGTGTGTCGAGCAGGTCGAAGGCGCAGGGGCTTCGGTGCCGATGACCGATATATCGAACATTGATGTGCCCGAGGGCACCGACGAGCTCAGCCGCAACACCCGTCGCGCATGGCGCGACCGCCTGAACAGCGCTTCGACGCGCAAGATGATCACGGGCGTCTTGGCTACGCTGGTGGGCGGTTCGTTTTGGGGCTTCTCGGGCACCAGCGCGAGTTTTTTGTTCGATACCTACCATGTCGATACGCTGTGGCTTATGAGCGTGCGTCAGATTCTCGCCGGCCTGCTCTTTATGGCTGTGGTTGTCACGCGCGACCGCGCACGCCTGGTCAAGCTTTGGACGACGCCCGCTGATCGCAAGCAGCTGCTGCTCTTTACCGCTTTTGGCCTGCTGTTCAACCAGTTTTGCTATCTTTCGGCCGTGCGCCTGACGAACGCCGGAACCGCGACGGTGCTCCAGTGCCTGCAGCTCGTTATCATCATGGGCTACGCCTGCGTGACCGATCGCCGTATGCCGCGTACTCGCGAAGTCATCGGCATTGGCCTGGCTCTGGGTGGAACCTTTTTAATCGCCACCGGCGGCGACCCCACCAGCCTGAATATCTCGCCGCTTGGCCTGGCAGCAGGTCTTATGTGTGCGGTCAGCGCCGCGTGTATGGCGGTGATTCCCGCCAAGATCCTGCCCGAATACGGCAGCCCCATCGTCACGGGCTCGGCAATGCTCACGGCGGGCGTGGTCTCGTGCGTCTTCGTGCAGCCCTGGGCGCATATGCCGGCGCTCGACGCTGCCGGCATCGAGGCGCTCGCGGTGTTCGTGGTTATCGGCTCGTTTTTTGCTTACATGCTTTATATGCAGGGCGTTAAGGACATCGGCTCGGTGCGCGCGAGCCTCATCGGAACTGTGGAGCCGGTTTCGGCGACCATCACCAGCGCCGTTATGCTGGGGACGGTGTTTTTGCCGACCGACCTTATCGGCTTTGTCATGATCATCGTGATGATGTTCCTCACGGTGTAGCTAGCGCCGCTGCCAAGACGGAAAAGGTGTTGTGCCGCATTTTCGCCAATTGATGTCCGTGTCTGGAGTTTAGCTGTCGATGCTCAAAATGCCATAAACTAGTAGCGTTATGGACTTTTTCATTGCGACTCAATTGCGAGGATTTCTTTATGGCTGGTAATCACTTTAAGGGCAGCGATAGCGGCCGCCCTGCAGTTCCGCCGCGTCCGAACGGGGCTGGTAAGGCCGGCACGCCGGGCGGCGCTGGACAGGGCGGTTCCGGTAAGCGCGTGTCCCCGGGCGAGACGGCGATGTTTACCGCTCTGTACGAGCAGTCTCAAAAGGCAAAAAAGACCGGCCGTGCAAGAGGAAATGTCTTTGCGGGCGGTGCAACCTCTGCGTCGCAGCCGAGCGGGGCTCCTTCGGTACCTGCGAACAACGCAGGTGCTGCCAACGCCGCGAATGGCGCCGGCAACGTTAATGCCGGCAAGGCCGACAACAATACTCCCTCTGCCGGTGGCGCGGGGCTTACGGGTAACCTCGGCACGATTTACACCGGCGCCTCCGAGACAGGCACGTTCGCCCGCCTGGATGATAGCGGTGCCGAGTTTGCGGGCTCGGGTTCCAAGGAAGATTATTACGATTTTGGCTTGAACTACGGTAGCGATGCTTCGTCGAGTTCGACCTCTGACGGTCTGGTCCGTCATCGCCATCGCAAGGGCGAGCGCAAAAAGCGTCACACCGGCGCCATTATTGCCGCTGTAGTCGCGGTGCTTCTCGTTGCGCTTGGCGCAAGCGGCTTTATGCTGCTTAACTCGGCAAAGACCGTAAAGAGCGAAGCGAAGGAGGCTGTCGAGATCGTCGGTGGCCTTAAGGACAAGGTCACGTCGGGCGATTTTTCGACGCTGCCTGACGACGCGAAGAAGATCGATGAGCTCTGTAACAGCATGAAGGCGGAGACCTCGAGCCCGCTGTGGACGGCGGCTTCGTTTATCCCGGTGTATGGCAGCGATATCAATGCGGCCCGCACCATGATTGACGCCCTGTCCGATGTCTCGAGCAATGCGCTGGTTCCCATGGCCGATAACCTTTCGCAGGCTACGCCCGGCAAGCTGTTCCAGGACGGCATGATTAACGTGTCCGCGCTGCAGGCGGTCGCCGATTCGCTTTCCAGCAGCTCGAAGGTGTTCAAGAGCGCCAACGAGAAGGTCCAGGGCATTGGCGATACTCATATTTCCCAGGTGACCGAGCTGGTCGATAAGGCCAAGGACGGCTTTGCCACCCTCAACGGCGCGGTTGACGCGGCGGAGAAGGTCGCCCCCGTCCTTCCCCAGATGCTCGGCGCCAACGGCCAGACGCGCAACTACCTTATGTACGCCATGAACAACGTCGAGATTCGTGCCTGCGGCGGCTTTGGCGGTTCGCAGGGCCTGATTTCGGTCACCGACGGTCAGATGTCGATTGGCGAGTTTGTTCCCCGCATTGGACTCAGCGAGGATGAGGCGGTCGAGAGCGTCGACGAAGAGGATGAGGCGCTGTTCGGCAACCACAGCAACCTGTACAACTCGGGCAATACCTATTCGCCTGATTGGCCCCGCAACTCGCAGCGTGTCGCCGCGCTGTGGAAGTCCCAGTATGGACAGGACGTTGATGGCGTCGTCGGCATCGATCCGGTGTTCTTGCAGTACCTGCTGGGCCTTGTCGGTAATGTCTCGCTGCCTGATGGTACGGTCGTCGACGGTACCAACGCGGCGAAGGTTCTCATGCACGATGTGTATTGGAACTATCCGGTCGAGGAATCGGACGACATCTTTGCGGCTGTTGCCAGCGCCGCCTTCGACAAGATTCTCGGTGGCATCGGTGACGTCGACGTTACAAAGCTTGTCGGTGCATTCGAGCGCGGTGCCGAAGAGGGCCGTCTGATTGCTTGGATGAGAAACGATGATGAGCAGAATGCCATCAAAGAGACGGGCATTGACGCTTCGCTGCCCGATCTGGATGATCCGAGTGCCGATCCCGTTGCCGGCGTTTACTTTAACAACCTGAGCTTCTCCAAGCTCGACTGGTATCTGAACGCCGACACGCAGATCGGCCAGGGCATCAAGAACGGCGACGGCACGTGCTCGTATCGCATCACCGTTACTCTGACGAACATCATGACGCAGGAGGAGGCTGGCAAGCTGCCCGATTACGTTGCGGCGAGCGCACCCGATGCCGCGCGTGACGACGAGCGTCTGAATGTCTCGTTGTTTGCCCCGACGGGCGGCAACATTACTGATTTGACCGTCGAGGGCACCCAGTTTGGTCTTGGCGCCGCTACGTGGCATGGAATCCCCTTCTATTCGGGCACCGTTGACCTGCATGCTGGCGGGACGACGACGATCACGTATACGCTGACCACGTCGGCCGAGGCGGGGGACAAGCCGCTTACGCTGCGTCAGACTCCTACATGCCAGGCGGCTCGCGACAGCGCGTCGGCGTAGGGTTTTTCTGGTAGCGCAGATAATCGAGTACCATTTTGGGGCGGACAGGCAATCTGTTCGCCCCTATTTTGTAAGGAGAGCGCATGAAGTACTTTGGCACCGACGGCTTTCGCGGTGAGGCCAACGTTGGGCTGACGGTAGAGCACGCTTATAAGATTGGCCGTTTTGTGGGCTGGTATTACGGCGCCAACCGCGAGCGCAAGGCACGCGTGATCGTGGGCAAGGACACGCGTCGCTCGAGTTATATGTTCGAGGCGGCGCTGGTGAGCGGCCTGGTCGCGAGCGGTGCGGACGCCTATATGCTGCATGTGATCCCGACGCCGGGCGTGGCGCATCAGACCGTGGAGGGCTGCTTCGATTGCGGCATCATGATCAGCGCGAGCCACAACCCGTTTTGCGATAACGGCATTAAGCTCGTCAACAGCGACGGCTTTAAGATGGACGAGGACGTGCTGGAGCTCATTGAGGACTACATCGATGGCAAGAGCGAGGTGCCGCTGGCAACGGGCAACCACATCGGCGCCACGGTGGACTACATGCAGGGTCGCAACCGCTACATTGCTTCGCTCATCGCCAGCGCGAACTTTTCGCTGCAGGGCGTCAAGATCGGCATCGATTGCGCCAACGGCTCGGCATCCTCGGTGGCCAAGCCGGTGTTCGACGCACTGGGCGCCGATGTGCGCGTGATCAATGCCGCGCCCGACGGCTTTAACATCAATGTCGACTGCGGCTCTACGCATATTGAGCGCCTGCAGCGCCACGTGGTGGAGCAGGGCCTGGATGTGGGCTTTGCCTACGATGGCGATGCCGACCGCTGCCTGGCCGTGGACGAGCGCGGCCGCGTGGTCGACGGCGACCAGATCCTGTACGTGTGCGGTGTGTACCTGAACAAGCACGGGCGTCTCTCGGGCGGTACCGTGGTGCCGACGATCGCCAGCAACTTTGGCCTGATCAAGTCGTTGGAGCTTGCCGGCCTGAGTGCCGTGACCAGCGGCGTGGGCGACCGTCACGTGTATGCCAAGATGCGCGAGGGCGGCTACAGCCTGGGCGGCGAGCAGACGGGCCATACGATCTTTGGCGATATCGAGCGCACGGGCGACGGCATTATGACCTCGCTGCGCGTGATGGAAGTGATTCGTGCCGAGCGCGAGACGCTCTCGCAGCTCACGGCTCCGTGCAAGCTGCTGCCACAGGCGCAGGTGGCCGTGCACGTGGCGGACAAGGACGCCGCGCTCGAGAATATGGGCGTGCAGAACGCCATCGCCGAGGCCGAGGCTGCGCTGGCATGCGAGGGCCGCGTGCTCGTGCGCAAGAGCGGAACCGAGTCGGTTATCCGCGTGCTGGCCGAGGCGCCCGACCAAGCATCCGCCGATGCCGCCATGAAGCGCATCGCCAACGCGCTCGAGGCTTTATAGCTACGCGGTTTTACCAAACTGCGTAGCTGCTCGACGCTGCAAACGGCCCCAAGCGGCAATCTGACGTTCAATTTCAAGGGCGCGACCAGAAGGTCAGCGCCCTTGAAATTGAACGTCAGATTGCTCGCTTGGGGCCGTTTTCGCTGACGTTGCCAAGACATTAGCGTCAACGAACTAGTCATTGGGTACCTAGTTATTGGGTGAAAAAAGGGGACGCTGCGGATTGGTTCCGCGGCGTCCCCTTTGCGTTGGCGTGTCGGTTATGCCTTACAGCTCGTAGAGCGTGGTGAACTTGTCCTGCAGGTAGCTGCAGTAGTAGCGGGCGTCAAAGTCCATGCCGCAGGCGCCCTTGATGAGCTCCGGCGCGTCCTTGACGCGGCCCCACTGCCAAATGTGCTCACCCAGCCAGGCGCGGACAGGTGCCAGGTCGCCGCTCGCGCAGGCGCCGTTAAGGTCGACACCGTCGCGGCACATGGCCGGCACAAACATGGCATCGTAGGCACTGCCCAGCGCATACGTGGGGAAGTAGCCAAACGAGCCGCCGCTCCAATGCGTATCCTGTAGGCAGCCGTGCGTGTCGTCGGGAACGGGAATGCCCAGGTACTCATCCATAAAGCGATTCCAAAGCGCGGGGATGTCCTTGGCCGTGGCCTCGCCGGCAAACAGCATGCGCTCGATCTGGTAGCGCACCATAATATGCAGCGGGTAGGTGAGCTCGTCGGCCTCGGTGCGGATCAGCGAAGGCTGCGCGATGTTCACGGCGTGGTAGAGCGTGTCCTCGTCGACGTCGCCGTAGACCTCGGGTGCGTGGCGGCGCAGCACCTCGAGCAGCGGTCCCATAAAGGCGCGGCTGCGACCCACGGTGTTCTCGAAAAAGCGGCTCTGGCTCTCGTGGATGCCCATGGAGGTGCCGCCCTCAAGACAGGTGCGCGCATAGGCGGGATTGACGCCCAGCTCGTACATGGCGTGTCCCGCCTCGTGGATGATGCTGTAGACGTTGGAGATGCAATCGTCCTCGTAGATGTGTGTCGCGATGCGCGCGTCACCCACGGCAAAGCCCTCGCTAAACGGGTGTTCGGTAAAGGCAAGCGTGGTGTCGTTCAGGTTCAGGCCGACGAGCTTCATAAGGTCGAAGCTCATGGCGCGCTGGGCGGCCTCGGGCACGCGGGCGTGCAAAAAGTCGGCAGCGGGCTGCTGGCCGCGCTCGCCGATGGCGTGCACGAGCGGCACGACCGTCGCCTTGACCTCATCGCAAAACGCATCGAAGCTCTCGGCAGAAAGGCCGCGCTCGTACTGGTCGAGCCAAACGTCGTATGGGTCGCGCTTGGGGTCCATGAGTTCGGCCTGATGCTTAAGTTGGGCGACGATTCTATCCACATAGGGCTCAAAGCTCACCCAGTCATTGGCCGTCTTGGCCTTGTGCCACACGGCATCGGCCTCGCAGGTGAGCCTGGTCCAGGCCTCGGCCTCCTCGGTGGGGATGACGCTTGCCTCGCGCTGGTCGCGACCGAGCACACGGATCTCGTCGAGCAGCTGCGGGTCGTCGATCTTGCCGCCTGCAACCGTCTCGCGCGCTAACGAGCGTACGAGCTCAACGGACTTCTCGCTGGTCAGTAGCTTGTGATGCTCGCCGGCAAGGGTTCCCATGGCGTCGGCGCGCGCTGCGGCGCCGTTGGCAGGAGCAATCGTCGCTCCATCGAACTCGGCAATCTTGAGCAGGTACTCGCGAGTCCACAGCTTGCCCTCGAGTTTGCGGAACTTTTTGACGGCCTTGTCGACTTTAGCGGCCTTGACGCCCTTGGCGGCCTTTGCCACGGCGGCCTGGGCCTTCTTATCGAGTTTCTTTCCCATACCGTATCCTTAATCTCGCAGGCCGAGCGCCGCAGGCGGGTGCGCGGCCAATTTGCACAGCTACCTGCCTTATACCCAGCGCGAACAAAACGGAACGCGGCGATGCGCTCGCGAAATGTGTTATCCTATAGCCCAATGCGTTGACGGAGAGGGTTTTGCCCGCCGCGTCGCCGGCAAGAGAGGGAAGGTCATGGGCTGCAAGCCTTCCTGCGGTGGCAAGGGCCAAGCGTTCACTTCCGAGCAGCGACCTCAACGGGCGCGCGGCCAGCGGCGGCGATGTCCCCAGTAGGGAAGCCGTGAGCCTCGCGACAAGGGGCAAAGAGTGGGCGCGGCGGGCCAGACATCCGTCGGGTCAAACAAGGTGGTACCGCGGAATTCAACCGTCCTTGGGCAATGCACATGCCCGAGGACGGTTTTTTGTTACCGAACCGGGCTGCGTTTTCGCAACGCCAGGCGGCGGCAGTCGTCCCGGCGAGCGGGGAACGCGAGAGACGAAAGGGAAGACATGAGTCTGATTGATGATCTGGTCAAACTCGAGGAAGAGGCCAAGGAGCTCGTCACTAGCGCCGACGACGCCGCCAAGCTCGAGGCTGCGCGCGTTGAGCTGCTCGGTCGCAAGGGCCGTATCACCGGCCTGATGCGCATGATGGGCAAGCTCGCCCCCGAGGATCGTCCCATGATGGGCAAACGCGCCAACGAGATGCGCCAGCTGATCGAGGGCATGCTCGACGAGCGCACCACCGAGATGAAGGCCGCCGCCCTCAAGCACGCACTCGAGCACGAGGCCGTCGACATCACGCTGCCGGGCATCCGTCCGCAGATCGGTCACCAGCACCTGATCAAGCAGATCATCGAGGAGGCCGAGGACATCTTCTGCGGCATCGGCTACACCGTCGAGTCCGGCCCCATGGTCGATACCTCCTACTACAACTTCACCGCGCTCAACGCGCCTATGGATCACCCGAGCCGCTCGGCTCGCGACACGTTCTATGTGGTCGACAACAACCCCGGTAGCGTCGCACACCCCGAGGCTCACGCCCACGGCGAGTCCGACGTACTGCTGCGCACCCAGACCTCGGGCGTGCAGATCCACACCATGGAGTCGCAAAAGCCGCCCATCTACATGATCTGCCCGGGCACCGTCTATCGTCCCGACACGGCCGACGCCTGCCACCTGCCGCAGTTCAACCAGATCGAGGGCCTGGTCGTCGACGAGGGCATCACCTTTGGCGATCTTAAGGGCACGCTCGACTACTTTGTTAAGTGCATGTTTGGCGAGGATCGCAAGACGCGCTATCGCCCGCACTTCTTCCCCTTCACCGAGCCTTCCTGCGAGGTGGACGTGAGCTGCCACGTGTGCGGCGGCAAGGGCTGCAACTTCTGCAAGCACAGCGGCTGGATCGAGATCCTGGGCTG
Organism: uncultured bacterium; assembly: GCA_905216045.1. Classification (GTDB taxonomy): domain Bacteria; phylum Actinomycetota; class Coriobacteriia; order Coriobacteriales; family Coriobacteriaceae; genus Collinsella. The sequence goes on from CAJMSL010000002.1 coordinate 12,435, forward strand.
CGGCATGGTCGACCCCAACGTCCTGATCAACTGCGGCATCGACCCCGAGAAGTACACCGGCTTCGCCTTTGGTATTGGCGCCGAGCGCGTCGCGGCACTGCGCTACGACCTGCCCGACCTGCGAACGTTGATGACTGGTGACATGAGGTTCTTGAACCAGTTCTAGAACGCTTTCTTCTTAGTTGCAGTTTCCGGCTCAAAGCCGCATTTATGAAAGGAGACCAGTTAGATGCGTGTTTCTTACGACTGGCTCAAGACCATGATCGATATTCCGGAGGATCCCAAGACCCTTTCGGACGAATATATCCGTACCGGCACCGAGGTCGAGGCGATCGACACCGTGGGCGAGTCCTTCGACCACGTGGTGACCGCCAAGGTGCTCACCAAGACCCCGCACCCCGATAGCGACCACATGTATGTGTGCTCGGTCGACGTGGGTGACAAGAACCTCGACGCCGACGGCAACCCCGCTCCGCTGCAGATCGTCTGCGGCGCGCAGAACTTCGAGGCCGGTGACCACATCGTCACGGCCATGATCGGCGCTGTCCTGCCCGGCGACGTCAAGATCAAGAAGAGCAAGCTTCGCGGCGTCGTGTCCATGGGCATGAACTGCTCCGCGCGCGAGCTCGGCCTGGGCGGCGACCACTCCGGCATCATGATCCTGCCCGAGGATACGCCCTGCGGCATGCCGTTTGCCGAGTACGTGGGCTCGAGTGATACCGTGCTCGACTGCGAGATCACGCCCAACCGCCCCGACTGCCTGTCTATGATCGGTATGGCCCGCGAGACCGGCGCCATCTTCGATCGCGATTTCCACGTTGAGCTGCCCGCCATCAAAGCCGAGACCGGCCGCGCGACCGACGACGAGCTTTCCGTCGAGATTGCCGACGAGGGCCTGTGCGACCGCTACGTCGCCCGCATCGTTCGCAACGTGAAGGTCGGCCCTTCGCCCGACTGGATGGTCAAGCGCCTTAACGCCCTGGGCGTGCGTCCGCACAACAACATCGTCGACATCACCAACTACGTGATGATGCTCACCGGTCAGCCGCTGCACGCCTTTGACCTGGACACCTTTGCCGAGCGCGATGGCCACCGTCGCGTGGTGGTTCGCGCCGCCCAGCAGGATGAGAAGTTCACGACGCTCGACGGCGAGGAGCGCGTGCTCGACGCTGGCATGGGCCTCATCACCGACGGCGAGCGTCCCGTGGCGCTGGCCGGCGTCATGGGCGGCATGGATTCCGAGATCGAGGACGACACCGTCGATGTGATGGTCGAGAGTGCCTGCTTCAACGCCGGTCGCACCTCGCACACCAGCCGCGATCTGTCGCTGATCTCCGACGCCTCCATTCGCTTTGAGCGCCAGGTCGACGAGACCGGCTGCGTGGACGTCGCCAATGTGACGTGCGCGCTCATCGAACAGATCGCCGGCGGCGAGGTTGCTCCCGGCTATGTCGACGTATTCCCCGCGCCCAAGACCATCGACAGCATCAAGTTGCGTTTGGCCCGCGTGCACGCTATCTGCGGCGCCGACATCGAGCCCGACTTTATCGAGCGTTCGCTCACCCGCCTGGGCTGCACCGTCGAGCGCGACGGCGAGGACTTCATGGTTACCCCGCCGAGCTTCCGTCCCGACCTGCCGCGCGAGATTGACCTGATTGAGGAGGTCCTGCGCCTATGGGGCATGGGCCGCGTGACGGCGACCATCCCGGCTGCCAAGAACCACATTGGCGGCCTGACGCGCGAGCAGAAGCTTACCCGCAAGGTCGGCGAGATCCTGCGCGCCTGTGGCCTCAACGAGACCACGACCTTTGGCTTTGCCGCCCCGGGCGACCTGGAGAAGATTGGCATGTCCACCGAGGGCCGCGGCTGCCCCGTGGTTCTCATGAACCCGCTGGTGGCCGAGCAGACCGAGATGCGTCGTTCGCTGCTGCCGGGCCTGCTACAGTCCGTGGCCTACAACGAGGCGCACGGTACGCCCAACGTGCACCTGTACGAGGTCGGCAGCCTGTTCCACGGTCGCGAGAACGCCAGCCTGCCCAAGGAGACCAAGTCCGTGGCGGGTGTGCTCTCGGGCCAGTGGAGCGAGCAGTCCTGGAGCATGAAGTACCGCAAGCTGCGCTTCTTCTTTGGCAAGGGCATCGTCGAGGAGCTGCTTGCTCAGCTGCGCATCGAGAAGGTTCGCTTCCGTCCCGTCGAGGGCGAGGGCTATGCCTTCCTGCAGCCGGGTCGTGCTGCCGAGGTGCTCTCGGGCGGTACCGTGCTGGGCTGGGTTGGCGAGATTCACCCCGAGGCGCGCGAGGCTATGGGCATTGACGAGGTCGTCGTTGCCTTTGAGCTCGACCTGGACAAGCTGATCAAGGGCGCCCGCAACCAGGAGAACTACCGTGAGTTCTCGCAGTACCCGGCCGTTGAGCACGACCTTGCTATCGTGGTCGACAACACCGTGACGTGCGAGGATCTTGAGCGTCGTATTACGAGTGCCGGCGGCAAGCTGCTCGAGGGCGTGCGCCTGTTCGATGTCTACCGCGATCCGGTCCGCATCGGAGCGGGCAAGAAGTCCATGGCCTTCGCACTTACGTATCGCTCCGACGACCACACGCTCACCAGCGAAGAGGTCGAGAAGGCGCACCAGAAGATCGTCACCAAGGTGTGCAAGGGCGTAAACGGCGAGGTCCGCGGCTAGGTCCTGCGCCGGATATGGGCCAGCGTCGGCTGCCGCCGAGTCTTACGTGACTGCTGTTTTCGGTATAAGGCACCGTTGAGCCTGCATATATGACACGCGCATTACATAACGGCGTGCTGCTTTGTCGGCAGTGCGCCGTTTTGCTATGATAGCCCGCGGAGTGTTACGAATCTGACATTACGTAACACTGGAAAGGTGATTCAAGCGGCGTTGCAATTCCGTGCGCCGATAACCGGGAGGCGTACATGCACATTCCAGATAATTATCTGTCCCCGCAGACCGATGCCGTTATGGCGGTGGCGATGGTGCCCGTTTGGATCCACTGCATCAAAAAGGTGCGCGCCACGCTCGATCGCGAGCACATGGCGTTCCTGGGCATCTGCGCCGCGTTCTCCTTCCTGCTCATGATGTTCAACGTGCCGCTGCCTGGCGGCACCACAGGCCACGCCGTTGGTGGCGCACTCATCGCGCTGCTGCTGGGCCCCGAGGCCGCGGCTATCGCGGTTTCGGTCGCGCTGGCGCTGCAAGCGCTGCTGTTTGGCGACGGCGGCGTTCTGTCGTTTGGTGCCAACTGCTTTAACATGGCCTTTGTGCTGCCGTTTGTCGCTGCTATCGTGTTCCGTGCGCTCAACAGCCGTCTGCACGACAAGAGCTGGGGCACCTCGGTTTCTGCCGTCGTAAGCGGCTGGGTCGGTCTGTGCCTGGCGGCCCTGTGCGCGGCAATCGAGTTTGGTATTCAGCCGATGCTCTTTACCAATGCTTCGGGCGCGCCGCTGTACTGCCCCTTCCCGCTGTCCGTGGCTATTCCGGCCATGTTGATTCCGCATATGCTGGTTGCCGGCGTGATCGAGGGCGTGGCGACGGCCGCGATCTACGGTTTCATTAAGAAGACGGCGCCGAGCATCATTGTCGGGCCCGAGGCCGTCGATGGCCAACTTGCTGCCGAGGGCGTTGCTGCCAAGAAGACTTCCCTGGTCCCCACGCTCATCCTGGTCGCCGTGCTTGTCGTGGCCACGCCGCTGGGCCTGCTGGCCACGGGTGACGCATGGGGCGAGTGGGACGCCGAGGGCGCTGCGACCGCCGTTCAGGAGGCTGGTGACGACAGTCTGCAGGCTTCGGTCGGCCTTGATACCCCGACCTTTGCCGACGCTCTGCCTACGGGTGATTACCTGCAGGCCTATTCCGAGGAGCAGGGTCTTGGCTTTGCCGGTCAGGCTGCCATGTATATCCTGTCCGGCGTGATTGGCGTGGCGGTGCTCACCATCGCATTCCGTCTGATCTCGCTGACGGTTAAGGAAAGCGGTGCTCATGGCAATAGCCGAGCTGCCTAGCTGGCTTGCGGCCGAGGAGCGATACGAGCCCGTGGGGGCTCGGCATCGTGTGATGCAAAAGAACGTCCTGCACCTGGCGAGCCTGCTTGAGCGGGTTCGCCTGGGTGGGGGCGCGCACGAGGGCGGGTCGATGGTCGACCGCGCCCTTTCTTGCGTTTCGGCTCCGGTGCGCCTGGTGGGGATGTTCGTCTGCGTTCTATGCGTGTGTCTGACGCAGAGCCCGCTGTACCTCATGTTGATAGCGGCTATCGCGCTGGTGCTCGTTGCCGTGCGCCCCGTACGCGGGCTGCGGGCAACCTTTGTGCCGGCGCTTGGCGCTGCGGGGCTCGCAGTGGTTCTGGCGCTGCCTGCCCTGCTGCTGGGCGCTTCCGCTACGGGCGCCATGCTCAAAATTGCGCTCAAGACGTTCATTAACGTGTCGCTCGTGCTGGGCGTTTCGTGGACACTCACCTGGAGCCGCATGTCGGCGGCGCTCAAGATGCTGCATCTACCCGACGAAGTTATCTTTACGTTTGATATGGCGCTCAAGCACATCGAGGTGCTGGGTCGTACGGCGCACAATCTGTGCGAATCGGTCATGCTGCGCAGTGTTGGCCGTGCGCCTGAGGGATTTTCGCGTACCGATTCGATCGCGGGTATCATGGGCATGACCTTTATCAAGGCGATGGAATGCAGTCGCGCGATGGACGAGGCTATGCTTTGCCGCGGCTTTGCCGGTGCGTATCCGGCGCCCGCGCGCGCCGGGTTTGGCTGGCGCGATGCGGCCTATGCGGCCGGCGTGGCGCTGCTGACAGTGTTGTGCGCCGTGCTGTAGGCGCTGCTGGTTCCGACTGGGGATGTAAATGGGGAAGGGCGACGTTTTGACGATCGATATGAATAGTGCGGCGGGCACGAACGGTGTGGGCGGCGCCGAGGTCGTTCCGCTCATCGAGCTGCGCGACGTGGTGTTCTCCTATGCGGGGCATACGGTTGTCGATGGCGTGTCGCTGCAGGTCGATCGTGGTGAACTCGTTGCCCTGCTCGGTCCCAACGGTTGTGGCAAGACGACGATCATGCGCCTTATTAACGGCCTTGAGCTCGCGGACGCAGGGGCATACCTGTTTGACGGGCACGTGGTCGATGCGGCGTATCTGAAGGATTCTGCTGCTGCTCAGAAGTTCCACCAGCGCGTGGGCTTCGTATTCCAAAGCGCCGATGCCCAGCTGTTCTGCGCCACGGTGGGCGAGGAAGTTGCTTTTGGTCCCGCGCAGATGGGTCTGCCGGCAGACGAGCTCGAGCGCCGCGTGCGCGATGCCATGGGGCTGTTCCAGGTTGCCGACCTTGCCGACGCCTCTCCCTATCAGCTCTCGGGCGTGCAAAAGTAGCGTGTTGCTCTGGCTGCGGTGGTGTCGATGAACCCGGATATCTTGGTCCTCGACGAGCCTACCAATGGGCTCGACGAGGATTCATGCGACATCGTGGTCAATTTCTTGCTGGCTTATGTCGCGGCGGGTAAGACGGTCTTGATGAGCACGCATCACCAGGATTTGGTGCGACGCCTGGGTGCCCGTGCAATCTATATCGATCGATATCACCATGTGGTCGAGGCGTCTTCGTCGTCGTATGGAACCGAAAGCGGTGCTACGGACTAGTTGCTGCGTAGAGCGTGCGTAGCCGTCCGCGCGGCTTTGCCGTGATGGTATAGTTATCCAGGTTTTTTATGGGGGTGGCTATGCCAAGCTGGAACATTCATATCGCTCAGACGGAGCGTTTGCTGGAGCGCACCGGTGCGCTTGCCAATAGCGTGCGCGACCGCAATGCCTTTTTGTTTGGCTGCGTGGTTCCGGATATCTTCGTGGGCTATATGGTCCCTGGCATCGCCGATCCCATCCCGTACCGCATTACGCACTTTGCCAAGCCTGAGCCCATCCCAAAGCCTCGTGAGCATGAGTTCTGGGATACCTATGTGGCACCGTTGCTTAAAAGTTCGCCCATCGGTGCGCCAGCCGCGGCGACCTCGATTATCGAGGAACGCGAGCGACTGAACCGCGTGCACTACCCCCAGCGCTACAAGAATGCCGAGCCGGTTGTCGGTCCCGGCGCTCGTGAGTTCTCGCTTGCGTCCGAGGACGTGGCGCAGTCGTTGCTCGATTTGACGCTGGGTGTCTGGTCGCATCTGGTGGCCGATACCGTATGGAATACGCGCGTGAATCAGTACCTGGAGGCGCACGGCGGCAAGCCGTGCGAGGAGTTCCGCATTAAAAAGCAAGGCGACTTTGACTGGTTTGGCAAGACGCTCGGTATTGTTTCGATTCCGCGCGCGACCGATCGCCTGTATACTGCGGCGACGCGTTTTGGGCAGTATCCCATCCATAAGGAGTATGTGCTCAAGACCATCGGCGTTATGCACGAGATCGTGCGCGAAAACCCCGGCGAGCCCGACCATCCGCCATACCGCCTGCTGACCGAGGAATTCTTCGACGAAACGTTTACCGAGGTCATCGAGCTGACCGAGGCGGGCTTTGCGGCTCGCGTTGCCGCTTCTGACGTCCCCGCAGTCCCCCTGATCGCTAGCTGCTAGCCGGCCGGCCCGGCAGTGAATAGCTCAACCCAATCGACAAGTAGCTCTTGCCGTAAGGTATCTTCGGCAATGCGCTCCTGTTTGGTCTTTGGGATGTGGGGAAGCCCGGCCTTTTTATGGATGAGCTCGGCTATGTGGTCGAAGCTCTTCTTCTCCTTGATCTGGTCATAGGTAATTTGGATGACGTCGTAGCCCATGCTTGTGAGTGCGGTGGCGCGCTCGGCATCGGAGAGGCTCGCGGCTTCGCTGTCGTGGGCAGAGCGGCCTTGGCATTCCAGAATGACGCCCATGCTGTCGGTGGCGCTTTCGACGAGGATATCGGCGTAGCAGCAGGTTTTGTCATACAGCGAACGTGCGGCTTCACTGAGCGGGATGCGCGCGTTGTTGGCGATCTCGATGCCCTGGCCGCCCTCGTCGCGGGGGAGCGAGATAAGCATGGAGGTCTGTACTTCGAAGGGCGAGGCGGCCTGCCCCGTCATGTGCTCGGCCGCCCAGCGCAGTTGTTTGACGCCGCGCAGGCCTGCGGCTTGCTTGGCGAACGCGGCGATATCCGTTGCGGTAAGAAGCGGCGTGCGCTTCCACAAGTTGGTGTCATTGCCCTTGGTGTCGTTAACTCGCTCCCACCCGCAGTTGGGTGGAATGAACTTAAGCGAAATAGCTTCATCGAGTTGTTGTTGCGTTCGCTCGCAGGGCTTAAACACTGCAAAGGAGCCGCACATCTCGTAGCAAGCCATGAGTAACTGGTTGCGTGAAACCTGCGTAGCAAGGTTGAGCAGCGTGAACTCCGGTGACGTGACATCAAACCCATGTTCAGTCTGCCTAAACGACCCCGGAGGTGGTTCTTGGGTCAGGAGGTGCGATTTAAACAGGCTTCGCGACCCGGATTGTGCCCGAGTGAATACAAGCCTGTGAAGTGGTGCGTGAAGCAGGTCTTTTACAACTGCATGACTTCCGAGGCCACAACATCTGCGATCCATATTGCCAAGGCTAATGGCGGGGTAAAGGCCTAATACCTGCGGCGGGATGCGGTAGTAGTTAAAGGCGGATTGCCCACAAAGCGTCAGGTCCATAATGCCCTCCTGGCCGAAATCATCTCTTTGAAGCGAGTGATGCCAGCGTCAATCCGGAAGTATGCGGCAAAATCTGAACCCTATGAGCGGACCTGGCTTTTGAGGCTAGTTTATCAGGCATTTTGTTGCGAAAAAACAGGGTGTGCTCGGAGGTTCCAGAATTTGCCGCATACTTCCGAAAACCAGGTCGATTTGGTTCTTGCTAAAACGATTTATCAGCCCTGTGTGAGGTGTGGGTTTGCCACCGGGCGAACACTTTTAGCGCTTGGGGCTTTATTTTTTGGGCCTCGGAGGGCGGATTTCGCGCTTTTGGTAAAGAAATGGGTGCGTGTCATGCCGTGCGGTAGGCATCGGCGCACAGAAAAAGGGCCCGGAAGGCAATGCCTTCCGGGCCCTTTGCAATGCAAATCTGCTTGCAAGTACGATTTAGCGCACCTGAGCGACGTATGCGACGTTGGTCGAGGAGACCTTGTCCTCGAGCTGGACGCTCATGCGGGGATCGCCGGCGGTAGCGACGGTCAGATCGCCGGCCTCGACGTAGCCGAGCTCCTTAGCGGTCTCGATCGCCTTGACGATCGTGCCGTTGACGGTGCCCTGGGTAATCTCGGCCTGATGCGGGATAACGCCCCAGTACATGATCATCTGCTGGACGGCCCACTCGTGGCGGGAGAACGCGCAGATCGGCATGTTGGGACGGAAGTGCGAGATCAGGCGAGCGGTACGACCGGTGGTCGTCGGCACGGTGATGCACTTGGCGCCAACGGTGGTAGCCATGTTCACAGCGGACATACCCACAACGTTGTTGACGACGCGGGTGCCATGAGCGTCAGCCGGAACCTCGAGTGGAGCGTGAGCCGGGAGGTACTTCTCGGTCTCGAGAGCAATGCTGGCCTGCATCTTGACGGCCTCGACCGGGTACTTACCGGCAGCGGACTCGCCAGAGAGCATAACGGCGTCGGTGCCGTCGTAAATGGCGTTAGCAACGTCGGCAACCTCGGCGCGCGTCGGGCGCGGGTTCTGCTGCATGGAGTCGAGCATCTGCGTAGCGGTGATAACGGGCTTGTAGGCCGCGTTGCACTTAGCGATGATCTCCTTCTGGATGTGCGGAACGAGCTCGGGCTTGATCTCGATGCCCAGGTCGCCACGGGCGACCATGATGCCGTCGGAAGCCTCGAGGATCTCGTCGAAGTTCTCGACGCCCAGGGCGCATTCGATCTTCGGGAAGATCGTCACGTGCTCGCCGCCGTTCTCGCGGCAAAGCTCGCGGATGCCGCGGACGGACTCGCCGTCACGGATGAAGGAAGCGGCGATGTAGTCGATGTTCTCGGTCAGGCCAAAGAGGATGTCCTGACGATCGCGCTCGGTGATGGCGGGCAGCGAGATGTTGACGTTGGGCATGTTGACGCCCTTGCGCTCGCCGATCAGGCCGTCATTCTTGACGACGCAGGTCATGTCCTGGCCGCTGACGGACTCGACCTCAAGGGCAACCAGGCCGTCATCGATCAGGATGAGGGAGCCCTTCTCGACCTCGGAGGGCAGAGCCAGGTAGTCGAGGGAGATGTGCTCAGCGGTGCCGTGGAAATCCTCGGTCGTGGGCTGAGCAGTAACGACGATCTTGTCGCCGGTCTTGACGGCAACCTTCTTGCCGTCGACCAGAAGGCCGGTGCGGACCTCGGGGCCCTTGGTGTCGAGCAGGATGCCGACGGGCATACCGAGCTCCTTGGAAATACGACGGACGCGCTCGATGCGACCGTGGTGCTCGTCGTAGGATCCGTGCGAGAAGTTAAAACGGGCGACGTTCATGCCCGCCTTGATCATCTCGCGGATGGTCTCGTCGCTATCGCAGGCGGGACCCATGGTGCATACAATCTTGGTGCGCTTGTACATTCAGACCTCCATCTGACATCGTCTTGCGCTGATAGATAAACCATAAGAAATAAAACTGAGATGATTATAACGAAATGACGACCGAATACCCTCAAAAATCGACCGTATGCCGAATTAGAAGTTCTTTTTTTGTGGTAAAAACGGTATATGAAAAATCTTTACCAACCGTTCTGACCGCTGCTATCTGGGCGATATTTCAGTTTGATGATGCACCGAAGAAAAAGCGTTTTATCAATGTTGAGCATCACACGGTCTGCATCGTTGCACTCGAGCCGTGTTTCCAATTGGAATGTTTTGGCTAGACGCGCCGCTTTGGGGTACCATAGCCCCACTATCAACTGCCGCTCAGCACGGCAGCCTTGATGAGCCCTTGCCCTTCTCCTGGGAATTATGATCGGGCATCAATCTGCTGAGTGGCCCGAATCCCAGGAGGGGACTCTATATGCAAAAGGAATACCTGTCCGCCGCGGCGGAGGTACTCAGCGACCAAGGTGTCGATGAGAACCTCGGCCTGAGCAACGACGAGGCGTCGTCGCGCCTCGCCAAGACAGGCCCTAACAAGCTCGAGGAAGCCGAGAAGACACCGTTGTGGAAGCGCTTCTTTGAGCAGATGGCCGACCCCATGGTCATCATGTTGATCGTTGCCGCCGTTATCAGCGCGCTCACGGGTATGGTCAAGGGCGAGCCCGACTTTGCCGATGTCGCCATCATCATGTTCGTCGTTATCGTCAACTCGGTGCTGGGCGTGGTCCAGGAGGCTAAAAGCGAGGAGGCCCTCGAGGCCCTGCAGGAGATGAGCGCGGCGCAGTCCAAGGTGCTGCGCGACGGCAAGCTTGTGCACCTGCCGAGCGCCGAGCTCGTGCCCGGCGATGTGATCATGCTCGAGGCGGGCGACTCCGTCCCGGCCGACTGCCGTGTGCTCGAGAGCGCCACGATGAAGATCGAAGAGGCCGCACTCACCGGCGAGTCCGTGCCTGTCGAGAAGCATGCCAACGTGATCGAGCTTGCCGCGGGCACCGATGACGTGCCGCTCGGCGACCGCAAGAACATGTGCTACATGGGCTCCACCGTGGTGTACGGCCGCGGCCGCGCCGTCGTGGTCGGCACCGGCATGGACACCGAGATGGGCAAGATTGCCGGCGCCCTGGCTGAGGCCAAGGAAGAGCTTACGCCGCTGCAGGTGAAGCTTGCCGAGCTCAGCCGCATCCTCACCATTATGGTGATCGTCATCTGCGTCGTGATCTTTGGCGTTGACATCCTCCGCCACGGCGTGGGCAACGTCCTTACCGACCCGACTGCCTTGCTCGACACCTTTATGGTCGCCGTCTCGCTCGCCGTCGCTGCCATCCCCGAGGGCCTGGTCGCCGTCGTGACCATCGTGCTGTCGCTCGGCGTGACCAAGATGGCCAAGCGCCAGGCGATTATCCGCAAGCTCTCTGCCGTCGAGACCCTCGGCTGCACACAGACTATCTGCTCCGACAAGACCGGTACCCTTACCCAAAACAAGATGACCGTCGTCAAGCATGAGCTCGCCGCGCCTAAGGAGAAGTTCCTGGCCGGTATGGCGCTGTGCTCCGATGCCCAGTGGGACGAGGAACTGGGCGAGGCCGTGGGCGAGCCGACCGAGTGCGCGCTCGTCAACGATGCCGGCAAGGCGGGTCTCACTGGCCTGACCGCCGAGCACCCGCGCGTGGGCGAGGCCCCGTTCGACTCTGGCCGCAAGATGATGTCCGTGGTCGTCGAGACCCTGGACGGCGAGTATGAGCAGTACACCAAGGGCGCGCCCGACGTGGTGATCGGCCTGTGCACCCATATCTACGACGGCGACAAGGTCGTTCCGCTGACCGAGGAGCGTCGTGCCGAGCGCGTGGCCGCCAACAAGGTCATGGCCGACGAGGCCCTGCGCGTGCTGGCGCTGGCAAGCCGCACCTACACCGAGGTCCCGAGCGACTGCAGCCCCGCTGCGCTCGAGCACGACCTGGTCTTCTGCGGCCTGTCCGGCATGATTGACCCTGTCCGCCCCGAGGTCGCCGACGCCATCCGCGAGGCCCACGATGCCGGTATTCGCACCGTCATGATCACGGGCGACCACATCGACACCGCCGTGGCCATCGCCAAGCAGCTGGGCATCGTCACCGATCGCAACCATGCCATCACCGGTGCCGACCTCGATCGCATGAGCGACGAGGAACTCGACGCGCACATCGAGGACTACGGCGTGTACGCCCGCGTCCAACCCGAGCACAAGACACGCATCGTCGAGGCTTGGAAGTCGCGCGACCAGATCGTGGCCATGACGGGCGACGGCGTCAACGACGCCCCGTCCATCAAGCGCGCCGACATCGGCGTTGGCATGGGCATCACCGGCACCGACGTCACCAAGAACGTCGCCGACATGGTGCTTGCCGATGACAACTTCGCCACCATCATCGGTGCCTGCGAAGAGGGTCGCCGCATCTACGACAACATCCGCAAGGTCATCCAGTTCCTGCTTTCGGCCAACCTTGCCGAGGTATTCTCGGTGTTTATCGCCACGCTCATCGGCTTTACCATCTTCCAGCCGGTGCAGCTGCTGTGGGTGAACCTGGTCACCGACTGCTTCCCCGCGCTCGCGCTGGGCATGGAGGATGCCGAGGGCGACATCATGAAGCGCAAGCCGCGCAACGCCAAGGACGGTGTCTTTGCCGGACATATGGGTCTGGACTGCGTGGTCCAGGGCCTAATCATCACCGTGCTGGTGCTGGCGAGCTTCTTTGTGGGCGTGTACTTTGACATGGGCTACATCCACATCGCCGATATGATCGCCGGCAATGCCGACGAGGAAGGCGTGATGATGGCGTTCATCACGCTCAACATGGTCGAGATTTTCCACTGCTTCAATATGCGCAGCCGTCGTGCGTCGCTGTTCACCATGAAGAAGCAGAACAAGTGGCTGTGGGCTTCCGCCGCGCTGGCACTGGTGCTGACGGTGATCGTGACCGTGCAGCCGACGCTTGCCGAGATGTTCTTTGGTCCTGTGACGCTTGAGCTCAAGGGCGTTCTTGCCGCGCTGGGCCTGGCCTTCCTGATCATCCCGCTGATGGAGATCTACAAGGCGATCATGCGCGCTGTGGAGAAAGAGTAGCGTACTCGTCCGGGCCCGCCCCACGCCCTTTCTCCCTCACTGGTCCTCGCGCTTCGCGCTGCGGGATCGCTCAGAAGAAACCCCTCTCGGCGGTCGGGCCTTCGGACAACCTCTCGGGACCGTAAGCTGAGGGAAAGTTTGTGAGCCGATCGAGCGTTTGCTCGACCGGCTCTTTTTGATTTAGGGCTTTGCCCGGCCAGCTCTTTTTGATTTAAAATACCTGCTCAGTTGTGATTTATGGTGCTGGGAGGCGCTTGTGGGCAAGGCTAAGGCTAAGGCGAAGAAAAAGACGACGGGGGCGCGGGCTAAGCGTGATCGTCGTCGGAAGCTCGCGACCGAGGCTCCCGTATCTGCTGAGGAGCTGCTGGCAAGCGTGCCGGGGCTTGACGCGCTGCAGGACGTTCCGGCGTTTGATGACCTGCCAGTCGATGAAACCCAGCAGACTGCCTTTGATGATTTCTGCGCACATGCTGAGGAGCCCGAGCAGATGCAGCTTGGCGCCGTGGTGCGCTTAGATCGCGGGTTTCCGCTGGTGGTGACGGCCGACGATACCTTTCGTGCCGAGCATGCCGTGGGGTTTGCCAAGTCGCGCGGCGAGGACGAGGTGCTGCTGCCCGCCGTGGGCGACCGTGCGGCGGTGCGCCGCGCTCCCGGGCACGATATGGGCGTGATTGAGTGCGTTCTGCCGCGCCGTACGAGCTTTGAGCGTTGGCGCGGCCGTGCCCGCGGAGAGCGTCAGGTGCTCTGCTCCAACGTGGATAGCGTGCTAATCGTGCAGGCGCTCGGTGCCGGTGAGGTGCTGCTCGACCGCGTGGCGCGCTCGCTGGTGTTGGCGCTCGACTGCGATGCCGAGCCGGTGGTGGTGCTCACCAAAGCTGACCGCTGCGATGCCGAGGAGCTCGAGCGCGATCTGGACCGCGTGCGCCGCCTGGTGGGTCCGGACGTGCGCGTGATCGTGACGTCCTCTGCTGAGGGCCGCGGCCTGGACGAGGTCCGTGTCTGCGTGCCTGCCGGGAGCTGCGCCATGATTCTGGGCGAGTCGGGTGCCGGCAAGTCGACGCTGCTCAATGCACTGCTGGGCCACGATACGTTGGCGACCGGCGGTGTGCGCGAACGCGACGACCAGGGCCGTCACACTACCGTCGCGCGCGTGATGGTGGCGCTGCCGGGCGACGCCGGTGTGATCGCCGATGCCCCGGGCCTGCGCAGCCTACCGCTCGTGGGTCACGAGCGGGGTCTGGCGCGCGCCTTCCCCGAGATTGTCGAGGCATCGCGCGCGTGCCGGTTTGGCGATTGCACACATACCCATGAGCCGGGTTGCGCCGTTCGCGAGGCCGAGGACGCCGGGCAGATCGACAGTCTGCGTCTGGAAACGTTCCAAAACTTGGCGTCATCCATGCGCGTGAGCGCTCAAATGCTCGATCCCGATGTTCATCTGTAATTGATTTTTCCTATGACAGCCGTCTCCCAACTGTTCGGGAGACGGCTTTTTTGCTGCGGAAAAGCCTCGAAACATGCAGTTTGCTGACGTGCTGACCAAAACCTTGCCATGAGCTTGACGGGCTGGTCAGCTTTTGGTCGGCGATTGGTTTGACATCGAAAACCAAGATCGCGATTGCGCCGCTTTGCACTCTGACCGCCCAGACAATGGTGGTACGGGCATTCGCCCGGCACTGCCATGAGAGGAGCGGCCGTGAACAAGAGCAAGCGCATCGCCATCAGTCTGGTCGCGGGCGTGCTCGCTGCTCTGCTCTGCATGGTTTACGGCTCGTCGATCCGCTCACAAGCCGAACAGGTCCAGGCTGAGACCTTGGCCAAGTACGGTGGCGATCGCGTCGAGGTATGCGTCGCGGCGCGCGATATCGATGTGGGCGAGACCCTCGATGAGACCAATGTCATAACCCAGGAATGGCTGACGAGTCTGCTGCCGCGTGACGCGGCGACCGAGCTGCGCCAGGTGCGCGGCGACGTGACGACTTCGCGTATTCCCAAAAACGCCGTGATCTGCAATGTCTACACCAAGGCCGAGAGCCACAAGCTCGAGGTGCCTAAGGGCAAGGTCGCCGTTTCGGTGGCGGTCGATGCCGAGCACTCGGTCGGCGGTGCCACGGGCGTGGGCAGCTATGTGGACGTGTACGTGCAAAAAGATGGCGTAACCGATCGACTGTGCGGCGCGCACGTGATCGATACCAGTGAGAATTCCGGTGCCACGCGCGAGGGCAAGATCGAATGGGTGACGCTGGCGGCTGACCCCGAAGACGTCAAGGAACTGCTGGGAGCCTCGGGCAAGGGAACGGTCAGCTTGACGATTCCCGCCACGGCGCGCGGCAAAAAGAGCGGAGGCGACGAGTGATGAAGGCGATCTGGCTTGCGTGCTGCGCGTGCGGCGATTACGGGCTGTTGCAGCAGGAAGTCGAGGGCCGTGATGCGGGTGCACAGGTGCTTCGCGTGGGTGACCTGGACGGGCTGGTTTCCATGGCGCGGGCGTTTCCGTCGCGCCGCGGGGCTGCCATCATCGCGGCGTCTCTGTTTGATATCGAAGATGTGCGCAAGACTGTTGCGCGCCTGACGGCCGAAGGCCGCGTGAGTCGCGTGGTCGTGTTGATAGAAGCGCTCGATCCGTCGGATATCGAGGGACTGTTTCGCGCGGGGGCGACCGAGGTCATCGCTGCGCACAGTATATGCGGCAACGGGCGCGCGGGCGAGGGAGCGGTTGATTCCGATCGGCGCATGACGATTGAGCCCGATGCTTTTGTTGATAGGGAACCCGGGGCGCCTCGCGCTACAAGAGGCCCGCGTGTTGATGATTATGGAAAAGCGGAAGCCGAGCATGGTCGGCGCCCCCGGAACCCCCTTGTATACGATGACGCTGGGGGGCCGGCACAGCATGCTGGCGACTCCCCGGCTGTAGATATGGGATACGTGCACGGCGTGAATCTGGCGGATGAACTCGACGAAGTTGAGGGCTTTGCCGGGTGCGGCGAGTTGTCGCTGATGCAGCATGAGCAGATTGCACAGAACGAGCCTGCCTTGCAGACCGAACAAGCTGCCATGCCGGCTTGGACGCAGCGTGTGGTTGCGGCGGGGGAGACGGGGACGCTGTCGCCGACGCCCGCCCCGCCGCCTCCGATGCCGCCGGCAGACGCTGCCGCTCCGCAGCATCGAGCTCCGGTCATCTGCGCCATTTCGGGTTCGGGCGGTTGCGGCAAGTCGACGATCGTTGCCACCATGGCACACACATCGTCGCTGTTGGGCTTGCGTGCCGCCGTGCTCGACCTGGACCTGATGTTTGGAAACCTTTACGACTTGTTAGGCGTCGATGCTCCGCGCGATATGGCGGCACTTATCGAGCCGGCGGCGGGCGCGCTCACCGAGCCGGATATCGTAGCCACATCGATGCGCGTGGCGCCAGGCGTTACGCTCTGGGGTCCCGTTGCGGCGCCCGAGCAAGCCGAGCTCATGGCACGTCCGGTGGAGCTACTGCTTGATGTCCTGCGTCGCGAATCCGACGTGGTCTTTATCGATACCTCGGTCTTTTGGGGCGACGCCGTGGCGGCTGCGGTGGCGGCGAGCGACCGTTGCCTGGTCGTTGGCGATGCTGCGGTGTCGTCCGCGACGTCGGCGTCGCGCGTCATTGAACTGGCGAGTCGAGTAGGTGTGCCGCGCACGCGCATGAGCGCCGTGTTCAACCGGTTCGGTGCGCGCGGAGCAGACGAGGACGTCGCCATGCGCTTTGAGATTGCCTGTGCGTTGAGCTCCAAGATTCGCATCGCCGATGGCGGGCAGGATCTCGCCGCGCTCATGGCGTTTGGGCGCGCTGACGAGGCAGTGGGGCAGACCAGCGCTTTTGCGACCAGCGTGCGCGAGGCCACGCGCGAGATGCTCGTGGAACTGGGGTGCGCCGTCGGCCCTTGGAGCGATATAGTCGCCGACCGTGCAACGCGCACCGATCGCCCGCGTATTCGCCTTCCCTGGTCGCGCGAGGGTGATTAGCGATGAGCCTGCAAACAAGGATTAAGGCTGCCGGCGCTGCAGCGGAGGCAGCGCCTGTAGATGCGGGGCGTCGCCGCGCGGTGAAACGACGTACCAAGCGCGCCGTGATGGACCGCATGGGTTACGACGAAGTGGCGCGTATCAGCGCCTATATCGACCCGGCACTTGCCCGCTCGGAATTGCGTCCCGCGGTGGAGGCGGCGCTCAATGTTGAAGAGCCGACCGATCTCGCGACGACCGAGCGCGAGGCCATCATCGACGAGATTTTGGATGACGTGGTGGGCTTGGGGCCGTTGCAGCCGCTCATCGAGGACGACACCGTTACCGAGATCATGATCAACGGCTGCCGCTCGGCTTTCTTTGAACGCGGCGGCGTCTTGTACCCCATCGAGCATGCGTTTGAGGATGATGAGCAGATCCGTGTGCTTATCGACCGCATCATCTCGCCACTTGGCCGCCGTATCGACGAGCGCAGCCCCATCGTCAACGCCCGTCTCAAAACGGGCTATCGCGTCAACGCGGTGATTCCGCCTGTGGCGATTGACGGACCGATTCTCACCATCCGAAAGTTCTCGGACCGTATCTGCTCGCTGGACGAGCTTGTGGGGCTGGGGTCGCTGCCGCTTTGGTATGCGCAGCTGCTGTCGTGCGCTGTGTCGCTGCGACAGGACCTGGCGGTTGCGGGAGGCACGGGATCTGGTAAGACCACTCTGCTCAACGCGTTGTCATGCGAGATCTCCACCGGCGAGCGCATCGTGACGATCGAGGACTCTGCCGAGCTCAAGTTTGCGCATCATCCGCACGTGGTGCGCCTAGAGGCGCGCGAGGCTTCAATTGAGGGCGAGGGCGCGGTGACGATCCGCGACCTGGTGACCAATGCCCTGCGCATGCGCCCCGACCGCATCGTGGTGGGCGAGGTGCGCGGTGCCGAGTGCTGCGACATGTTGCAGGCCATGAACACGGGCCACGACGGGTCGCTCACCACGCTTCATGCGGGTTCCGAGCAGGAGACCGTGGTGCGTCTGACGTTGCTTGCACGTTATGGCATCGATCTGCCGAGCGAGCTCATCGAGGAGCAGATTGCCATGGCGCTCGACGGCATCGTGATGTCCGAGCGCCACGCCGATGGCAGGCGTTTCGTCTCCTCGTATTCGGGGGTGCGTCGCGCCGCGTCGGGCGGCGTAGAGCTCGAGCGCTATGTGACTTTCGATGCCGCCGAGCGCACCTGGAAGCTTGACCGCGAGCCGCCGTTTATCGCAGAAGGCCTGCGGTCGGGGACGCTCACACAAGAGGAGGTGGACGAATGGAGGTCGCTGTGCCCCTCGTCGTAGGGGGTTTGGCAGGGTTTTCTGTTGCGACGGCGTGCGGGGCGGAACCTCGTGTGCCGCAGGTGCCGCCGACGGAGCTGGCGCGTCAGGCGCTCGAGACGGTGGCAGAGAAGTTGCCGCGTGAGCTGGTGGAAAACGATCTGCTGAAAAAGATCGCCCGTTCGTGGGCATCGCTGGCTCCGGCGCATCGCCTTGGCCTCGTGATCGAAGATGCTTCGGGGCGTTTGGCGTTTCTGCTGCTATCGAGCGGTGTCTGCTGCGTTTTACTAACGATGGTGTCGTTATCGCCCCTCGGATTTGCCTTGGGACTTGTTGTTCCGATTGCCGTTGGCGCCGCTCGGGATGGCTTTGAGAGCCGGCGCGAGCAACACGATACAGAAGAGGCCATGCCCGAGGCGTTTACCGCACTTTCCATGTCGCTTGCCTCGGGACATTCGCTGGCCCAGGGCATGCGCTTTGTGGGCGCTCATGCGCAAGAGCCGGTACATACCGAGTTTTTGCGGGTAGCGGCGGCGATCGATTGCGGCATCTCGGCGACCGACGCGCTCGATGACTTGCTCGTGCGCATCGACGCCCCCGGCCTTTCGCTTGTGACCTTGGCGCTTAAGGTGTCTCAGCGCACCGGTGCTCCGCTTGCCGACTTACTGTCCGAGGCGTCGAGCATGGTGGGGGAGCGCATTGAGCTCAAGCGCCGCCTGGATGTTAAGACGTCGCAGGCTCGCATGTCTGCGCATATGGTCGCGGCGATGCCGGCGGGCATGTGCGCGGTGTTGGCGCTGCTTTCGGCAGATTTTCGTCGCGGTCTTGCGACGCCTGCCGGTGCGGGCGCTGTGGTGCTGGGTCTAGCCCTCAACGTCGTTGCCCTGGTGGTTATCCGGCGCATTATGCGGGTGGAGCTATGCGCGCCCTGGTTGCAGTTGTGGCTTGCCTGTGTGCCCTGAGTGTATTTGTCGCGACGGGTTTGGATCGGGCGGATGCGCGCAAGATCGCAGGGGCCTGCAAGCGCGAGGCGGTGCTGGTCGCTGCCGCGGGTCGCTCGGAGGTCGATGCACTGACAGCGCGAGTGAAGGGCGCGGTTGGAGCGGGCGGCCCGGCGCGAGTGTCGCTCGGCGAAGTGTCCGAGATGATCGATGTTGTGCGCTTGGGCCTTTCGGCCGGTCTTTCGTTTGATGCGGCGCTTGAGATTTTCTGCGCCAACCGCCGGTCAGTGCTGGCTCTTCGCCTTGAGCGGGCCTGCATGGCGTGGCAGGTGGGCGTGGGCACGCGTGAGGACGAGTTGTTGGCCGCCGCGCGCGACCTGGACGTGCGAGCGCTCGAGACCTTTGCCATCACGGTGGGGCAGGCGCTCGCCCTGGGTGCCCCACTTGCCGAGACGTTGGCCGCTCAAAGTCGCGAGATCCGTGCGGCTCATCGCGCCGCGGTCGAGCGCGAGATTGAGCGTGCGCCCGTCAAGCTGCTGATTCCCACCGGCACGCTCATCTTGCCGGCGTTGCTTCTGTCCATATTGGGCCCGCTGCTGGGAGCAGGCGGGATGATGTAGGGAGGAATACATGAACACGATGGTCGAAGTTGCTGACAAGGCTTGGAACTGGGCTTTTTGCCGGGCGATTCTCGCTCGCCAGCATGCCAAGGAGCTGTTGCAGGAGGAGAGCGCGCAGGGTACCACCGAGTACGCCATTTTGGTGGGTGTGCTTGTGGTGATCGCGATTATTGCCATCGTTGCATTTAAAGGCAAGGTCCAAGATCTATGGAACGCTATCAGCGAGGGCATCAACAGCCTGTAGAGGGCGAGCGCCCCATCGGGGTGTTGCTGGTGTTTGCATGCCTGACCGTGGCGATAGCGGCGGTGCTTTGGGGGCTTAACGCCGCGCGGCAGCAGCGTCCTGGGGCCGCCTTCGATTCGGGCTCAGATTCGGCGGTGGCGTCTCAAAAAGATGAGATGCGAGATGTGGACGATTCGGATGTCGCTGTCACGGCGCAAACCTTTCTGCGGACGCTCGACAAGCGGTCTGGCACTGCGACGGATTCGTCTGAGGACAACGCGATTGCGGTCCGGCTTGCATGGTCCGAGGACCGACCGATGACCGAGGCAGCGGCGGATATGTTACGCGCCTACCGCGAGGTGCCAACGGCCCAGCTCGCCCTGAGCGGCTATCTCGATATTAAGGGTAACGTATGGGGCGCCATTGTGCGCGATGGGCGCGGCTGGGTCGATATGGTGACGGTTGCCGCGGATACTGGCGATGCTTCGTGTCGTCTGCGCGCGGTGCGCCTGGCCCCGCAAACAATAAGCTCAAAGGAGGGGTCGTGAAATGCATGACGTCCTGCGCGAGGAATCTGCCCAGGCGACGGTCGAATACGCCATCGTCACGGTGGCGCTGTTATCGATCGTGCTGGCGATTGCGGGGCTTTGGCGTGCTGGCACCGATGGGCACTTGGCGGCGCTGGTTGAGCGGGCGGCATCCCATGGCGTTGCCTCGACGTCGGTTATCGACGCCGCTGCGGGCGCTAAGGACATCGCGTTGTATTGATATCGCGCGCGAGGACCGGGCGCAGTCTACGGTCGAGGCTGCTTTTTTGCTGCCGACGTTTCTGATGCTCATTCTTCTCGCACTGCAACCGGTGTGTTTGCTCTATACGCGCGCGGTCATGGAGTCTGCCGCTGCCGAGACCGCGCGGCTCATGACCACGACGACGGCGGAGGACGACGATCTTAAGGAGTTCACCCGCCGCCGGCTTGCCGCAGTGCCCAACGTTTCGATCTTTCATGCCGGCGGGCCGTTGTCGTGGGATATCGAGCTTGGCCGGGCCGGTGCGGGTGGTGTCTCGTCCGTGTCCGTTTCCGGCGAGGTCAAGCCGTTGCCTGTGATCGGTGCGTTTGCGCAGGCTATGGGTGGTACCGCCGAGGGCGGCTACGTTGAGCTCAAGGTCGATGTCTCGTATCAATCGCGTCCCGAATGGCTGGAGGGAGATTATGATTCGTGGATTGCTGCATGGGATTAAGCGTTTCTGGTCTAGATGCGTTTTGACGCGCCGTCCGAGCTGCCATCGCAAGCGAGGCGGCTTTATGGGCCGCGCCGGTATCGACCTGTTTATCGAAGACGGTGCCTACACCACGCTTTCTTCTGCCGTGGTCATCCTAGTGGTGCTCACGTTGTTGTTTTCGTCGACCGCGGCGATATGGAGCATGTCGCGTGCCGGGGATACCCAGGTGGCGGCCGATAGCGGCGCGCTGGCGGGTGCCAACGTGGTGTCGTCCTATCACACGGCTGCCACGGTGGTTGATGCGAGCATCTTGAGTCTGGGGCTAGCGGGGTTTGCCACAATCGGGACGGGCCTGGTTGCCATTCTCATCCCAGGTGCCGAACCAGTTGCCGGCAATATGGTCGACACCGGGATTGAGATCATTAAAACGCGCAACAAGTTTGCCAAAAGCGCATCGGAAGGCTTGCAGAAAATCGAGACAGCTCTGCCGTATCTGATTGCCGCGCGTGCCACGCAGGCGGTGTCGGCGCAGGATACCGATAGTGTGGCCTATACCGGTACGGCGCTTGCCGTGCCCAGGACATCCGAGTCGGACTTCGCTGCGCTCAAAGGGTCAGAGATCTCGACCGATACCATTAAAGACACATCAGATGATTTAGAGCGTGCGGCCGAGGAGCTGCGGAAGGCTTCTGAGGACACGGCGAAGGCTAAAGAGCGCGCTTGGCTGGCGGATTGTGGCGGGTCTGACAAGGGCTCGGTCAGCAGCTGTTCTTGCATGTGGGAGCGTGTGAAAAGTCTAACGGATCTCTCTGGTGCTCAAAATCCGCATTACGCTTCGAGCGTTACGTGGGAACCGCAAGTGGCGCTCGATCGCGCGAAGGCCTACTATCGCCAGCGCCTGGCAAATGAGAAACCGCTTGGTGAGGGTCCGGAAAAACAGGCAGATTCTGCTGCACGAAAGGTGTTCTTCGCTTATGCGGGCGAAGAAGTCGAGTGGGCATATATAACTGAAAAGGACGGCAAAGTTTCCGCCCGCATCCCTTTCCTTCCGCGAAATCCAGATGAGGCGCGGACGACTGAACTCTATACCGATGCGCGTTGGCCCACGAGTGAAGTAGATAAAGTTACCTATTTGCATTATGGGACTGACTGTCCAAATTACAAAAAAGGAAAGCCGGGTGGGCTGGCATCCGTCGCAGATTTTGACGGTCACGAAACGTGTAGCGAATGCCATTTCGGTGTGTCGTCTTTAGGGTACGTTGCGATTGCAACGACTTCTGTCGAAAGGGGCTTCGAGTACCACTTCGATAAGTTCAAAGAGGCTCTGGAAGACTACGTCGAATGCCGCAACAAAGAACTCGAACTTGAGCGTCAGACCGAGGATGAGGCCGACCGTGCGGGCAATGCGTTTGACCAGGCCATTAAAGCGCTTTCCGGCGAGCGCCCGCGTATCGCCCCACCTGGCCGCAACGGCGTGGTCGCCTTTGCAGTTTCGGGTGACATTACCAGCCCCGATCAACTTAACTCCTCGTTTAACGCGGCAGTCAGGCTTGGCGATCGCGGTGCTATCTCTGCCGCGGTGCTGGCGCCCGATGAGGCGACGGCGCAAAACAACGTGCTTTCGCGATTTTTCTCGACATTGAAGGAACGCTCGGGCGGCGTTGCCGGCGTGCTCGACGGCGTCATGGATGTTTGGGGACGGCTGCTCGTAGGATACGGTGATATTCAAGGTTCGGCCGACGAACTTATGGACGAGATGATTAAAGGCCTAGGAGGGGGCAGCGGCGCGTTGGGCTCCATCGCATCGTGGCTCGGCGATACCGTTTCGGCGTCCGTGGCGGCGCTGGGTTTGGAACCGTGCGACTTGCGCCTGCGAAAGCCGGTGCTGACCGATTCTGCCAACGTCATTAAGAGTCCGGGGTCTGACATTGCGGGTCTCTCTCAAGCGCAAGACAAACTGCGAAGTATTCCGTTGGGCGTGACCGATCCCAAGGCGCTTTGCGAGGCGTTGGAATATCAAGTCGAACGCACCATTAGCGGTACGGTGTTCACACTTGCGGAGATTCCTCTGCCCGGCGGCGGCTCCATCCCGCTCACCGTCGATGTCGCCACGCTGGTTGGCGCTCTGGGCGGTGGGTCGTAATGAGTATCCGCATGCGTCTGCGCGAGGAGCGCGCCCAAGCGACGGTGGAGATGGCAGTGGTTACGCCCGTTTTGCTGGTGCTGGCACTCATCGTGTACAACGTCATGATCTTTGCCGGCGCTGTCGCGCGCTTCGACCGCGTGGTGCCCGACATCGTGCTAGCGCATGCCGTGGCGTCGGAGGGGGAGGGCGACGAAAGCTCTGCCGATGCCTCGGCGACGGTCCAGACTCAAATTCTGAATGCCATGGAAGGCTATGACTTGCAGATCGAAGTGTCGAGCGAGCAAGGCGCGAAGGCATCAGATGGTGGCCTGCTCTCCCTATCCGGTACGTTTAGGACCTACACCTGCACCATGCACTATGAGCCGTGGCCGACTTCTCTCAGCATCGCTGGCGTTCCGCTGGGGGCGCCGACAACGTTGTCGCACGAGCGCGCGGTGACGGTCGATCCATGGCATCCGGGGGTGGTCATGTGACCGCGGTCTCGTCCTACATCGCCTACGCGCGGGCACTCAATAGGCTGGGTTGGACGCCGGCCGAGTTTGTGGTGGCGGAGTCGTTTGTCGTGCGCCTGCGCGGCATGCTGGGACGGCGTCCGGTTGCCGCCAACGGCCTGTCGCTCGTCATGGCGTTTCCACGCTGCTCTTCGGTCCATACGTGTTTTATGGCCTATCCCATCGACATCGCCTTCATCGATCGCGACGGCAATATCCTCGCGCGCTACGAAAACGTTCGTCCTTGGCGCATGTGCTCCTGCCTCGGCGCCTGGGCCGTACTAGAGCGTCCTTCAATCATTGTTTCGACTCCTGCTCTCCAACGCGTGCCGGCTTAAGAATTGGCGACAGTGGACTTTCGTCATACGAAATTGGGTAAGATGGAGGAGAAGATGCATGGATGTTGAGATCCATCCCAACGCTAAAAAGCACCTGACGGAAAAGCAGGTGCTTAGCGCTTGGCTTGCGGTTACTGAGTGCATTCGTCGCGAGCCGAAGGACGAGCCGCCGAGATGGCTTGCAATTGGATGGCTCTCAGACGGACGAAGCGTGGAGCTTGTCGCGGTCGAGCTTGTCCGTGGGTGGCTTATCATTCATGCCTTGTCTCCAGTCCAGAAGAAATTTTGGCAGGAGATTGAACAGGCTCGGCAAAGGGGTCGATGATGGGCAAGACGTATACGGCCGCTAATGGTCAGGTTGTAACGGATGAAATGATTGACGCGTGGTGTGAGTCGTACGAGCGCGGAGAGTTTCCGGATGGCGAACACACCGTTGGTGGAATCGTGCGTGGACGGCCCCCGCTCTCAGGTGAGGGGACGGCAACGCTGTCGGTCAAGATTCCTCTGGGAATGAAGGAGGCCATTCGTCGACGGGCGGCTGCCGAGGGGATGACGCCAAGTGAGTTTGCCCGTGCGGCTCTGAGTGAAAAACTTCTTGCTGCCGGCTGATGCCTCTGACGTGCCGATTTATAGAACCGAGGCTGTGCTCAAAAACTTTTTTAAAATTCTCGGTTGACCGGAACGCGTCCTTGGTTATACTAATCAAGCCTTGAAACAAGGCACACCTCAAATGGCTGGGTAGCTCAGTTGGTAGAGCAGAGGACTGAAAATCCTCGTGTCAGGGGTTCGATTCCCTTCCCCGCCACCTTGAATTGACTAGGACCTCTGCAAAGGGGTCCTTTTCTTTTATCGAGGGCTCTGCGGAAATTGCGTCCCGGAATTTGGCTTCAGAGTGGGATGCGTTTTCCGCTTTGATGTCGCTTGGGAAAGCGCGACCCGGAATCCGGCGTCAGAATGGGACGTGCTTTCCTTTTGCGGCCTTTGGCGGAAACTGCGTCCCAGATCTCGCGCTCAGAACGGGATGCATTTTCCGATTGAGGCCTCGAACGGAAAATGCATCCCAGTCTTTTGCGAAAAACGGGATGCGCTTTCCGGCGCTTACTTCCGACGTGCGCGCACATCTCGGCGCACCAGCTCGTGCCCACCTGTCCCAGACATTCCTCCCACTTTTGCGCCACTTTGTAGACCGTTCGGTCGCCTGTCTGCATGCGCGGGTATACTCAAATCGATAGATATGTCATGCAAGAGCGATGCGGGCTTAGCCCGTATGATTCAAAAGGGGGCAGTGATGGAGAGGATACTCGGCGTTAATCTCTCTGGCTGGTTTATTCCCGAGCCTTGGGTGACCCCGTCGCTATACGCGGCGACCGGTGCATCCAACGCGGCCGAGCTGCAGGAGGCCATGGGCACCGCCGCCTATAACGAGCGCATGCGCCGTCATTACGAGACGTTTGTGAGCGAGGACGATTTCCGCCGCATGGCGCAGATTGGCCTCAATGCCGTGCGTCTGCCGGTACCCTGGTATGCCTTTGGCTCGCAGGAGTCCGATGCGTCCTACATCTCGGTTGTCGACTACATCGACCGTGCAATTGAGTGGGCTGCCAAGTACGACATCCGCGTGCTGCTTGATCTAGCAACTGTGCCCGGTGGCCAGGGCGATTCCAACGATTCGCCCGCCACGCCGGAGGCTGTTGCCGAGTGGCATTCGTCCACCAACGGTCGTCATGTCGCACTCGACGTGCTCGAGCGCTTGGCCGATCGCTACGGCGAGGCCGAGAGCCTGCTGGGTATTGAGCTGCTGGATACGCCGCAGATGAGTGTCCGCAAGAGCCTCTTCACCATGACGGATGGCATTCCGGCGCACTACCTGCGCAACTTCTATCGCGACGCCTATGAGCTCGTCCGTTCGTATATGCCCGAGGATAAGATCGTCGTCTTCTCGTCGTCGGGGCATCCCAGCGAGTGGAAGCATTTTATGCGAGGCGCCAAGTACAAGAACGTCTACATGGACCTTCACCTGTACCATTACCGCGACGAGCATGCGCTCGACATCACGAGCCCCCGCGGGCTGACGACGGCGATTTCGCGTAACAAGCGCGAGCTTAAAGAAGCGATTTCGACTGGGTTCCCCGTGCTGGTGGGCGAATGGTCGGGCGCGGCGATCTTTGCCAACTCGTCGGTTACGCCCGAGGGCCGCAATGCCTACGAGCGCGTGTTTATCGCCAATCAGCTGGCTTCGTTTGCGCCGGCTGCCGGTTGGTTCTTCCAAACGTGGAAGACCGAGAAGCGCATTGCAGCATGGGACGCCCGCGCGGCGCTCGGTACGCTCGAGCGCGGCATGATTGAATAGGTTGATATGACGCAAAACAGCGCCCATACGGGCAAACTCTATGTGGTCGGCACGCCCATCGGCAACCTGGGCGACCTGTCCCCGCGCGTTGGCGAGACCTTTGCCGCTGCCGATGTCATCTGCTGCGAAGACACGCGCGTGACGTCAAAGCTGCTGATGCACCTGGGCATTTCCAAGCCGCTTGTCCGTTGCGACGAGAATGTGATCGCCAGCCGCGCCGCCGGCCTGGTCGACCGTCTGCTGACGGGGGAGACCCTCGCCTTTGCCTCGGACGCCGGCATGCCGAGCGTGTCCGATCCCGGCCAGGCGCTGGTCGAGGCGGCGCGTGAGGCCGATGTGCCCGTCGAAGTTATTCCCGGGCCCTCTGCTTGCGTCACGGCGCTCGTTTCGTCCGGCATTTCCTGCGAGCATTTTTTCTTCGAGGGCTTTTTGGGTCGAAAGCACGGCGACCGCGTGCGCCGCTTGCAGCGCCTTGCCGTGGTGCCCGGCGCGCTCATCTTCTACGAGTCTCCACATCGCATCGTGGCGACGCTCGAGGCTGTGGCAGAGGTTTTTCCCCAGCGTGAGGTTGCCGTCTGCCGCGAACTCACCAAGTTGCACGAGGAGGTCTTGCGCGGACCCGCTGCCCAGCTTGCCGAGGAGCTGCGTGCCCGCGGCGAGGTAAAGGGCGAGATTGCGCTGGTCATCGCGCCGCCGAGCGAGGATGAGGAGGCCGGTATCATGCCGGTTGGCGCCGCGGCGGCGGATCCCGACGAGGCCCTGCGCGAGGATATCCGCGTCGCGCTCGAGGAGGGGGAGCCCGCCTCTGCGGTGGCCAAGCGCCTGTCTCAGAAGTATTCGCGCCGCAAGCGCGATGTCTATGCCATGGTGCTCGATATGCAATAGATGGAGGATATCCAGCCCTTGCGTTAGAATCATCCCCTGTATGCAACGTTTTTCTGGAGGACAGACCCCATGGATCAAACCAAGCCTTCGTTCTTTATCACGACGCCCATCTACTACGTCAACGCCGATCCGCATCTGGGCACGGCTTATTCCACCATCATCGCCGACGTCCAGGCTCGCTATCGTCGCTCAGCCGGCTATAACGTCAAGTTCCTGACTGGCATGGACGAGCACGGCGAGAAGGTCGCCGAGGCTGCAGCAAAGCACAACATGACGCCGCAGGAGTGGACCGACAGCCAGGCTCCGCACTTCAAGGAGCTTTGGAGCAAGCTCGAGATCTCCAACGACGACTTCATTCGTACCACCGAGCCGCGCCAGCATCATGCCGTGCAGTACCTGTGGGAGCGCATGAAGGAGTCCGGTTACCTGTATAAGGGCAGCTACGACGGCTGGTATTGCGTGCCTGATGAGACCTACTTCACCGATACACAGGTCCAGAAGGGCGACGAGGAGTACGGCAGCGTCGGCCAGCACCTGTGCCCCGACTGCCACCGTCCGCTTGAGCGCGTGCAGGAGGAGTCCTACTTCTTTAAGCTTTCCGCCTTCCAGGACAAGCTGCTCAAGCTCTATGACGAGCACCCCGACTTTGTCGAGCCTGCGTTCCGCATGAACGAGGTTCGCAGCTTTGTCGAGGGCGGCCTTAACGACCTATCCGTGAGCCGCACGAGCTTTGACTGGGGCATTCAGGTCCCGTTTGACGAGGGCCACGTGACGTATGTGTGGTTCGATGCACTGCTCAACTATATGACGGCCGTCGGCTACGGTGTCGACACCGACGAGGCGCGTGCCGAGCTGGCCTATCGCTGGCCCGCGCAGTTCCACATCGTGGGTAAGGACATCATCCGCTTCCACTGCGTCATTTGGCCCGCCATGCTCATGGCCATCGGCGAGGCCCTGCCCGAGCACGTCTTTGCCCACGGCTTCCTGACCGTGCGCAATGCCGAGACTGGCAAGGCCGAGAAGATGTCCAAGAGCCGCGGCAACGCCATCGCTCCGCAGGACGTTATCGACATGCTGGGCGTCGAGGGCTATCGCTACTACTTCATGACCGACGTCGTTCCCGGTACCGACGGCGCCATCAGCTTCGATCGCATGGAGCAGGTCTACAACGCCGACCTGGCCAACAGCTGGGGCAACCTCATCTCACGTTCGCTCAACATGAGCGGCAAGTACTTTGATGGTTGCGCGCCCACCAAGCCCGCATCGTTCGATGCGTTCGACAACCCGCTGGCAAAGATTGCCGATGGTCTGGTCGAGCGCTACATGGCCAAGATGGACGTGCTCGATTACGGCGGAGCCAAGGATGAGGTCATGGAGCTCATCCATGCTGCCAACCACTACATCGAGGACTCCGAGCCCTGGGCGCTTGCCAAGGACGAGGCCAAGGCTGACGAGCTGGCGTTCGAGATCTACACCCTGCTCGAGGCCATCCGCATTGCCGCTCACCTGCTGATGCCGCTCATGCCTCAGACTTCCGTCGAGGCCCTGCGCCGCCTGTCCTGTGAGAACGAGGCCGCGAGCGACGACCTCAAGGGCATTTGCGCTTGGGGCCTGCTTGCCGGTGGTCAGCCCGTTGAGAAGGGTGAGCCGCTGTTCCCGCGTCTGGGCTAAGACGCCGCGCCATATCGGCAATTTGCTGTTTAGATGTAAGGGCATGGCCGCAACGGTCCATGCCCTTTTGTTTCAAGACGCCGCCATCATGCTAAGGAGGCAACTATGACAACTTCGCCTTTGGCAAACCCCACGGCAACAAGGGAGCTTCTGGAGGAGTTTGGCCTTGCGACCAAGCATCGCCTGGGCCAGAACTTTCTGATCGACAACCATGTGATTGAGCGCATCTGCGAGCTTTCCGAGCTCACGGGCGATGAGCGCGTGCTCGAGGTTGGCCCGGGCGTTGGTACGCTCACGCTTGCGCTGCTGCAGGAGGCGGCGTGCGTCACGTCGATCGAGGCCGACCCCGAGCTCGAGCCGGTGCTCGACGCCTATGCCGCCGACTATGCCAACTTCCGCTTTATCATGGGCGACGCGCTCAGGGTGGGCCCGGAGCAGATTGAGCAGGCTGCGGGCGGTGAGCCGACGGTGTTTGTCGCGAACCTGCCCTATAACGTGGCGGCGACGATCATCCTGCAGTTCTTCCAGACGATGCCGGCGCTCAAGCGTGCCGTCGTCATGGTGCAAAAGGAGGTTGCCGATCGCATTGCCGCAGTGCCGGGCAACAAGACCTATGGCGGCTATACGGCAAAGCTCGGCCTGTATGCGCAGGTGACGGGTCGCTTTGAGGTGCCGCCGCGTTGCTTTATGCCGGCGCCGCACGTGGACTCGGCCGTCGTGCGTATCGACCGTGTTGACGGTGCGCTGCCCGAGGGGCTTGACCGCGACTTTGTGGCTCGCGTGATTGACGCCGCATTTGCTCAGCGTCGCAAGACCATCCGTAATTCCATGAGCGCCAACGGCTTTGCCAAGGACGTGCTCGATGCCGCCTTTGAGGCTTGCGGTATCGCGCCCACTACGCGCGCCGAGACGCTTGATGTTGCCGACTTTGTCCGCCTGGCCCAGGAGCTAATCCATGATGCCTAATGCCGCACGCGTGACGTTTACCAAGAAAAAGAAGACGGTTGCTTGTCCCGTGCCCTTGGCACCGCTTGCCGACACGCATGCGCATCTGCTTTCGTTTTGGGGCAAAGAAGTGCCCGAGACGCTCGTGCGCGCCAAAGCCGCGGGTGTCGACCTGTTGGTGACGATGCTCGACCCCATCGCTGACAAACGCAGCGTGACGGACTATAGCGACTGGCTCGTGCGCGAAATTCTGCCGATGCAGGATATCCCGCAGATCAAGTATCTTGCCGGCGTGCATCCGTATGGCGCGCCGGACTATACCGACGACGTTCACGCACAGGTCGTTGCCGCACTCGATGACCCCTTATGCGCCGGTATTGGCGAAATCGGCCTGGACTATCACATGGACTATGACGACGATATCGCGCCGGCACCCCATAACGTGCAGATTGACTGCATGGCGCGCCAGCTCGAGCTTGCCGTGTGCCGTAACGTGCCGGTGGAGCTACATCTGCGTCACGAGGACACGGACCAGGAGCGCACCTCGCACGTGGACGCCTACAACGTGCTTCGTGAGGTGGGCGTGCCCCAGGCCGGTTGTGTGCTGCACTGCTTTGGCGAGGACCGCGCCACGATGGAGCGCTTTGTGGAGCTGGGCTGCTATATCGCCTATGGTGGTGCGGCCACCTTTAAGCGCAACGACGACGTGCGCGAGGCATTTGCGGCAACCCCACTCGATCGAATTTTGTTCGAGACGGATTGCCCGTATATGGCTCCGGAGCCCATCCGCGGTCTTGAATGCGAGCCCGCAATGATCTCCATTACGGCAAACGCGCTGGTTAACGACCGTGTCGATCGCACTGGTGAGGATGCCGAAACAATCGCGCAAGCCGCTTGGGAAAATGCTCGCAAACTTTTTCAAAAATAGTTCTTGCGTTCGTGGTGGCGCTCCGTTATTCTAATTTCTGCACGCGGGCGTGGCGGAATTGGCAGACGCGTACGGTTCAGGTCCGTATGGGGGCAACCCCATGAAGGTTCAAGTCCTTTCGCCCGCACCATTAGATGAAAGAGCTCCCAGCAATGGGAGCTTTTTTGTTATGGGCCCATCGCAGGGACTTGAACCTGCGAAGGAGCGAGCGTAAAGAAAACGCGGAGCGTTTTTAGCGAGCTGGCGAGGACGCCGGCAGGCGGCCAAAGCCGGTGCGGATCCGCGAAGCGGATACGCGGACGTCCTTTCGCCCACACCATTAAATGAAAGAGCCCCCAGCAATGGGGGCTTTTTTGTTATGGGCCTCCTGTTGGTGTCACGTGGCTGCTTCGTGCGGGTATCCTAATGCCAACGTGTGCCTATCAGAGGAGAGACCATGCTGTTTTCCGGTATCATCGCCGCCCTTACCTGCCTTTTGATTCCCATCATCATTTTGTTGCTGCTGCTTCCCAGCGCCTGCTATGTCGTTGAACAGCAGCATGCCGTGATCATCGAGCGTCTGGGCAAGTTTAACCGCATCGTCAACGCGGGCTTCCACATGAAGGTGCCCGTGATCGACCGCAAAGCCGCCACGGTGAGTCTACGCACCATGAAAAACGGTTTTGGTATCGACGTTAAGACTCAGGACAACGTGACCATCGGCCTTGAGGTCTCTGCTCAGTATCACGTGAGCTATGACATGGGTGCTGGCCCGGCGGATTCGGGCATCTACAAGAGCTACTATATGCTGCAGGAGCCCGTCGACCAGATGCGTGACTTCATCACCGACGCCCTGCGCTCTTCGATTCCCGTCTACACACTCGATGAGGTCTTTGCCAAGAAGGATGACATCGCCAAGGATGTCAACGCTACCGTTTCCGAGCAGATGGCCGCCTACGGCTTCACCCTCGTGTCGACGCTCATCACCAAAATCGCACTGCCGACCGAGGTCGAGAACTCCATGAACGACATCAACGCCGCCCAGCGCAAGCGCGCTGCGGCACAGGAGCTCGCCGAGGCAGACCGCATCAAGCGCGTCACCGAGGCGACCGCCGAGGCCGAGGCTATGGAAAAGGCGGGCGAGGGCATCGCCAACCAGCGCAAGGCCATCGCACTGGGTATCAAAGATTCGCTCGAGATCATCCAGGAGACGGGTGTCGGCAATGACGAGGCCAACCAACTGTTCATGTTTACGCAGTGGTCCGAGATGATGACGGAGTTTGCTCGCACGGGTAAAACCTCGACGGTCGTGCTGCCGAGCGACTTCTCGCAGTCGGCCTCTATGTTCGAGCAGATGCTGGCTGCCGGTAAGGTTCAGAACGATTCGAAGGAGTAGACGCGCGTGAAATACACCGTCGTTTGCGTCGGTAAGCTCAAGGAGCGCTTTTGGAAGGACGCGTGCGCTGAGTACACCAAGCGTCTGGGCGCCTATGCCAAGGTTGATATCCGCGAGGTGGCCGATATCGACCCGGCTAAGGCGGGCGGCGTGGATGCCGCGCGCGACAAGGAGGGGGCGGCGATTCTTGCTGCCCTGCCGTCTCGAGCGCATGTGATCCTGCTGGCCATTGAGGGCAAAGAGCGCTCGAGCGAGGAGTTTTCGGCGAGGCTCGACGATCTTATGCTGCGAGGCAGCAGCGACATTGCCTTTGTAATCGGCGGTTCGGACGGCGTGAGCGATGACGTGCGCGCACGAGCCGACGAGATGCTCAGCTTTGGACGCATTACCTTGCCGCATAACCTGGCGCGTGTGGTGCTGTTAGAGCAGATTTACCGTGCCTGCAAGATCAGTCGTGGCGAGCCGTATCACAAATAGGTCGGCAATACGAAACAATGGCGTGGGACAATACCTTTCGTTTTGAGGAATGTGTCTGAAAGGACTATGCGATATGAAGATTGGGGTTGTCGGTTTTGGCAATATGGCGATC
>CAJMSL010000003.1 GCA_905216045.1 uncultured bacterium
GTCCTCCCCTATATTATCTCTTATATTTTCTTTCCCTCCCCTCCTCTCTTTTTTCTCTTCTAAATATTAATCCCCCCGCCCCCCCCTCCCACGCCGGGCAACCTCTCCCTTGTACTTTATCAAGGTAGAGTGTATGATTCTGGACGTTACACGACTCACTTTACTTAACTAAAGTGCCATCAAGGGGGAATACCATGAACACCGATATGTCTCGTCGTCAGTTTGTTGGTCTAGCCGGCTCGCTCGCCACGGTGCTGGGCATTGGTCTTGTCGGTTGCGGCGGTGGTGCCGGCAAGGGCTCTGCTGCCGGTTCTGCCGCAGCCAAGGATGTGAAGGGCGCTGCGGAGTCCAAGAAGCTCGTGGTGGGCTTAGATAAGTCCTATCCTCCGTACGGCTTTGTGGGCGACGATGGCGAGTACACCGGCTTTGATCTCGATCTGGCCAAGGCTGTTGCCGATAAGCAGGGCTGGGAGGTCAAATACGAGGCCATCGACTGGGACGCCAAGGATACGCTGCTTAACTCGGGCGCCATCAACTGCATCTGGAACGGCTTTACCATGGAGGGCCGTGAGGACGACTACACGTTCTCCGAGCCGTACATGCTCAACGAGCAGGTGCTGGTGGTAAAGAAGGATGCAGGCATCAAGAGCTGGGACGATCTTGCCGGCAAGACCGTGATTACCCAGACCGATTCCGCTGCGCAGGATGTACTCGAGGGTGACCAGAAGGATCTGGCGGCGACGTTTGCCACGCTCGACACGATCGGCGAGTACAACACGGCCTTTATGCAGCTCGAGAGCGGCGCGGTCGATGCCGTGGCGTGCGATCTTTCGATTGCCCAGTATCAGCTTGCCGCCAAGCCCGATGCCTATACGCAGCTTGATGAGCCGCTGTCCAGCGAGCACTACGCCGTTGGCTTTAAGAAGGGCGACACCAAGTCGGCCGATGCTGTAGCCGAGTCGCTCAAGGCGCTCTACGAGGACGGCACGGTCAAGGACCTCTGCGATAAATATTCAAGCTATGGTTTGTCTTTCGATAATTGGGTGCTCAAGTAATGTCTATTCAGGTCATGATGCAGATGCTTGGCCAGGGCTTCTTGGTCAGTTTGCAGTTGTTTGTGCTGACGCTGCTGGGGTCGATTCCGCTGGGAATCCCCGTGGCGTTTATGCGCATGAGCAAAATCGCGCCGCTTCGCTGGATTGCGCGCATCTATATCTCGGTCATGCGCGGTACGCCGCTCATGCTGCAGATGTTTGCCATCTACTTTGCCCCGTACTACGTGTTTGGCCTTTCGCTCACGCCCGATTCCAAGTGGACGGCGTGCGTCGTAGCGTTCATCATCAACTACGCCGGTTACTTTGCCGAGATCTATCGCTCGGGCCTGCAGTCCATTCCGCGCGGTCAATACGAGGCCGCCGAGGTGCTGGGCTACTCGCGCCTGCAGACGTTTTTGTACATTGTGATGCCGCAGGTTGCCAAGCGTATTCTGCCGGCGATGGGCAACGAGATCATCACGCTGGTCAAGGACACGTCGCTGGCGTTTGCCATCGGCGTGGGGGAGATGTTCTCGACGGCCAAGGCGCTGGTCGCCTCGCAGGTGAGCATGGTGCCGTTTGCGATCGCGGCGCTAATCTACTGGGTCTTTAACTTCGTCGTCGAGATGCTGCTGGGCGCCGCCGAGAAAAAATTGGATTACTACCATGATTAATTCGGTAATGAATATATCGAACGCGCGTAAGGCGTTTGGCGGCAATGAGGTGTTCAAGGATATCTCGCTTGAGGTGAAGCGTGGCGAGGTCGTGGCGATTATCGGGCCTTCGGGTGGCGGCAAGTCCACGCTGCTGCGGTGTGCCACGCTGCTCGAGACACTCGACGGAGGCTCACTCTCGTTTGGCGACCTTGCCGTTGCGACGGATGCGGGTTCGGGCGCGGTCTATGCGAAGGGCGATGTGCCCAAGCAGGCGCGCTCGCGATTCGGTCTGGTGTTCCAAAATTACAACCTGTTCCTGCACTATACCGTGATGAAAAACATCATCGACGCGCCGATCCGCGTGCTTAAGCGCCCGAGCGAGCAGGCGGAAGCTCGTGCGCATGAATTGATTGCTCAGATGGGGCTTGTGGGCAACGAGAACAAGGTTCCTTGTGAGCTTTCGGGCGGTCAACAGCAGCGCGTGAGTATTGCCCGCGCCCTGGCGCTCGATCCGGAAATCTTATTCTTTGACGAGCCGACCTCGGCGCTCGACCCCGAGCTGACGGCCGAGGTGCTGCGTGTCATTAAAGACCTTGCCGCGCAGAATATGACGATGGTGATCGTGACCCACGCGATGCAGTTTGCGCGCGATGTTGCCGATCGCGTGGTCTTTATGGACGGAGGCCGCATTGTCGAGGAGGGTCCGGCCGAGCAGGTTATCGATCACCCGCGAGAGCAACGTACCCGTGAGTTCTTGAGCCGTATCGAGGGGTAGGCTCAAGCATTTACTCAACTATTAATTGAGGCGAAGCCGCCGCAGGTCTTACGGTCTGTGGCGGCTTTTTGTTTGCATCGACGGGGTTCAATAATCGCCTCACAAGCTTGTCTCTTCCTCTCGCCGCCTGTATTCATACGTGCGCCGAAAGGTATGCATGGACAGCCGCCCGTGAGGGTAGGGTGGTGGCATAGGACATTTGGAGGGTGAGTCGGCTCGGCTGCCGACCATGCTGCTCCCGGGATGGCACCGACCGCGAACGCTCCCCGTTGGCGTCGCGCATTGTGCGCGGCCCTGCAAGGAGGTCATCATGGGTGCTCCCAAGACCGGTAACGTAAGGAACGTGGTGCTCGTAGGCCAAGGCGGGGTGGGCAAGACTTCACTCGCCGAGGCCATGCTCCACCTTTCCGGTAAGACCGCCCGCCTGGGCGGCCACGACGGCACCAAGCCCACGCTCGACTATGACCCCGAAGAGGTCAAGCGTGCATTTTCCATCTCGACGACCATCGCGCCGATCGACTGGAAGGGCGCGCGCATCAATGTGCTCGATGCCCCGTGCTACCCCGATTTTATCGGCGACGCCTTTGCCGCGATGAGCGTCTGCGAGACGGCTCTGTTTGTGGTCGACGCCGAGGCCGGCCCGCAGCCTACGACGGTTAAGCTCTGGTATGCCGCCGAGGACCTGCGCCTGGCGCGTGCGGTGTTCGTAAACCGCCTGTCGCGCGCCGAGGCCAGCTTTGCGACCACGATGGACCTGCTGCAAGAGCGCTTTGGCACGCGCCTGGGCGCCGTGACCCTTCCCTGGGGCGAGGGCGAGGACTTTGACGGCATCATCGACCTGGTGCGCATGAAGGCGCGCCATTGCAACGGCACCGAAGCCGTTGAGTCGGAGATTCCCGAGGAGTATCGTGCCCAGGCCGAGGAGGCCCATGACCATCTGTGCGAGCTGGTGGCCGAGGCTGACGACGAACTGATGATGAAGTACTTGGAAGGCGAGGAGACGCTGACGCAGGAGGAGCTCGAAGGCCTGCTGTCGAAGGCGATCGCCGAGCGCATCTTTGTGCCGGTCTTTGCGGGCGATTGCATCAAGGAGCAGGGCGTCAACTCGCTGATGGACGACATCGCCACGTACTTCCCGGCGCCGACCGACTATGGCGAGATGCCGCTCATTGACGGCGATTCGCTTAAGATCTCGAGTGACGATGACCGCCCGGTGGCCTTTGTGTTTAAGACCCTGGCCGATCCTCAGCAGGGTCGCATCAGCTTTATCAAGGTGCTGACGGGCACGCTTGAGCCGGGCCTTGAGCTGATCAACGCGCGTACCCGCAAGAGCGATCGTCTGGCCCACCTGTATGTGATGTGCGGCCGCGACATGACCGAGGTCGGTCACGCCTATGCCGGCGACATCATCGTGGCGCCCAAGCTGGCGGCCGAGACGGGCGATACGCTCTCCATTACCGGTAAGGTCGAGGCTGCGGCGTTTAAGTTCCCCAACTCGCAGTACCGCATTGCCATCGAGGCCGAGAACCGTGGCGACGAAGAGAAGCTCTATACGTTTATCGAGAAGGCGTGCAAGGCTGATCCGACCATGAGCATCGATCGTGACGAGGAGACGGGCCAGACTATCATCTCCGCCGTTGGTGAGGCGCAGGTTTCGGTGCTGCTCAACCGTTTGGAGGATCGCACCAAGGTCGTGGCCAAGAGCGTGCCGATCCGCATTCCGTATCGCGAGACCATCCGCCGCACGGCGAGCGCCCAGGGTCGCCACAAGAAGCAGACCGGTGGCGCCGGTCAGTACGGCGACTGCTGGCTGCGCGTGGAGCCGCTTATTGGGCCCGACGGCACGAGCGACGGCTACGAGTTTGTGGATGAGGTCGTGGGTGGCCGCATTCCGCGCTCGCTGATCCCCGCCGTGGACAAGGGTGTCCAGGAGACCATGAAGGACGGCATCATTGCCGGCTACCCGCTCACGGGCATTCGCGTGGCTGTGTACGACGGCTCGTATCACAGCGTCGACTCCAACGAGATGGCGTTCCGCGCGGCGGCTCGCATCGGCCTGCGCAAGGCATGCGCCGATGCCGACCCGGTGGTGCTGGAGCCCATCGAGGAAATCACGGTGACTATTCCCGAGAGCTACGCCGGCGCCGTGATGGGCGACATCTCGGCCTCGCGCGGTCGCGTGACAGGCATGGAGACCGATGAGCGCGGCGATACCGTGGTCATTGCCCAGGCACCGCTGGCCGAGCTGACGGATTATTCGACGCGCCTGCGCTCCATCACGCGCGGCACGGGCGACTTTACCATGAAGCCCGCTGGCTACGAGCAGGTTCCCTATGACGTTCAGGCCAAGCTGGTCGAGCGCTATGAGGAGGGCCGCGCCAAGTAACGCGTGGTTTTGCCTGCAACATGCATGCCGATGCAAGGGCCGCCCTGGGTAACCGGGGCGGCCCTTTTTGATCCCTTGGGGACGGAGGAAAACGGGGCTTATAGGACAAAATGTGTGTCTGCTTTAGGGGCATCGGCGCAGGTCGATGCCCCTTTTTCAGCCGTTTAAATTCCGTGCCCGCTTTTAACCGCTCGGACAGAATGTGTGTCCGGTTGCCTATCGTTCCCGCAGGTAGATAACCTTTTCCGGAACCGTTAAATACCCTTTCGGAAGAGGTGCCCATGAAGGCCGTTTATTGCCCCTACTGCGGCGGTCGGACCAAGCGCAACGGCAGGACCTCGTCGGGGTCCCAGCGGTGGAGGTGCACGGCCTGCGGCGCGTCGACGACGGTGAGGTACGACGACACGGCGACAAGGCTCGAGGAGTTCCTCGGGTGGCTCCTCTCGAAGGACTCGCAGGCCACGATGCCGGGCGGCGGGCGGTCCTTCAGGCGCAGGACGGCCGAGTTCTGGGAGGTCTGGCCCATGCCCGTCCCCGACGGCGAGCTGCACCGCGTGCTCTACGTCGACGGGATCTGGGTCGCGCGCGACCTCGTCGTGCTCATATGCTGCAGCGGCGAGAGGGTGGTCTCCTGGTACATGGCCAGGTCGGAGAACTCGAGGGCGTGGTCGGCCCTCATGGCGCCGATCCCGGCGCCCGACGTGGTCGTCACCGACGGCGGGAGCGGGTTCGCCAAGGCCGTGCGCGAGACCTGGCCGCGCACCAGGGTCCAGAGGTGCACCTTCCACGCCTTCTCGCAGGTCAAGCGCTACACGACGACGCGGCCGAAGCTCCAGGCGGGGCGCGAGCTCTACCTCATCGCACGCGACCTCATGGGCATCGAGGCGCTGCACCAGGCCGAGATCTGGGTCGAGCGCTACCTCGACTGGTGCGGGTTCTGGGCCGACTTCCTGGAGGACAGGACCGTGGTGGACGGCAGGAGGGTCTACACCCACGAGAGGCTGAGGCGGGCGCGCTCGTCGCTGTCGTCGCTGGTGTCGGCGGGGACGCTGTTCACCTACCTCGACCCCGCCCTGGCCAAGGCCGGCCCGCTGCCGTCGACCAACAACATGATCGAGGGAGGGGTGAACTCGCAGCTGAGGGCCGTCCTGCGCAACCACCGGGGGCTGACGTCGGTCAAGCGCGTGAAGGCGGTGTTCTGGTGGTGCCACGCGCACCCGGGGGACGCGAGGACGGCGCGCGAGAAGCTCGCCACGATGCCGACCGACGCGGACATCGACTTCCTGTTCAGCGTCTACTCCGCCTCGCCGTCGCGCGAGGACGGAGGGCCGGAGTGGGGCGACAGGGCCGTGTGGGAGGACCTCCACCACAGGGACCCGTACCCGTTCTGGCTGGATTAATGGATGGAAACGGATGTTCTATCGGGACACACATTTTGTCCTATAAGCCGAAAACGGATCATTTTAGGTTTTGGGGCAGCTTGGTCGGCCCTAGTCTCCCGAGGCCTGGTTGCGGCCGGTAGCGTAGTCGATCTGCACGTGCGGCTGCAGGTTGTAGCAGTACACGTGGAAGCAGAGGGTCTTGCCGTGGTCCTCGATCGATTGCGCCTCAAGGCGCACGCCACGGCAGACAAGTTCCTCTTCGTTGTACATGGGCGTGACGCGGTAGAGAACATGGTTGCCCGTGTCGTGGATGTAGTTAAGAATCTGCTCCTCAAACGGTAGCATGCCCGTCTCGTTGAGATAGCGCGTGCCGGTGAGGAGATTTTTGCGGTTGGCGTTTTCGCCGCAGAGCGACCAGGCGATAAGGTGGCAGCGATTGTAGAGGCTCTGGCCCGGAATAAAGTCGTAGCGCTGCTGGTGCCAACCGGCAGGATGGATGCGCGAGATATCGCCGCGTTTTCCCTGTCCGAGCGACTCGGGGCCTACGCAGGCGAGCGCCTTGCGAGTACGGCCCAGGCTGTCGAGCTTGGAGAATTTCTTAAAGCAGCCCTCTTCGGTGGCGCGATCGTATTCATCGAGTGTGAATGATGGCGTGCCGAGCTGGTGCGTGCTGTCGGCGCGAAGGGCAACGTAGGGGTTGCCGGCGTAGTCGGGAATGCTGCTGAGGTATACGCCGCGGGCGCGGTTAAGGTCGGGGTTTTCGACCTCGTCGATGGGGGTGGTGGAGCTGTCCTCGGAAGCGGCGTCACCGGTGTCGGGTGCGGCGGATTCGGAGCCATCGCCAGAGTCTTGGCTATTTTGAGAGTCCGAGGAGCTCGCTGTTCCCGATTCGAGTCGGGCAACCAGGTCCGCCTCGTCGTCGGTGCGGCTGGGACTCTCGTCTTGCTTCTCGGCCAGAGCCGCTGCCTGCTCATCGCTTTGCGGTGACAACAGCTTGGGCGCCCCGTCGAGCGACCCTGTGAACAGCGCAAACCCCAGCACCACGGCGGTTCCGATGGAAAGTACTTGCTTGTAGGCGGACTTGCGCGACATGGAGGCTCCTGGATGGACGGTTGGGAATCTACCAGTCTAGCAGGAGCCGGCAGGGGCCGTTCTGTCGAACAAATACTCAAGATTTGGGATAGACGCTACTGATTCATTTGCCTCATATGGAGCTGCGGTGGTTGTGTATGTGGGGCTATTTTGCGTTTCCCCAGATAAAACCCGCCAAAATAAACCTGTCCCTTATTGGCAGGTTACTGATTCATGGCACCGTGGATGTAGGGGGTGACCTCGGGGGAGATATGGTCGCAGCCCAGCTCGCGCAGCGCGGACTCGATGGCGGCGGGCAGCGGGGTCTTGCCCTCGGCATCGACGGCGGTGCCGCCGAGCGCGGCAATCTTGGCGACATCTGCGGGTGCGGCCTCGATATGCATGCAGCCGCCGACCAAGCGCGCGCGTACCTGTGCCAGGTCAAGATCGTGCAGGTAGTCCTCGCAGGTGCGGATCAAATCGACCTTCTCGCGCGTAAGCTCCTCGCCCGTGGGGACGCGCGTGGCAAGACATGCTCCCGCCGGCAGGTTCCAAACGGGATAGCCCCATGCGTGCAGCAGCTCGCGCTCTTCGTCCTTGGTAAAGCCGACCTCCATGAGAGGGGAGCGTACGCCGAGCTCTTCTGCCGCGCGCATGCCAGGGCGGTAGTCACCGCGATCGCTTGCATTGCTGCCATCGATGACGGTGGGAAAGCCGAGCGACTTGGCGTGGTTGACGATGGCGGTAAAGCCGGCGTGCTTGCAGTGGTAGCAGCGATTAGCGTCGTTACAGGCTACTTGGGGGAGCTGCAGCTGATCGACCGAAAGATTGAGCACGGGGAGCTTAAAATGCGGTCCCTCATTGGCCTGTCCATCAACGGATCGCTCAAACGAGGTCTGTTCGGGCGTGCCGATGAGCGGCGTGGTGAGATGGACGAGGAGGGTATTGGTAGGCATGATGCGGGCGCAGACCGCGGCCAAAAAGCTGCTGTCGACACCACCGGAAAAGCCGATGGCGACGCGTCCGTATGCCAAAAGCAGCTGCTCGAGTGCTGCGAGTTTGTCCTGAAGCTCCTCTGCGGGTGCGGCGGTGTCTGAAAGCATGAAAGTTCCTTACAGTAATTATAGCTCGGACGAAACTATAATCCTACCGAGCCACTCGCCATAAGACTTCTATCTATGTAACGAAAGTGCAATATGCTATATACGTTATATACAAGTTTGTAAAGTGCGGTAGAGTGGCAGTAATGCAATCCGGCGAGGGGGACCGATATGATCAAGGCTGTTATTTTTGACATGGATGGAACGCTGGTCGATACCGAGCGTTTGGGGATTAGGGCCTGGAAGGCAGGCGCCGCTGAGCTGGGGCTCGCGATTGATGATGCGCTGATCCATCAGTTTATCGGTCGCACGCTACCCGATGTCATGGACATCCTCGATAAGCATTACGGCAGCCACGAGACCGCCGAGGCGATCTATCGTCGCCACAAGGAGATTCGCGACGAGATGGTCAAGACCGATCTGGAGCTTAAGGCCGGCGCTGCCGAGTGCATAGACGAGCTGTTGGCTGCGGGCTATCACGTAGGCCTTGCAACGTCATCGCGCCATGTTACCGCCGAGCGCAACCTTAAAGCATTCGGTCTCTTTGACAAGTTTGAGACCGTGACCTGCGGCGAGGACGTCGTGCACGGCAAGCCCGACCCCGAGATGTATCTGCTCGCCTGCGAGCGCGCGGGCTTTGCTCCCGAGGAATGTGCCGTGGTCGAGGATTCGCGCAACGGCTGCGTCTCGGGCATGACGGCCGGCTGTCATGTCTTTGCCGTCCCCGACATCGTGCCGCTGCCGCAGGACGTGGTGGATGGCTGCGAGGCCGTTCTCGATACGTTGTTCGACCTGGCGGCGGCAGTCAAGGCCGTGCGCTAGACAATTGCGGTGTTGAAACGAGCAATTGCCCACGTTTGAGCTTAAGCAAAAGGGGCCCGGCAATGGTCGGGCCCCTTTTGCTTAAGCGGCGACACAGCATACTTACGGGCGTGCTATAGATACGCACCGAGGTTGATGGCCGTGGCGTCGGTCTGGGTGCTTGCCTGGGTGCTGGCGCGCTCCAGTAGGAACGGACGTACCAGTTCTTGGCGGTTGATATCCTCGGCGGCGGTGACTGCGGTGACGGTGCGCGCTGCAGAGCCGACGCGGATATGCTTGGTCTTTGCCGGGGCCTTGTTCTCGATTTGCTCCATCAGCAATTGGACACCCTTGCGGCCAATCTCGTAGCCCGGGGGCGCTACCGTGGTCAGTGGGACCGACCCGCTCCAAGCGAGTGGGTTGCCATCGCAGCCTGCTACGCGTACTTGCCTGGGGACAGAGATGCCCTTGTCGACCAGTGCCGAAACGACACCCGAGGCCAGCACGTCGGTTAGACCGACGACAAAATCGGGGCGTTCGTCGGCGGGACGCTCGGCGATTTGGTTGCCGATACCATAGCCGTCGGCCGCCGTGTTCCACTCGCCGGCGTCAATGACTTCGATCTTGATGTCGGGATGTAGGGCGAGCGCCTTATGAATGCCAAGGACGCGCAGGGTGAGTTGCATAAATGCTGCTCGGCCGACGACGACAATATGGTGCGCGCCGCGGGCGATGGCGAGTTCGGCAATGATGCGACCCTGGGCCTCGTTGTCGGCCGCTACGTAGTAGCCGGGCTCGGAGCAATGGATGTCCAGATGGACGATCGGCACGGGCATCTTGGTCATGGCGGGGTGCCAGTCGGGGGATGCCATGGGCTGAACCATGACGCCGGACATCTGGGTGCCCATAAAGTAGCGCAGGTAATGATCCTCGAGGATGTCGTCGTTGTCGGCGTTGGCGATGAGCAGGTCGTAGCCGTGCTTGCGGGCCTCGTTGTGGGCGCCGCTGGCGATTTGGAGCGAAAAGCCGTGGTCGAGACGGGGGAGCACCAGGCCAAAGGACTTGGTGGCGCCGCCCGCGAGCTGACGAGCGCTTTGGTTGGGCAGGTAGCCCAGTCGATTGATGGTTTCGTTAATGAGCTTGAGGGTCTCGGGACGCAACTTTTCGGGATGGTTGAGCGCGTTGGAAACCGTGCCCAACGAAACCCCGGCTTCGCGCGCGACGTCGCTGATTTTAACCTTTGCCATAGCGGCCCCTTTGATGCGTTTCAAGTACAAGCCAGATTGTAGCATCCTAAACCTACCAAAAAGGGACAGGTTTATTTTGGCAGGTTTATCTGGGGAAACGCCGTTGCCAGCGCGACTGCCACGAAGGGGACAGGTACCTTTGTGGTGGTTTGGACCGGCTGGACGTGTGTGCATCGGGTGGTATCTAAGTTGAGATACCACTTCTGGTATATCAGCTTGTGCTTGCGTGAGTACAATACTCGAACGTTATACGTCTCAGCGCCCCTTGTGCGTGGACGTCTTGCAGTCACGCGAACGAAGGGATTTATCCTATGTGCGGAATTGTCGGCTACACCGGCTCTGATATTGCAAAGAACATCCTGGTTACGGGCCTCAAGCGTATGGAGTATCGCGGCTATGACTCCTCGGGCGTCGCGCTCGAGGTGGGCGAGGGCGCCGCGGCGCACCTCGACGTCATCCGCCGCGTGGGCAAGGTCGCGGGCCTGGAGAGCGAGCTTTCCAACATCGACAGCGACGCTACCTGCGGTATCGGTCACACCCGTTGGGCCACCCACGGCAAGCCCTCCGTCGTTAACGCTCACCCCCACACCAGCTGCGACGGTCGTATCGCCATCGTCCACAACGGCATCATCGAGAACTTCGCCGAGCTGC
This sequence comes from uncultured bacterium, assembly GCA_905216045.1. Lineage (GTDB taxonomy): Bacteria > Actinomycetota > Coriobacteriia > Coriobacteriales > Coriobacteriaceae > Collinsella. The sequence goes on from CAJMSL010000003.1 coordinate 11,104, forward strand.
GCGAAGAGCTGGAGGGTCGCGGCCACCACTTTAAGAGCGAGACCGATACCGAGGTCTTCGCGCATCTGATCGAAGAGGCTTATGCCGAGACGCACGACCTGATGGCCTCCGTGTGCGAGGCGTGCACCCACGTGGTCGGTGCCTATGGTCTGGCCGCCGTGTGCGCTGACGAGCCCGGCGTGATCGCCGTGGCCCGCAAGGATTCCCCGATCGTGGTCGGCGCGGCCGAGACCGGCGCCTATGTCGCCTCCGATGTCATCGCGCTCATCGATGCCACCCGCGATGTCGTGGTGCTCGAGGACGGTCAGTTTGCCAAGCTCACGCCCGCAGGCGTCGAGTACACCGACGAGGCCGGCAACGTTATCGAGCCCAAGGTCACCCACATCGATTGGGACCTGGACATGGCAGAAAAGGGCGGTTATCCCGACTTTATGCTCAAGGAGATTCACGAGCAGCCGCGCGTCGTGCGCGACACGCTGGTTGGTCGTATGACGCCGGCCGGCGAGCTCGACATCGACGAGCTGGGCCTTTCGCTCGAGGAGCTCAACGACATCGACCGCGTCTACGTAATCGCCTGCGGCACCAGCTATCACGCTGGCCTCATTGCCAAGAATCTCATTGAGGGCTGGGCTCGCATCCCCACCGAGGTGGAGGCGGCCAGCGAGTTCCGTTATCGCAACCCCATCATTACGCCGACGACGCTTGTCGTTGCCGTGTCCCAGTCGGGCGAGACGGCCGATACCCTTGCCGCCATTCGCGACGCGCGCATCAAGGGTGCCAAGGTCTTCGGCATCACCAACGTGGTGGGCAGCCCCGTGGCGCGTGAGAGCGACGGCGTCATCTACACCAAGGCCAACAAGGAGATCGCGGTCGCCTCGACCAAGAGCTTCATCGGCCAGGTTGTGAGCCTTACGCTTTTGGCCCTGCTGCTGGCGCAGGTCAAGTACCGCCTGACCACCAAACAGGCACGCATGCTGTTCCGCGAGCTTTCCGATACTGCCGAGCAGATCCAGTGGATTTTGGACACGCAGACCGATGCCGTGCATGAGGCTGCCCTGCTGTGCAAGGATGCGCAGTCGGCGCTGTTCGTGGGCCGCGGCATGGGTGCCGCTATTTCCTACGAGGGTGCGCTCAAGCTCAAGGAGGTCAGCTACCTGCACGCCGAGGCCTACGCCGCCGGCGAGATGAAGCACGGCCCCATTGCCCTGATCGACCCGGGCTTCCCTGTCATCGCTGTGGCCACCAAGAGTGCCACCTACGACAAGACCGTGTCGAACCTTATGGAGTGCAAGGCGCGCGGTGCCAAGGTCATCGTCGTTGCCACCGAGGGCGACGAGGAGATCAACAAGATCGCCGACTGCATTATCCGCGTGCCAGCAGTCCGCGACGTGTTCAGCCCCATCACGGCGAGCGTTCCTCTGCAGCTGCTCGCACGCGAGGTCGCCATCCTGCGCGGCTGCGACGTCGACCAACCCCGAAACCTGGCGAAAAGCGTCACGGTCGAGTAGTTGGTTCCGCCGTTCTAGCGACTAAGGCCCGGCTCCGCATCAAGACGGAGCCGGGCCTTGTTGCATTTGCTCGGATAAAACCTGCCAAAATAAACCTGTCCCTTTTTGGCAGGTTAGCGGAGCTTGCTGGTCTCGAAGTACTCGGGGAACTGGTCCAGAACCTCGGTTTGATTGCGGAACATCATGTGCAGGTGCTTGCTGACCAAAAAGCTCGCTTCGATGGGGTCGCGACCGGCGATAGCGCGGCGAATCTGCTTGTGCTCGTTCACGATGTCCTGATTGTCGAGAACCTGCGTGGCGGCGCGCAGCCAGCGGAAGCGCTCCAGGTCGGCATTGGTCTCTTCGAGCCACGACCACACGGTGCTGCGACATGCGATGCTAAAAATCATGTGATGCATGAGGTTGTCGCTCAAAAAGAAGCCGATGCGATCCTCTTCGGCCATGGCCTTTTCCTGCAGCGCGATGGCGCGGTCGAGCTGCTCGATGCCGGCCGACGTGGCGCGCGCACAGCACTCCACAATCACCTGCTTTTCCAGATGCTCGCGGATGTAGCAGGCACTCTCGGCAAGGGTGAGGTTGATGGGTGAGACGTAGGTGCCGCTCTGGGGCACGGTGCGCACCAGGCCTTCCTGCGCCAAGCGAACCAAAGCCTCGCGCACAGGGGTGCGCCCCATATCCAGGTCGTCGCAAAGTTGCTTGACGCCCAGCTTTTCGCCCGGCTTGTAGTCCAGGTAGACGATTTTGCGTCGAATGGTGTGGTAGGACTGGTCCTGTAGGCTCGTTTCCTGCTCGCCGACGTGCATCGATTCTTCCATAGCGCCTCGCAACTGTTCTATCAAACTCATATGTCAGTTGTTAATTATGCCGCGAATCAGCTCTCCGCGGTGGGCAATTCGGCTGTTGCCTGAGAACTATTGCGGCATCTTAGTCTGTGTTTGCGCAAGGCTGCGCTCAATGTTGCCGTATCATAAGCCGTCGCAAACGTGAAATAGAAAGAAGGAATCCCATATGCAACTGGCAAATATCGTACGCGAGCGCTGGAAAGGCGTTTTGTTCTGCCTGATCATCGCCATTCCCGCGACGTTGCTCGGCAAACAAATTGAGGTGGTCGGCGGTCCGGTATTTGCCATCCTCTTTGGCATGGTCCTGGCGCTCGTCTTTCCCAAGAATCGTCGCGAACAGCTCGTCGCCGGCGTCACCTATACGTCCAAAAAAGTCTTGCAGTACGCGGTTATCCTGCTTGGCTTTGGCATGAACCTCTCCCAGATTCTGTCCAAGGGCGCCCAGTCGCTACCGATTATCGTGGCGACAATCTCGACCTCGCTTGTCATCGCCTTTGTGCTCTGCCGCGTTATGAACGTGCCGGGTAAGATCGCGACGCTTGTGGGTGTGGGTTCGTCGATTTGCGGCGGTTCTGCTATCGCCGCGACCGCACCCGTCATCGATGCCGACGATCGCGAGATTGCCCAGGCCATTTCGGTCATCTTCCTGTTTAACGTTATCGCGGCGCTCGTGTTTCCAACGCTCGGCGGTATGCTCGGGCTGACCAACGAGGGCTTTGGCCTGTTTGCCGGCACCGCCATCAACGACACCTCGTCCGTAACGGCTGCGGCGAGCGCCTGGGACAGCATGCATCCCGGCGCCAATGTGCTCGAGAGCGCCACGGTGGTCAAGCTCACCAGGACGCTGGCCATTATTCCCATCACGTTGGTCCTCGCATGCTGGCAGATGCATCTGGCGCGCAAGGCCGGCGGTGACGCCAAAAGCACGTTCTCCCTTAAACGCGCGTTTCCCATGTTTGTGCTGTTTTTTGTGCTGGCGAGCGTGATCACTACGGTGCTTCAGCTTCCTGCATCCATTACGGCGCCCATCAAGGAGCTGTCGAAGTTCTTTATTGTGATGGCCATGGCGGCTATTGGTTTTAATACCGATATCGTCGAGCTGGTCAAAAAGGGCGGCAAGCCCATCGCGCTGGGCTTTTGCTGCTGGATTGGCATTGCGTGCATGAGTTTGGGAATGCAACACGTACTGGGAATCTGGTAGAGAAGTAGCTTATTTGCGTGCTGCGTGCTGGTGAGCGCATTCTCACGGTGGAGCGATAGGAGCTCTTGCGGGTATGGCTTGTCCGCAGGTTTATAAGTCCCGAAGAGCTCTTATCGCCCCGCCAGGATGGCGATGCGGGGCAACACCTATACTCGCAGGACGGCGCTTTCTGCCCTATAGTGTTTGGTGAGCAATATCGTTCAATTTTGAAACACTCGGTCGTGCGACCGCCGGCGGTTGCACGTCGCCGCGGACAGGGGCGAATCATGGATAGCGATGCCAAGCTGAACATCTTGACCGAGGCCCTGGCTGCTGCCGGGGCCTCGGCATTGGCGATCGATGCGCGTGGGGACGTCGCGATCTCGACCATGAATGACGCGGCGCTTGAGCGGGATGTGGCGGCTTTTGTTGCTGAGCGTCTCGACCGTATAGGAGACGGCGCGCGTCTGGTTATGGGGCGTGAGGGTACGCGCCTGAGCCTGACCGTTCGCCCCACCGACAAAGAGGGCGGGGGGCTTTGGGTTGTCGTGGTCCGCGAGGTGCGCGGTGCCGCGGCGCATGCGGGCATCGAGTGGCTCAACGCCGACGAAGTTGAGGTCCGCTACGAATCGAGCGCGTACGGCATCGTTGAGGGAGCGGCTTCAGTGGCTGCGCCGGTCGTCGAGAGCTACGCGCGCGGTGTGCCCCTTATGCTCGAGGGCGAGCTGGGCGCGGGTCAGGTCGAGATCGCCAAGCGCCTCTACCTGGACGGTCCTTTTGCCGATCAGCCCTTTGTTTCCGTTGCGCTCGATGAGCTCACCGAGCGCGGTTGGCGCCATGTGCTCAAAAGCGCCGAATCGCCGTTGTTCCAAACGGGGCTGACCCTTTGCATTGAGGGCTGGAACGCGGTTGGCCCCCAGCGCCTCCGCGAGCTGGTCTCCACGATGGCCGACACCGCGTTGGCGACGCGCTGCCATGTGGTGCTGACGGCGAATGACATGCCGGGCGGCAGCGAAAGTGATCAAGCCGCCTTTGTGACCGAGCGCTTCGCCTGTGCGGTGAGCGTGGCGCCGGCAATCGCCGAGCAGGGAGCCGCGTCGACGAAGGTTGCGCGCTATTTGGAATATCTCGCTGACGCATTTGGGACGGCAGCGCCCACGCTGTCTTCCGCGGCGACGAAGACGCTCGATGCTTACCGCTGGCCGCGCAATTATCTGCAGCTCCGCGAGGTCTCGGAACGACTGTATATATTGGTGGGGGCGGGCGCGGTGGACCGCGCTGTGGCGGAGGAAGTGCTCGCCCAAGAGGACGTGATTAAGACCGCAGCCTTTGGCGCCCCGACGCTCGAAAGCGACCTGTATATCCTGCGACCGCTGGCCGATACCGAGCGAGATATCGCGCATCTGGTTGTAGATCATCTCCACGGCAACCGAACCCGTGCGGCGGAGGTACTGGGCATAAGCCGTACAACGCTGTGGCGCTTGCTGAAGGACGATGACCGTTGAGCGAGGCGCCCGTGACCGCGCGCGACGCGTGTGCTACAGTCCAAAGCGTTATTGTTTCGATTTGGTTACGGCGTGCGAGGGCATATGGCTGAGACTTCAAAACCGAGCCGCAGAAGGCGGAGTGCCGCGCCGGTCAACCGACGCACGACATCGGTGACGTGGGGTAAACACGCCTCGGGGTTTGATGGCTCGTTCAAGCGCACTAAATACGGCTATCCTTCGGCAAGCGCCCGCTTGGCAATGCAGGCAGAGTCCTCGCTGTGGGGCCGCAAACGCGTGGTGGGCTCAAAGCTCAAGCACGACGGAACGCTCGGTTACATCAGCCGCGGGGCGGCTCGCCGCAGTGGACTCAATCCGGCTGGTTGGCATCGTTATGTTCCGATCGTGGCCGTCGTTGCAGTGATCGTTATCGCACTCGCTGCGCTTGGCTACGCCGGCGGTGGCGCCAACTTGGACGCAGTGTTTAAATCGCCCGAGCTCGCGCATGCAGGCACAGAAGTTATCGAGGGCGCTCAGACCCAGACAGGCGCCGCGCCCCAGCGCGGCATCGTCGCGGCGGCCACCACCATCGCCGATGCTCAAAAGGACGAAGACAAGCAAGGCGACGACGTCGATGCGAATCAGACGAGCGAAACGGCAATAACTCCATCGGCGGGATAAGTTGCGAGTGGGGCAGCTAATTTGGGACGGGGCTTTTTTAGCTGCCCAAGACAGTGGCTCATTCGATGTCAGTCGCCAAAAGCGAGCGAGCCGCATTTGCGCCAAGGTGACGTGAAATGAGAGGGCGCTGACCTTCTGGTCGCGCCCTCGAAATTGAACGTCAGATTGGCGTGAATGCGGCCCGCGCAGCGTCAACGAGCCCGCCGTTCGGTAGAATGGCGGAACTAATTACCTTACGTAGACCACGTTGTCGCGGCGGGGTTTGGGCTCGGGCAGCGTGTCCTCGGCATAGCCCAGAATGCAGTGACCGACACCACGCAGGCTGCCGTCGGCGGGTAGACCCCAACTGGCCAGTAGCTCCAGGCCCTCGGGCGAATCGAAAACCTCGTGGGCGCGATGAATCCAGCACGAATCAACGCCCAGCGCATAGGCAGCGTTGAGCAGGTTGCCCATGGCGAGCGAGCCGTCTTCCAGATGTGTGGGCACGCTGCGGTCAACCAGCACCACCACAACGGTCTTGGCGCCATAGAAGGGGTCGCTGTTGCTGCCCATGACTTGGGCGTTGAGCTGTGAGAGACGCTCGACGGTCGCGGGGTCGGTGACGGCGACAAACGTCACCGGCTGGCGGCCCATGCCACTCGGTGCATATTGGCCGGCTTCGATAATACGTGCAAGCTTTTCAGCCTCGACGGGACGATCGCTGTAGTTGCGGCAGCTGCGGCGGTGAATGAGTGCTTCGATAGTCTCCATGGTGTCTCCTTGCGGTGGCGTTGCAGATGCCCCGTTCATACCCGTCGGGCTTAAACGATAGACGGTCAATTGCCCGGCCAAAAGGATAGATTCCAATTGGGAAAGTAGGTTTGCATAAAAGTACCTTCAGAATGTGACAAACAAATGGGATGGTTAAACGTTTTATCCCGTCTACCCTGCGGTTTTTTACCACTTGCCTAAATGACGAACGCATAACCTTTGATAAAGGTTTTACTAAAGGAGTACCAACGTTTATCAATGCGCCGTGGTGGCGCCGGGCCAGGAGGTAACATCATGTTCCAGGCTGGAGATGTCGTCGAGACCGATTTCGAAGGATTTCTGAAGCTGCTGCGTTCCAAGACGCGCGCTTTCGTGTCGATCAACGATCACGAGTACTACATCACGCACACCGATGGCTATTGGCGTGTTCAGGATTGCGAGGCCCTCAACGACAAGGGCCACTTTACTGACTGCTCCGAGCTGGTCAACACGGTCTGCGAGGTCGTCGAGCTGCCGTGGATTGCCGGCAAGAGCCTGCATGACAGCTTCTCGGGTGCTACGGTCTATGAGGCCGTCGCTGCTTAACAGCCAACACTCGATATTCTCTCGCAACCGCCGGCGCCGCCCCCGCGCCGGCGGTCTTTTTTGTCGATATGCTTATGTAGAGCCGACCATAAACAACGAGCTTGTTGACGATAGTCAAAACTCGGACTAATGTAGAGATATTAATTGGTCAAAACTCGGACTATCGAATGGTGGGAGAGATGAATAGTGCAGTTAGCCCGGTCGATTTCGACCGGATGCTCAACGGGCTTGACCGTATCTATTCGGAGTTCGCGCGCGCCTGCGGGCTTTCGGACTGCGCCTACTGGATGCTCGTCGACACGAGTGCGGCGGGCGGAAGCGTTGCCGTGAGTCGGCTGACGAGTGAATGGTTCTACAGCAAACAGACCATCAATTCGGCGATCAAGACGCTTAGGGCGCGAGGGCTTGCGACGTTGGAGTTTGCCGAAGGTAGTCGTAAGAACAAGGTTGTGCGACTGACCGAAGAAGGCGTGCGGTTTGCCAAGCGCTACGCGTTGCCAGCGCAAAAAGCCGAGCAACAGGCATTCGAGGCGCTCGAGCCGTGGGAACAGCGCGAGATCATGCGCTTGGTCGGTAAGTTCTCCCATGTTCTTAACGAAGAGTGCGAGGCATTTAAACGGCAAGTGGCCGCTGAGAACGAGGCTGACGATAAGAGCGAAGGGGAGACATGCGACTCTTAATGAGGTTTATGAGGCCGTATCGCGGGCTGATTGCGGTGACGCTGTTTGCGGTGCTGATAGATAACGTCGGTACGCTGTTGGTTCCCACGATGCTGGCGAACATGGTCAACACCGGTATTACCACGGGCGATGTCGACTACATTTTACGCAACGGCCTGTACATGCTTATCGCGACCGGCATGGCCAGCGGCGGCACGGTGCTGGGCTGCTATCTTTCGGCGCGCCTGGCCGCCAACGTGGCCTGCGATATCCGCAATGCCGTGTACGACAAGTCGCTCGAACTCGCGGCTAGCGACTTTGAGCGCTTTGGCACGGGTTCGATGATCACACGCTCGCTCAACGACATCAACGTGATTCAGCAAGCTGTCCTTCAGACGATTCAGTTGGTGCTGCCGGTGCCGTTCTTGGCCGTGGCAGGCATCATTTTTGCTTGGTTCATCGATCCCGCCATGGGCACGCTGCTGGGTGTGGTCGTTGCGATCGTGCTGGTGGCGGCGGTCTTTACGGTGGCTAACGCCGCGCCGATCTTTATGCGCCTGCAGAGCTTTATCGACCGCATGAACGTGGTGCTGCGCGAGAACATCGTGGGCGTGCGCGTCATCCGCGCATTTAACAAGGAGCGCCACGAGGAGCAGCGCCTGGACGAGGTGTTTAGCGATTACGCGGCCAACGCCATCAAGGTCAACCACCTGTTTGTGGGTCTCGACAGTTCCAGCTTCTTTTTGATGAATATCGCCGAGGTGGCGGTGCTGTGGGTGGGCGGCAACCGCGCGGGCGTCCACGCCATGCAAATCGGCAGCATCTCGGCCGTGTTGGAATACGCGATCTTGATCCTGTTCTTTGTGATGATGGCGCAGATGGTGATTCTGACGCTTCCGCGCGCTGCGGCGTGCCTCAACCGCGCGCAACAGGTGCTCGAAATCGAGCCGAGCATCGTGGACGGCAAGGCAACGCTGGGCGACGGGGCGCCTGAGTCCGCAGATGGTGCCGACGCGGTTGCCGTGTTCGACCATATGTCGTTCCGTTTTGACGATGCCGACGAGGACACCCTGTGCGACCTGAGTTTTGCCTGCCGCCGCGGACAGACGACCGCGATCGTGGGCTCAACGGGCTCGGGCAAGTCAACGGTGGCCAAGCTTTTGCTTCGCTTCCACGATGCCACGAAGGGCGCCATTCGCCTGAACGGCGTTGACCTGCGCGACCTTTCGCAAGGTGAGATTCGCGGGCATATCGCTTACGTGCCGCAGAAGGCGTGGCTGTTCTCGGGCACGGTGGCGAGCAACCTGCGCTTTGGCAACGAGGGCGCGACTGATGCCGACATGCTCCATGCGCTGGAGGTTGCCCAGAGCACCTTTGTGCTCGATCAGCCCCAGGGGCTCGATACTCCGGTATCCCAGGGCGGCACGAACTTCTCGGGCGGTCAGCGCCAGCGCCTGGCGATCGCCCGCGCACTCATGAAGCATGCCGATCTATATATCTTCGATGACAGTTTTTCGGCCCTGGACTTTAAGACCGATGCCGCCCTGCGCCATGCGCTGCAGGACGAGACGCGCGATGCCGCGGTGCTCATCATCGCGCAACGTATCTCGACTATTTTGCATGCCGATCAGATCGTGGTGCTCAAAGACGGCGAGATCGTGGGCCTAGGCACGCACGACGAGCTCATGGAAACCTGCGAGGTGTACCGCGCTATCGCGGAATCGCAGATGAAGGGAGGTGAGTAGCATGACCGAGGAGCTCAAGAAGCAGGCCATCGCCGAGGATGCCGCGGTTGCAGAGACAGTTGAGGAGACGGGCGCCACACCCGGCCTGGACGAAGCCGCCAAGGCGGCGGAGCGCGAGGCTCGCCGCCAGGCACTCTACGAGGAAAACGAGCGCGCCGAGGACGAGCGCGCCCGCGCTGAGGCAGAGCGCATGCGCGATGTGGACGACGAGGACGAGGACGAGAAACCCCGCGACACCTGGGCGACGGTGCGCCGCCTGTGGAGCGAGGCTGCCGGTGACCATTGGCGCTTCTATATCGTGTTCGCGAGCATCGTGTTCTATGCCATCTTTAACACCGCTGCGCCGGCATATAGCGCCCGCGTGATCGATGAGCTGTGGGGCCACATTCAGGTGGCGTTTGCCAACGACACCACCTTCAACATCACCTGGGAGAACTGCGGCAGGACCATCTTCATCTACTTTATGATCTGGACGGCCGCTGCCTCGTTCTACGCGCTCCAGAGCTTTTTGATGTCGAGCGTGGCCGAACGCCTTAACCTGCACCTGCGTAACCGCATCGCTCAAAAGCTCAACCGTCTGCCGCTTGCCTTCTTTGATGCGCATCGTCCCGGCGAGGTCGTCAGCCGTGCGACCAACGACTTAGACAAGATGTCTGAGAGCATGCAGCGCGGCTTGCTGCAGCTTCTGGTGTCGATCGGTACCGTGGTGGGCGCCGTGAGCGTGATGTTCGTGTTTAGCGTGCCGCTCACGCTTGTCTTTTTGTTCTTTACGGCGCTTTCGCTGCTGGTGACGAAGGTCGTTTCGCGCCGCACGCACGATGTGACGGGCGAGCGCCAGGAGTGGGTGTCCAAGATTACGAGCGCGGTCGAGGAAGGCTACTCGGGCCGTCTGGTGATCCGTGCGTTTAACCGCGAGCGCCAGAGCTCTGCCGAGGTGCACGAGGCTTCGAAGGAGCTGGCGCGTGTGAGCACCAAGGCCGACTTTATGATTAACGCCGTCGGCCCCGCGGTGCGCTTTATCGGCCGCTTGGCGCAGATCGTGATTGCGCTTGTGGGCTGCAGCATGCTGGTTGCCGGGCATATGACCGTCGGCGTGTTCCAGGCGTTCTTCCAGTTTATCTATGAGGCATCCGAGCCCATGACGCAGCTGTCGTTTACCTTTAACTCGCTGCAGAGCGCGCTGGCGAGCGCCGAGCGCGTGTTCGACCTGCTCGACGAGTCCGAGATGGAAGCCGATCCGTTGCCGGCGGCCGCCGCCAAGCTGCCGGGCAAGGTTGAGGGCCGTGTTGCCTTTGAACACGTGCGCTTTGGTTATGCGCCCGACAAGCCGCTTATGCGCGACGTGTCGTTTACCGCCGAGCCGGGCCAAAAGATCGCGGTGGTGGGAACCACGGGTGCGGGTAAGACCACGCTCATCAACCTGCTCATGCGCTTTTACGAGATCGACGGCGGCCGCATTACGCTCGACGGCGTGGACACGAGCCGCATGGACCGCGGCGAGCTGCGCCAGCAGTTTGGCATGGTGTTGCAGGACGCCTGGCTGTTCGATGGCACCATTGCCGAGAACATCGCCTATGGCTGTCCCGAGGCGACGCGCGAGGAGATTGTCGCGGCCGCACGTGCCGCTCAGGTCGACTTCTTTGTGCGCACTATGCCGCAGGGCTACGACACGCGTGTGGCTAACGATGCCGAGAGCATCAGCCAGGGCCAACGTCAGCTGCTGACCATCGCGCGCGTGCTGCTCAACAACCCGGCGATCCTCATCCTGGACGAAGCGACGTCGAGTGTGGACACGCGCACCGAGCTCGCCATCGGCCGCGCCATGGACGCGCTCATGCGCGGGCGCACGAGCTTTGTGATCGCGCACCGTCTGTCGACGATCGTCGATGCCGTCCTCATCCTGGTCATGGATCACGGCAATATCATCGAGCAGGGTACGCACCAGGAGCTGCTGGCTGCCGAGGGCGCTTATGCCGACCTCTACCTAAGCCAGTTCGCATAAGGTGACAAAGGGGCAGTCCCGCATGTCACATCGAAAAGAAGGCGCGCCGGGGGCGGATTCCCTGGCGCGCCTTTGCGTTGGCGTTAATGCTGTGGCGGCTGCCCGCGGCCCTAGCGCTCGTCCACAAGCTTGGCGACGAGGGCTTTGAGCTCGGCCACCTCTCGCTCGAGTTCCTTGACGCGACGGGCGTTTTCGGTGATGCCCTGACGGTTGAGGGCGCTCTGCTCGGCGGCATCGTCGGGCATGTACTCGCGATGCTGCTTGGCGTCGAAGCTCTCCTCGAACACGCGGCAGCCGTTGCGCTTGATGATGCGCCCGGGCACGCCCACGACGGTGCAGTTGTCGGGCACGTCCTTGACGACGACCGAGTTGCCGCCGATCTTGACGTTGTTGCCAATGTGGATGTTGCCAAGTACCTTGGCGCCCGTGCCCACCGTGACATTGTTGCCCAGGGTGGGGTGGCGTTTGCCGGTCTCGTTGCCGGTGCCGCCGAGCGTGACGCCCTGGTAGAGCACACAGTTGTCGCCCACGATGGCAGTCTCGCCAATAACGACGCCCATGGCGTGGTCGATAAAGAAGTGCTTGCCGATCTGCGCGGCGGGATGAATCTCGACGCCGGTGATGTGGCGGGTGATTTGCGAGAGCACACGGGCGAGCGAACGATGGCCGTGCTCCCACAGCCAGTGCTCGGGCACGTGGTTCCACTTGGCGTGCAGGCCAGGGTAGGAAAGGAAGATGACCAGGGCATTTTGCGCGGCAGGGTCTTGCGCCTGGACGGTCTTGATGTCCTCACGAATGGTATTGATAAAGCTCACCGGCCGCCCTCCCTTAGCGCCGTGACAATGCGATTCAATAAAGTATAGCGATTCGCTAGGGATTAGGAAGGGCGATCTTGCTTTGCTTTGGGCGACAAGTGTCAGTTATGCAAACTTGTTGGTAATGAAGTAAGACTTTTGAGGGGTTTGGCCCGTGCTCGCATCGCAACCGTATACTGGTCAACTTGGACGTGTCCGCGCCCACAACTGAGAGGTTTTACTTCATGGGTTTCATCAATTTTATCGCCGAGCTGCTTAAGGACCCGCGCACCGCGATCGCCAGCTGGATCGCCGCCGGCCCGCTTATGGCCTACGGCTGCGTGTTCCTAATCATCTTTATCGAGACGGGCGTGGTGTTCTTCCCGTTCCTTCCCGGCGACTCGCTGCTGTTTGCCTCGGGCTTCTTTGCCCATAATGGCGGCTTTAACATCGTGGCGCTTCTGGCCACCGCATGGGCTGCAGCCATCCTGGGCGATCAGTGCAACTTTATGATCGGCCACTTCTTTGGCCGCAAGATTATCGCCTCGGGCAAGGTAAAGGCCATGACGCCCGAGCGCATCAAAAAGTCCGAGGATTTCCTGGATAAGTGGGGCCATCTGGCCATCTTCCTCGGTCGCTTCTTCCCGTTCATTCGCACCTTTGTGCCTTTTATCGCCGGTATGGGCGGCATGCATTGGCGCAACTTTGTCGTCTTTAACGTGCTAGGTGGCATTACCTGGTCGACGGTCTTTACGCTGCTGGGTTACTTCTTTGGTGGCATTCCGTTTGTGCAGGAGCACTTTGAGCTGCTGATCATCGGCATTGTCGCCGTGTCGATCATCCCGACCGTGGTCGGTCTGGTTAAGGCTAAGCTCGGTAAAAAGAACGCCTAGTCCGAGCTTGTTTTCTGACGTTAATTCCAAGGCCCGTCATCGGATTCGATGGCGGGCCTTTTGTGTTGGAGGCAAATGAAAATACTTTACTTAGTTAAAGAAAAACGTTTTATCCAAGGCGTGCGGGGAGTACAATCACATGCATGCGAATCGACGTGCCATCGGCTTCGATGCTGCCCGCGTGTCCTGCCCGGCCCTACGCTCCGGGTATGCGACGTTGCGACGCGGCCGGCTTCGGTCCTTGCGTGCGGGTTCGCGAGTATGCAACCGTGTATGTAAGGAGCGACATATGACTGTCGAGAAGAAGGATATCGATTGGGGTAGCCTCGGCATTGGCTACAAGAAGACCGATTACAGCTACGAGGCCCATTGGAAGGACGGCGAGTGGGACGAGGGCGGCCTGACCACCGACCACACCCTGCATGTCTCCGAGTGCGGTGGCATCTTCCACTACTGTCAGGAGGTCTTTGAGGGCCTGAAGGCCTACACCGCCGAGGACGGCAGCATCGTCTGTTTCCGCCCCGACATGAACGCCGAGCGTATGTACAACTCCGCCCAGCGTCTGGAGATGCCCCCGTTCCCCAAGGACAAGTTTGTCGAGGCCGTCAAGCAGGTCGTCTCCGCCAACGCCGCCTGGGTTCCGCCCTTCGGCTCTGGCGCAACCCTGTATGTGCGTCCGTTTATGATCGGCTCCGGTGACGTGATCGGCGTGGCTCCCGCTCCTGAGTACACGTTCCGTATTCTCGTGACCCCGGTCGGCCCGTACTTTAAGGGTGGCCTCAAGCCCGTCAAGCTGCGCGTTTCCGAGTACGATCGCGCCGCACCGCATGGCACCGGCAATATCAAGGCCGGCCTCAACTACGCCATGTCCCTTAAGCCCACGATGGAGGCCCACCGCGAGGGCTATGCCGAGAACCTGTATCTCGACTCCGAGTCCCGCACCTATGTCGAGGAGACCGGTGGTGCCAACGTCCTGTTCGTGAAGGAGGACGGCACGCTTGTCGTCCCGCAGTCGCACACCGACTCCATTCTTCCCTCCATCACCCGCCGTTCGCTCGTTCAGGTCGCTGAGGACCTGGGCATGACCGTCGACCAGCGCCCCGTCGAGTGGGCCGAGGTCAAGGCCGGCACCTTTGTTGAGTGCGGTCTGTGCGGCACCGCTGCCGTTATCTCCCCGGTGGGCGAGATCGACAACAAGGTCTACGGTGCCGACGAGACTGTGACCTTCCCGGCCGGCTACACCGAGATCGGTCCTGTGATGAAGAAGCTCCGCGAGACCCTGACGGGCATCCAGTCCGGTGCTGTTGAGGATAAGCACAACTGGGTTTACACCGTCGCGTAAGCTGTCTTAGCTGTCCGGCCCGAGGGCGACCTTCCTTTCTGGCGCGTCCTCGGACATGAAAGAACCCCCGCTGCGCACTACGTGCGGCGGGGGTTCTTTCGTCCTGCGGAGTGCGCCGGAAAGGAAGGTCGCCCTCGGGCCTGCGTTGCCTCGGCGCTGCCGTTACGGGCAATATAGATCTGAATTAAAGATGGTGCGCGCCATGTGGGGGTGGTGGCGACGTGCATTTTTGCGAGTATTCTGCAATCGAAGGCCCCTGCATACCGACCTCGGGCGAAAAATCGGGATTTCTCGATGTTTTCTACGAATGATGGGCGGGGTTATGGGCTGACAGCGTTTGATTTGTAGGGACATTCGCGGTCTTTGGCATTTATCGTGCCGCCCGAAACTCTTGGTTATGCTGAATACTCCCAAAAATGCACGGTGCTTAGAGGGGGACCTTCGCGACAAAGGAAACCGCCCCGTCGAAGTATGCATTCGACGAGGCGGTTTATGCATATACCCGATTAAGGATACGCTGCGGATCTGTTAGAACTTGACGGTCGGTGCCTGGCGGGCAGCTTCGGCGGCCTCGAAGCCCTGGCGCTCCTTAAACTGGAAGATGCCGGCAAAGATGACGGCCGGGAAGGTCTGGATGGCGTTGTTGTAGCTATGCTCGCAGTCGTTGTAGCTCTGGCGTGCGTAGCTCACCTTGTTCTCGGTGTCTTCGAGCGTGGCTTGGAGCTGCGTAAAGTTGGTGTTCGCCTTAAGATCGGGGTAAGCCTCGGCCACGGCGAAGAGCTGGCGCAGGGCGCCGGTCAGCACGTTGTCGGCTTCCATCTTGGCTTCGGGCGTGGTGGCGCTCACGGCGGCGTTGCGCGCGTTGACCACGGCTGCAAGCGTGTCCTGCTCGTGTTTGGCGTAGCCCTTGACGGTC
Organism: uncultured bacterium; assembly: GCA_905216045.1. Classification (GTDB taxonomy): domain Bacteria; phylum Actinomycetota; class Coriobacteriia; order Coriobacteriales; family Coriobacteriaceae; genus Collinsella. The sequence goes on from CAJMSL010000003.1 coordinate 26,485, forward strand.
TCGACCAGGTTAGGGATCAGGTCGTTGCGGCGCTGCAGCTGCGTGTCGATGTTCTGCCAGGCGTTATCAATGCGATTGCGCTTGGTGACCATGTTGTTGTAGATGCCGGCGATGGCGCAGACAATCACAATGACAACAACGATACCGATGATGACGGGAATCATGGTGTCTCCGTTTCGAATGGCCGCGGCGTCTTCCGCCGGCTGCCGTTGGTGTAACGCTACTAGTATACCCGCAACCTTTGGCGATACCGAACTTTCCGGTAAGCGTTATGTTTCCACCAAGGTAAGGCCATTCGCCAGGGGGCGGGCGATACAGGTGTAAGATATGCGACAGATTAGTGAGCGTTGTCTTCTCCTTGAGGAGGGCGATATATATGGACCTTCGCATCAAGAAAACCTATCGGGCCCTGTTCGAGGCCTTTACCGAGCTGCTCGAAGAGCATCGGTTTGAGGACGTGACGGTTGCCATGCTGTGCGACCGCGCTATGATTCGTCGGACGACGTTCTACAAGCACTTCCGCGACAAGAACGATTACTTTGCCTTCTATATCGATGAACTCATGTCGGGCCTGCCGCAAAAGCGGGCCGATGCGGATGGCGCGGAGGGCGCCGAGGACGTGCGCGCGCTTCGCCACGAAGTGTTCGCCGATGCCATGGATCTGATTCTGGCGCATGAGCAGCTCATGGATAACATTTTGGCGAGCAGTATGTCGGGTATGCTGACCAGCATGATTTGCGACCGCATCGCGCGCTCCATACGCGGGCGCGTGATGAGCGCGCTTGACGAGGACGCGCTCGCGCCCGTATCGCTCGAGACAACGTCTGAGTTTGTCGCCGGCGGCATTATTCGGCTTTTTACCATGTGGTGGGAATCGGGCCACGTACTAGAGCGCCGATCCGAAATCGCCGACGTGGTCGATGCACTGTTCGAGCGGACCATGACGCCGGTGGGTCACTAAGAGTGGCGGAGAGAGGGGGATTCGAACCCCCGGAACGCTCTCGCGCTCAACGGTTTTCAAGACCGCCGCATTCAACCGCTCTGCCATCTCTCCGTGAGTCGTAATGATAGCATCGTTTTGGATTTGTAACAGGGAGGGCGAACGATGACGAGCACCGGAATCGACGAGAAGTTCATGCGCGAGGCGCTGGCGGAGGCGCGTGCCGCCGCGGCGGTGGGCGAGGTACCGATCGGTGCCGTAGTGGTGCGCGCGGGTGAGATTGTCGCGCGGGCGTATAATCGCCGCGAGCTCGACCAGGATCCTTCGGCGCATGCCGAGTTTTCGGCCCTGTGCGCCGCCGCTCAGTCGCTTGGACGCTGGCGTCTTTCCGATTGCACGGTCTACGTGACGCTCGAGCCCTGCTGCATGTGCGCGGGGCTTATGGTTAACGCGCGCGTGGGGCGCTGCGTGTACGGCGCGGGCGATGCTAAAGCGGGCGCTCTGGGGTCGCTATACGACCTCAATGCCGATTCGCGCCTGAACCATCGGTTTAATGTGACCGCCGGCGTGCTGGCAGACGAATGTCGCGCGGTGCTGAGCAGCTATTTTAGTGGGCTGCGTGGCACCGATGGTGCTGGTTGCGGTTGTGGGGCCGATCTTGAGGCGCATGCCGCTCATGCCGAGGCGCTCGCGTGTGTCGAAGATACTGCCGTTGGGGCGGTCGATTTTGGTGCCGCGTGCCGCCGGCCCCGCCGTGTGCAGCTGGCGATCGACTCCTTTAAGGGCAGCGTTTCGAGCGCGCAGGCGGAGGAGGCCGTTGCCGAAGGTGTGCGCCGCGTGTGGCCCGATGCCCAGGTAAGCGCGCTGCCGCTGGCGGATGGCGGCGAGGGAACGCTCGATGCCGTTGCCGCGTGCGGCGGTGAGGTCGTGGCATGTGAAGTCGCAGGCCCTCTGGGCGACTGTGTGTCTGCCCGGATGCTGGTGGACGGCGAGCACGAGTCGGCTGTAATCGAGATGGCCGAGGCGGCGGGTATTGGGTATTCGCCTTGCACAGAGCCGGCGGCGTTGGCCGCTACGACCTATGGCGTGGGCGAGCTCATGCTTCGAGCGGTTCGTGCTGGGGCAAAGACTATCTATATTGGTCTGGGCGGCAGTGCCACCAACGACGGTGGCGCCGGCATGCTGCAGGCGCTGGGCGCGCGTGTGGTCGATGATCAGGGCTGCGATGTCGCCCCTGGTCTCGCGGGGCTTGAGCAGGTGGCGAGTATCGATTTGGCACCGGCGCTTCGGGCGCTGAATAGCGCGCGTATCGTCGTGCTCTCTGATGTCGAGAACCCGCTCGTGGGGCGTCGTGGGGCACTTGCAGTGTTTGGCGGGCAAAAGGGCCTGCCGACAGACGATGTCGAAGCGCTGGGCAGGTACGACAGCTGGATGGTCGGCTACGGCCGCCTGCTCGATGCGGCGATTACCGGGGTGCGGGCTCAGGGGTTGTTGCGCGTGCCCGAGGGCGTGCGGACATTTGGCTCGGTGCTCGGCGTGCCTGGCGCGGGCGCGGCAGGTGGCTTGGGCGCCGCGCTGCTGGCGCGCGGTGCTGAGTTGCGTTCGGGCGTGGAGACGGTGCTCGATCTGATTGGGTTTGACGAGCGCGTGCGCGATGTCGACCTGGTCATTACAGGCGAGGGCAACATGGACGAGCAATCCGCTGCCGGCAAGGCGCCGGTGGGCGTGGCCCGCCGTGCCAATCGCTATGGCAAGCCGGTAGTCGCCGTCGTGGGCGGTCGTGCGGATAATTTGGATGCGGTGTATGGTCAGGGCATCGACTTGGTCCTGCCGGTCTGCCGCAGGCCCATGCCTCTTGACCAAGCGCTCGACCCCCAGGAAGCCACAACCAACCTCATCTGCGCCGGTGAAGCAGCCGTCCGATCCTTCGACCTTGGCCGTATCTAAAACCCATTCCCTCGATAAGTTGCGGTGAAATACGGAGTGTTTTTGCCTTTAAGGTGCCAATTCAGTCCGTATTCCACCGCAACTTCGAGAATGGCTGTCCGAGGCTGACTGCCTTGGGTCTCGAGCCGGACCGCTTGCCACGAAATGCGGCCATCTACTACGCTTAGTCGAGCATCCTCGACTATCCCGGAATATGCGAAAATAAAACCGCAGGTAGACGACTTGCCGATTTTTGAAAAAGCCGGCTATGGTTGGCTCCTGCGGCTTAAACGTAGTAGATAGGCCCCTTTCGTGGCACAGCGTCAGACCAGTCCAATTGGGACGGGGCTTATTTGACCACTTGTCGATCTGATTGCCCAAGTAGTCAAAAAAGCCCCGTCCCAAATTAGCTACCTTGCCCCATCGGGCTGGAGCGGGTAAGATATACCGAGCGCCTAGCGCGTTCGATGGGTTCGGATGACGACATGTTCCGAATCTGGTCAGGTCCGGAAGGAAGCAGCCATAAGGAGCCTCTGTCGGGCATCCGAATCCACCGAGCGCACGGGCGCTTTTTGGTGTCGCGACATGGCCCGGCCGGCGGCGAGGTATTTGGTGTCTCGCTGGTCCTCGGCTTCGCCTGCGGGATCGCTCGACTACCAAACATCTCGCCGCCGGCCGGGCCCCGTCGTCCAAAAATCATCCGTAAGGGCGCGTTTATCTAATTTAATCTATCCCTTGCGGAATGCGGCTTGCTGGCGTTGTCTGGGCATTGATGGCTACGTGGTTCAAGAGGCGGCGGTGCTGTTGCTTGAATTTTTGCAGTTAAAGAGGCCCGTTTCCTTAGGTGGGGAAACGGGCCTCTTTTTGTCTCTGGGCTTGTGAATTGGTGAAGGCAGAATGCTCTGTCGGCTATTTTGAGTTCTTGATGCGGCGTGTGGCTGTGGCGGTTATTCCGAGTCCCATGGCGGCGATTCCTGCGAGTGCTATTGCGCTCGGCGCTGCATCGCCCGTGTTCGCGAGCTTGCCGGCGGTCGTATCTGCTTGCTTGCCGCTGCTCGAGTTCGCCTGCTTGGCGGAGCTCGGTGCGGCGTCTTTGCCGGTCACGGGCGAGCTGGCGGGCTGTGCCGTCTCGGCCGGTTGCGCCGAGCCGGAGGGAGGCGTTGTCTCGGTGGGTTTCGTTATCTCGGGCGAGGTGGCCGTATCTGCTGCGGCTTTTGCCTCTTCGTATGCCTTGCAGGCGTCGTCATAGGCCGCTTGCGCCTTTTTCAAATTATCGAGGAGCGCATCTCGCTTGGCTGTTTCTCCGTCGAGGTGGGTTTTATTAAACTCTACTTCGCTTTCTAAGAAATAAATCAGGCTTTTCTGACTTTCGAGGCGCATTCGGCAGTGCTCAAGCTTATCTTCACAACGAGATTCTTGCTCTTGTGCATCCATGATCGCCAGTTCCAACTGCCATCTAGTTTCGTAATCCGTGTGGGGGATTTTATTTAATTCTGCCTCAAGGTCTCTTGTTCGGTTGTGGGCCTTATCGCATTCGGATTGGGCTGCATCGATGTCCGCTTGCATGGTAGGAAGGGATTCCTTATATATGGCAGCTCGCGCCAAATTAGTGTCGTAGTTCTTTTGAAAAATGGCAATTTTAGTATCGATTTCCGCAATTTTCTCGGGACTTGCGGCGTCTTTTGCGGCCTCGAGGTTTTTGAGCGCTTCCTGCATGGCTGCATACGCTTTTTCTTTTGCGGCGGCCGCATCTTCCGTCTGCAAGGCAACTGCAGCGGTGGGGGAGCTGGTTTCTGCCGCTATCGCCGTTGCGGGGGCGATTCCCGCGACAAGTGCCGCGGAAAGGGCGATGCCCGCAGTTGCTCGTCTTGCTCTTCTTGCGAGAATGTCGTTCATCTCGGCACCTCATTTCAAGGGTCGGCGACTAACTTGGTAGCACTAATGCAAGTATACCAAGTGGTCGACCCGACACTGGCTGGGTGCGCGCCTCTCCGCTTCTTTGGAAACCGAATCCCATTAGAAATGACGAGTTGTTTACGCTTCTTTTGGGCTCACCGTACTATCATGATTCGGATTGAGTGTGAATGATGATAGGGAGCGCCTATACATGATTGAGCTGCTCAGGCGTTTTGGTGGTAAGTTTCGCCGGTATATGGTGATCGGCCCTGCGTGTAAGCTGATCGAAGTGATCTTTGACCTGCTGACGCCGCTGGTGATTGCCCAGATGATCGATAAGGGTATTGGCGCACACGATGTCAACGCCGTCGTCCACTACGGTATGCTGCTTGGCGCCATGGCTGTGATCGGCATCTCGTTTACGCTCGTCTGCCAAAAGATGGCGGCGCTCACCTCGCAGGGCATGGGCACCGATATCCGCGGTGCGCTCTACCAGCACATCAACAAGTTGAGCTATGCCGAACTCGACCGCTTTGGCACGCCGTCGCTTATCACCCGCATCACCAACGACGTCAACCAGGTGCAGCTTGCCGTGGCGCTGGGCGTGCGCATGCTCATCCGCTGGCCCTTCTTGGCGGTGGGCTCTATGTGCGCGGCCCTCGCCATCGACCTTAAGCTCGGCATGATCTTTTTGATTTGCACGCCCGCCATTGGCCTGGTGTTTTGGTTTGTCATGGCGCGCTGCATTCCGTACTACAAGCAGCTGCAGGCAAAGCTCGACCGCATCGCGCTCATTTGCCGCGAGGGGCTTTCGGGCGCCCGCGTGGTTCGCGCCTTTGTACGCGAAGATCACGAGCGCGAGCGCTTTGCCCAAGCCGCCGATGACCAGGCCAATACCGCCATCGCGGTGGGCAAGCTCTCGTCAATCCTTAATCCCGTCACGTTTTTGGTGATGAACCTGGGCGTGTGCGCCATCCTGTGGGTGGGCGGCATCCAGGTCAACGTGGGCGAGCTTACGCAGGGCCAGGTCATGGCGTTTGTGAACTACATGACGCAGACCCTGACCTCCATCGTATACGTCGCCAACCTGGTCGTGGTCTTTACCAAGGCGAGCGCGAGTGCTTCGCGTATCAACGAGGTGCTCAACTGCGAGCCGAGCATCACCGACGAGGGCGATCAGTCGGTTGCGCTGCCCAAGCCGAGCGAACTGGCGGGTGGCGCTGTTCCGGTCCCCGCGCTGAGCTTGAGCCATGCGAGCTTCTCCTTTGGCGCGGGCGCGGCAAATGCCGTCAACGATGTGACCCTGGAGCTCCCGCTGGGCAAGACGCTTGGCATTATCGGCGGTACGGGTAGCGGCAAGTCCACGCTCGTCTCGCTTATCCCGCGCCTGTACGATGCGAGCACCGGCAGCGTGAGTGTGATGGGCGCCGACGTGCGCACCTGGCCGCTCGACCAGCTGCGCCGTGTGGTCGCGACCGTTCCACAGCGTGCGTCGCTGGTGAGCGGCACCATCCGCAGCAACCTGACCTGGCGCGACGAGGCTGCGACCGACGAGGATCTCTGGGCGGCGCTCGACATGGCGCAGGCGAGCGAGTTCGTGCGCAACAAGCCGCAGGGGCTCGATACCCCGGTCGAGGCGGGCGGTAAGAACTTTAGCGGTGGCCAACGCCAGCGCCTGACCATCGCGCGCGCCCTGGTGGGCTCGCCTCAGATATTGATCATGGACGATTCTGCCTCGGCGCTCGACTTTAAGACCGACGCGGCGCTTCGCCATGCCATCCGCGAGCGCAGTGTGCGCGGTGCCGCCGAGGGCGGGCTGCCGCTCACGACCGTCATCGTGAGCCAACGTGTCTCGACCGTTCGCGATGCCGACATGATCTGCGTACTCGACCACGGCTCGGTTGCGGGCCTGGGCGCGCACGATGAGCTCTACACGACCTGCCAGCTCTACCGCGAGATTTGCCAGTCGCAGCTTCGCCGCGAGGAGCTCGAGGGTCAGCAGGGGAGTACGGCGCCCGCGCCCGCCCCAGGCGCCCCGACCGTCCCCACATCCGTCTGCGCAAAGGAGGGCTGCTAAATGAATCCGTACACTTCCTCCGGTTCGGTCGCCACGATGACGGCCAACGTGTCCGGCAACGATAGCCTCAACGACCTGGGAGACGGTCCGCGCCAGCCCGGCGATCCCGAGCGCTATCCCGTGGGTGCGGTGACCCGCCGCCTGCTGGGCTATGTCCGTCCGCACCGCGTCTCGTTTGCGGCATCGTTTTTGAGTGCCGCCGTCTCGGTGATTCTGCAGCTCTACACGCCCATTCTCATTGGCGAGGGCATCGACCTTATCGTCGCCGCCGGGCAGGTGGACTTCGATGCGCTGCTGCCGCTCGTTACCAAGCTCGCGATTGTCGTCGTAGGTGCTGCGGCCTTCCAGTGGCTGCAGGGCTATTGCGTCAACCGCCTGTCTTACGAAACGGTGCGCGACATGCGCGTGGAGGCGAGCGATAAGCTCAGCCGCATGCCGCTCAGCTTTATCGACAGCCATGCCCACGGCGACCTTATGAGCCGCGTGGTCAACGACGTCGACCAGGTGGGCGACGGTCTGCTGCAGGGCTTTACCCAGCTCTTCACCGGCGTTATCACCATCGTGGGCACGCTCGCGTTTATGCTCTCCATTAACCTGACCATGACGCTCGTGGTGGTGCTCGTCACGCCGCTCTCCATCTTTGCGGCCGGCGCCATCGCCAAGCTCTCCAACAAAAGCTTTACGGCGCAGCAGCGTATTCAAGGGCAGCTCGGTGGTCATATCGAGGAGTACGTAGGCGAGCAAAAGCTTGTCGACGCCTTTGCCTATGGTCCCAACGCGCAGCTGCGCTTCGATGCCCTCAATGCCGAGCTCTGCACCGCGGGCGAGCGCGCGCAGTTTATGGGTTCGCTCTCCAACCCCGGCACGCGCTTTATCAATAACATCATCTATGCCGTGGTCGCTGTGATTGGCTGTGTGGGCGTGATCACGGGCGTGCCGGCGGCGCTTACGGTGGGCGGCGTGCAGATCTTCCTGTCCTATGCCAACCAGTACACCAAGCCGTTCAACGAGGTCACCAACGTCATTACGCAGATTCAGACCGCGTACGCCTCGGCGCGCCGCATGTTTGCGCTGCTCGATGCGCGCGAGCAGGAGCCCGATGCGGCGGATGCCGTGGAACTTGCCGCCCCGCAGGGCGAGGTCGCCTTTGAGCATGTGGACTTTAGCTACGTGTCCGACCGCAAGCTGCTGCAGGACATCTGCATCGAGGCCAAGCCCGGCATGCGCTTTGCCCTGGTCGGTCCCACGGGCTGTGGCAAGACGACGCTCATCAACCTGCTTCTGCGGTTCTACGATATCGATGCCGGTCGCATTGCGGTCGATGGCCGTTCCTCGCGTGATTACACGCGCGCAAGCTTGCGCCGCGCCTTTGGCATGGTGCTGCAGGACACCTGGCTGTTCGAGGGCACGGTGGCGGAAAACATCGCCTACGGTTGTCCCGATGCCACGCGCGAACAGGTTGTCGAGGCGGCCAAGCGCGCGCACGCGCACAAGTTTATCGTGCAGCTGCCAGGCGGCTACGATACGGTGATCGGCGAGGACGGCGGCACGTTTAGCCAGGGTCAAAAACAGCTGCTGTGCATCGCGCGCGTCATGCTCACCGACCCGGCGATTTTGCTGCTGGACGAGGCGACCTCGAGCATCGATACCCGCACCGAGCTGCAGGTGCAGGCGGCATTCGACGAGCTCATGGCTGGCCGCACAAGCTTTGTCGTGGCGCACCGCCTGAGCACGATTCGTAACGCCGACTGCATTCTGGTGATGCGCGACGGGCAGATTATCGAGTGCGGCACGCACGACGAGCTGCTAGCGGCAGGCGGCTTCTACGCCGAACTCTACCGCAGCCAATTCGCCCAGTGAGCAAGCCCGTGGGGCAAATTAATCAATCGACAGACGGTGGTTTACATCTGTCACGTTAGTACTAAGATATTCATCTAATAAATTGCATTAGTGGCTTTAGTTTTGGGGGAAACGAGGCAACGTGACTATGACGTGCTCTTTGGTGGTTAACAGCAAGAGCGGTAATACCAGGATGGTTTCGGGCGCGATCAAGCGCGCTCTGCAGGCTGCGGGCGTTGAATTTGTCCATGCCGCGGCGTTGAGCGACGATGCGGATGCAGATCAGGTTGCGCTCGAGGCGCAGGGCGCCTGCGCGGCCGACACGGTGCTCGTCGGTTTTTGGTGCGACAAGGGCGCGTGCACGCCTTCGGTCGCGGCGTTGCTCTCCGCCTTGCACGGCAAGCGCGTCTTCTTGTTTGGCACCTGCGGTTTTGGTGCCGACCAGAGCTATTACCAGCAGATTATCGACCGCGTGACCTCCAATTTGGCCAACGATGCCGAGCTTGCGGGCTGGGCGATGTGCCAAGGCAAGATGGGTCCCGCCGTCAAGCAGCGCTACGAGGCAATGCTTGAGCAGGATCCCGAAAACGCCCGATTTAAGATGCTGCTCGACAACTGGGTTGCCGCGAAGGACCATCCCACCAAGGAAGATCTGGACAACATGGCTGCAGCCGCCAAAAAGGCCGTGCTGGGGGAGTAGCTCCCATCGCTGACGGCGGTCGGTCCATCTTTCTAAATGAAACGTCCTCCCGGGCGTCGGGGGGCCGAGAAAGCCAGGAAAAAAAAAAGAGGAGAAAGGAGGGCACCAAAAAAAGGCGAAAATTGAAGAGGGCGAAAGCGAGGAACGAGGAGA
>CAJMSL010000004.1 GCA_905216045.1 uncultured bacterium
AGTTCACGGCTTAGCCGGAAACGCGGATGGGCAGCTGCGGGTACGTCTCGGGGTGAGCCTGAGCGTCGAGCAGCGTCTCACGGTTGAAGACGTTGATGTTCAGGTGGTGGCCACCCTTCTCGGCGTAAGCGTCGAGCATGTGGACCAGGTTATCGGCCTGGGTCTCGGAAACTTCAGAAACCTTCATAATGTGTCTCCTTCGATTAATAGGCGCCGGCCGAAACCGACGCACTAATCAGTAATCGTTATTGTTAGTATAGCACTAACAATAGTTACTCGCCCAGCTGATCAAGGTCGATATCGCCAAAGAACACCTGGTCCTCCTTGCCGAGCGCACTCGGGATGATGGAGAAGGTGTTGGAGATGCCGTCCTGAGCATCGCGGAACGGGAGCTTGGAAACCGAAGACAGCGAAGCGATGGCGCCGTGGCTATCGCGCTTGTGCATGGGGTTAGCACCCGGGGCGAACGGCTGGCCAGCCTTGCGGCCGTCGGGCGTGGAGCCGGTCTTCTTACCGTACACGACGTTGGAGGTAATGGTCAGAACCGAGGTCGTGGGCACGGAGTTGCGGTAGGTGTCGTTCATGCGGATGTACTCCATGAACTGGTGTACAACGTCGTGAGCGATCTGGTCGACGCGGTCGTCGTCGTTACCGTACTTGGGGAACTCACCCTCGGTCTCGAAGTCGACGATGATGCCGTTCTCATCACGGACGGGGTGGACCTTGGCGTACTTGATGGCGGACAGGGAGTCAGCCACGACGGAAAGGCCAGCGATGCCCGTAGCGAACCAGCGGTGCACGTGCTTGTCGTGCAGAGCCATCTGGATGCGCTCGTAGCAGTACTTGTCGTGCATGTAGTGAATGATGTTCAGCGAGTTGACGTACACGCCAGCGAGCCACTTCATCATGTCGTTGTACTTGGCCACAACGTCGTCGTAATCGAGCGTATCGCCCTCGACGGCGCGATACTTGGGACCGACCTGCTTCTTGGAGACCTCGTCAACACCGCCGTTGAGTGCGTACAGCAGGCACTTGGCCAGGTTGGCGCGGGCGCCGAAGAACTGCATCTCCTTGCCGATGCGCATGGAGGACACGCAGCAGGCAATACCGTAGTCGTCGCCATGATAGACACGCATGAGGTCGTCGTTCTCGTACTGAATCGAGGAGCTGGCGACAGAAGTCTTGGCGCAGAACTTCTTGAAGTTCTCGGGCAGACGGGTCGACCACAGAACGGTCATGTTGGGCTCGGGGCTGGTGCCCATGTTCTCGAGCGTGTGCAGGTAGCGGTAGCTCATCTTGGTAACGAGCGTACGGCCGTCAACACCCATGCCGCCGATGGACTCGGTGACCCACTGCGGATCGCCGGTGAACAGGGCCTGGTACTCGGGGGTACGGGCAAACTTGACCATGCGGAGCTTCATGATGAAGTGATCCACGAACTCCTGGATCTGCTCCTCGGTGAAGGTACCGTTGGCAAGGTCGCGCTCAGCGTAGATGTCGATGAACGTAGAGGTACGGCCGATGGACATAGCGGCGCCGTTCTGCTCCTTGACGGCAGCAAGGTAGGCGAAGTACATCCACTGGATGGCCTCCTGCGTGTTGGTGGCAGGGTTGGAAATATCGAAACCATAGGTCTCGGCCATCATCTTGAGCTCGCCGAGGGCGCGGATCTGCTCCTGCAGCTCCTCGCGGTCGCGGATGTTGTCGGCGGTCATGACCGTCGGGGTGGAAGCCTTCTGGGCCTCCTTGTCCTTGATCAGGTAGTCGACGCCGTACAGGGCAACACGACGGTAGTCGCCGATGATACGGCCGCGGCCATAGCCATCGGGCAGACCGGTGATGATGTGAGCCGAGCGGCAAGCACGCATCTCGGGGGTGTAAACATCGAAGACGCCAGCGTTGTGGGTCTTACGCTCGAAGGTGTAGCGCTCGACAACGTTCTCGTCGACCTTATAGCCGTGCTGGCTGGCAGCCTGGCAAGCGATGCGGATACCGCCGTTGACGTGCAGCGCGCGCTTGAGCGGCTTGTCGGTCTGGAGACCGACGATGGTCTCCTTCTCGCGGTGGGCGTTATCGATGTAGCCAGCGGGGTGGCTCACGATACCCGTAACGGTCTTGGTGTCCATATCGAGGACACCGCCCTGCTCGCGCTCCTTAAGCAGCAGGTCGAGAACCTCGCCCCACAGCTCCTTGGTACGCTCGGTCGGGCCGACGAGGAACGACTCGTCGCCCTCGTAGGGGGTGTAGTTCTTCTGGATGAAGTCTCGGACGTCAACCTCTCCCGTCCAAATGCCTTCCTTGAAGCCTTCCCATGCCTCCTGCATTGTGTAACCACGCTCCTAGTTACGTGTTATGCGGCGCTCTCTCACACCGCTGCTTATTGAATTCTTGAATGTTCGACTTGCACTACCGGCTTCTTCCGTTCTTCACCACACGTTGGTGCAGAGAAAAACGTTTGTCCACCTTGGAACTACAACCCAAAACCCAAGATTTCACCCGTTTGAGAAGGATAACATAGCGACCCTCTCCATCTGGGCTGTTATATGTTTCTTTTTTTATATCATAAGGGCGTTTTTTACAAACCCGCAGGAAAAGCGAGCGCGGACAGCTACCGTTCACCGATTTGTATGTTATTTTTCCTTGCCTTTGTACGACGTTCGCTCTAGCTGTTATGCCAGCTTTAGCAGGGTAAAGTGTCCCAGAGACCCTACAGAAACTGCAGGGCGGCCACGGGATCCCCCGTGGCCGCCCTGTGGCGTAGCTAGTTTTTAGCTTTGATTGCCGTTTGGCATTAGGCGGCTGAGGCGGCCTTGTCGGTCGTTGCCTTGCCGTTGCTCTGCTGGCCCTCAAAATGCTTGTAGCACCAGCTGGTGACCAGCGGGGTCAAAATAGCCGTCACGATTGCGCAGGCGGCAACCTGTGCCGTAGCCGTCGCGAGCACGGCGCCACCGTACAAGGCCTCGTTGACGCTTGCCATGGCAGCAGGCGTGGCCACATTGGCTCCGGCGCAGCTCGAAATGGCCGCACCTGCGACACCCGTACCGCCCGTGAGCTTATCGACCGCGATAACGGGAATTGCAAAGACCACCGAGCAGATCACGCCGAGCAGAATACCGGGAAGACCGCCATTAATGAGCTGGCCAAAGGTCATGGTCGAGCCCATGGCAAAGAAGACGAGCACGATGACGGCGGAAAGTGCCGGTGCCATCATCTTCTTAAAGCTGGGGAACAGGTTACCTAGAATAATGCCGACGACGATCGGCAGGATGGCACCCACGAGCGACCAGCCGATCGGAGCCTGGCCGGCAGCGCCGAGCACGATCATCGTGACCGGAGGGCCGACAACGAGCGTGGTGATTGCGACAGCGCCACGCTCGGCCTCGTTGCCCATGGTGCCCATCAGTCCAGCGTACATAGCATTGTTGGCGCCGGTGCAAGCCGCCAGCATCACCATGGCAGAGATGCCAAACAGGTTGTCGTTGAACACATAAAGAATGAGCAGCGACACGGCAACGACCACGATTTGCTTGACGGCGATGATGATGGCACCGCGGGCAGCGGCGGCAGGAGCACTCTTAAACGAAATCGTCGTACCGACGATAAGCAAAAAAGCGCCCACGAGCGGGCCTGCACCCTGCTGGGTCATGCCAAGCGTAAAGCTGCCGAGCGTTTTGAACAGGTCGGGGAATAGCGTGTTGAGCAGGCAGCCCAACAAAAGCGGCACCAAAATATTGGCACCCGGGATGGAGGACATCTTAAAGAACGGCTCCTTTGCCGCCGGCGCCTCCACCGCAGTCGATTCACTCATATATATATCTCCTTTGGATGCATGCGAATCGTAGCCGCACGCGCCTATATCAGAAAGAAGGCGACGGTCCCGAGTCGCAGGAGCCGTCGCCGAACAATCGTCGTGGGGTATTACCCGTCCAGGACGATGCCGCCGTCGCAGTCACCGATCTCGCCGTTCACGAAGCTGGCGAGGTCGGAAGCGAAGAACAGCACCATCTGCGCAGGCTCGCTGGCCTGGGCGGCGCGGCCCAGAGGAATACCGTTGATGATGCGCTGAGAGTTCTCGTCAGAGAGAATCGAGGTCATGTCGGTAAGCGTGAGCGACGGGCACACAGCGTTGCAGCGGACGCCGAACTTACCGCCCTCCTTGGCGACCGCCTTGGTAAGGCCATTGACACCGGCCTTGGAGCTCGCGTAGGCCGCGGTGCCGAGCAGGCCGCCACCGATCTTGCCAGCGACAGAGCTCACGTTGACGATAGTGCCGGCATGGGCCGCCTTAAAGTGCGGGTACACGGCGTTCATCATAGTGAAGGTACCGTTGAGGTTGATGTCGATGGTGCGACGCCACTCGGTGTCATCGATCTCGTCGAACTTCTTGGTGCTGATGACGCCAGCGCAGTTGATCAGGATGTTGGTTTGCGGCAGGTCCGTAAAAATCTGCTCGACGGTCTCGCGCGCCTTGGGTGCATCGGCGACATCGAGCTGATAGAACTTGTTGCCCTCGCCAAGCTCGGCCACCGCGGCCTCGCCCTTAGCAGCGTTCCTTGCGATGAGCGCGACGTGTCCGCCGCCCGCAACGATGCCCTTGGCAATCTCGAGGCCAATGCCCTGAGTGCCGCCGGTAACGATCGCGGTTTTGCCCGTGAAGTCAAATGCCATGACTCCAACCCCCTTGATTCAGGTGTCTCCTTGCGGGAAGTTGGAGCATCGCACGTGGCGATAAATGAGTCCCAGTCGTCATGGTGGTGACAACCCCTCGCCTAACCGCGGGTGTAATAGTTCTTTGAAACGCTTCAGCGATTGAATTTTTTACTCTTTATGCGCTCTTTATATTGCCCACTGCATGAGACCCGAATACGCGGGTATCATCTTTCACCGAAAATAGTTTCTAGTGTTAGGGGTTTTCGGTGGAAGATACCGATTTCCATGAGCTTGGGCGTCAGCTCTTTACCGAGTTTGGCAGCATGCACCAGCGCGTTTCGCGCTTTGCCGACCAGGCTCTGGGTGGCGAGATGGCCGTCATGCGCGCCCTCATGCGCGCCGGCGGCTCGCTCACGCCGAGCGAACTCGCCGATCGTGCCTGGGTCTCGAGCGCCCGTATCGCCAATATCCTGCGCGCCCTCGAGGCCAAGGGTTGGGTCGAGCGCGAGCACTCAAAGACCGACCGTCGTCGCGTACACGTCACGGTGACCGACAAGGGATTCCAGGTCATCGAAATCAAACGCCGGGAATTCGAGGACCGCACCGCGGCCTTCCTCGAGCAGCTCGGCGAAACAGATACCCAGGAGATGGTGCGCCTTCTAAGACGTGCCAACGAAATTATCGACCGCAATCAAGAAAGGAGAGATGCCGAGTGAGGATTCTCAAGCTCTTTAAAAAACATATCCTGGCACTGTTCGCAGCTATCGTACTTATCGTAATCAGCTGCAACGCCGATCTGGCGCTGCCTACCTATATGAGCGACATCGTCGACGTGGGCGTGCAGCAAGGCGGCATCGCCTCGCCCGTGCCCGACACCATTCGCGCCGAATCGCTCGACGACCTCGAACTCTTCATGAGCTCCAAGGACGCCAAGGCTGTGGAGGCCGTGTTTAGCAAGGCGGACAATAACGGCATTCGAACGTACAAGGGCACCGAGGAGGAGCGTGCCGACGGCGGCAAGATTGCCGACGTCATGAGCCTGCCCGAGACTGTCGTCCTTTCGTTCAACCAGGGTATTGACGCCAACTCCATGGGCGACATGATGGGCACGTCCGGTGAAAAAGACAACAGCGGCGCCCAGGCCATGCCCACGCCCGAGCAGATGGCGGCGATGACGCCCGAGCAGCTCGCCGAGATGCAGCAGAAGGCCGCAGCGGCGCAGAACATGCAAAAGCAGATCGATGCCGACGGCGGTAAGATCACCATGAAGAGCCTGCGCCTGGGTGTCGAGGGCGGTCTGGTAGACCAAAGCAAGCTCGTCGAGGGCGCCAACCAAATGGCGGACAAAATGGGCTCCATGTCGGGCTCCATCGTCACCCAGCGCGCCGTGAGCTATGTACAGGACGAGTACAAGGCACAGGGCATCGACCCCGCCGACGTGCAGAACGCCTACCTGAGCCACATGGCGACCACGATGTTTGGGCTGTGCCTGGTGTCGCTCGTCGCCACCATTCTGACCGGTGCCGTGGCGTCGCGCACCGCCTGCTCCATCGCCCGCGACCTGCGCCGCGAGACCTTCAACAAGGTTATGCACTTCTCGCCGGCCGAGGTGGGCAAGTTTAGCCAGGCCTCGCTCATCACCCGCTGCACCAACGATATTCAGCAGATCCAGATGGCCGCAACCCTGTTTATCCGCATGTGCCTGATGGCCCCCGTCATGGGCATCGTCGCCGTCATGCGCGTCCTGGCCAACCACACCGGTCTGGAGTGGACCATCGCCGTGGCCATCATCGCGGTTTCGGCCGTTGTCGGCGTGCTCATGGGCCTCACCATGCCCAAGTTCAAAAAGATGCAGAGCTTTGTGGACCGCGTGAACCTTACCGCCCGCGAGCTGCTCGACGGCCTTATGCCCATCCGCTCGTTCAACCGCGAGGAACATGAGCTCGAGCGTTTTGCCACGGCTTCGCTCGACCTGATGACCACGCAGCTCTACACCAACCGCGCCATGAGCTTTATGATGCCGCTCATGATGCTCGTCATGAACTGCATCACCGTGCTTATCGTCTGGTTTGGCGCGCAGGGCGTGTCCGACGGCGTGATGCAGGTCGGCAACATGATGGCGTTTATCTCCTACACCATGCAGATCGTCATGGCGTTTATGATCCTCATCATGGTTTCGGTTATCCTGCCCCGTGCCGAGGTCGCAGCCGAGCGCGTGGAAGAGGTCATCACTTGCCCCACCAGCATCAACGACCCCGTCTCGCCCAAACTGCCCGCGGCCAGCGCGCCGCGCGGCGAGCTCACCTTCCGCGACGTGAGCTTCCAGTATCCCGATGCCCGCGCCGACGTCATCAGCGGCGTGAACTTCACCACGCATGCCGGTCAGATGCTCGGCATCATTGGCTCCACGGGCTCGGGCAAGTCCACGCTCGTGCAGTTGATTCCGCGCCTGTACGACGTCACGGGCGGCAGCATTTCGCTCGACGGCATTGACGTGCGCGACATGACCCTTTCCGAGCTGCGCCGCCGCATCGGTTATATTCCGCAGCAGGGTCGTCTATTCTCGGGTACCGTCGAGAGCAACCTCAAGTTTGCCGGCGACATGGTGAGTGACGAGGATATGCGCCAGGCAGCACGCGTCGCCCAGGCGGAGGACTTTATCGCCGAGCGCGAGGACGGGTACGACTCCCCTATCAGCCAGGGCGGCTCCAATGTTTCGGGTGGTCAGCGCCAGCGTCTGGCCATCGCCCGCGCGTTGGCCAAAAAGCCCGAGGTCGTGGTGTTCGATGACTCGTTTAGTGCCCTCGACTACAAGACCGACGCGCGCCTACGCGAGGAGCTGGCCAAAAACGTTACCGACGCCGCGCTCGTGGTCGTGGCCCAGCGCATCGCGACCATCATGCACGCCGACCAGATCATCGTGCTCGACGACGGCCACGTAGTGGGCACCGGCACGCACGAGGAGCTGCTGCGCAGCTGCCCGGCGTACCTGGAGATCGCACAGTCGCAGCTTTCCGCCGAGGAGCTGGGGCTTACCCAAGAAGAAATTGCAGCCGTCATGGAAGGAGGCGAGCGCTAATGGCAGACGAGACCAAGGCTCAGATTCCCAAGCCCACCCGCCAGCGTGGTCCCATGGGCCGCATGGGCGGCATGCGTCGCGGCGAAAAGGCCAAGGACTTTAAGGGCACCATGAGGCAGCTGCTCGGCTATATCGGCCAGCACAAGATTGCCGTGTTTGCCGCCGTCGCCTTTGCCGTGTGCTCGGTCATCTTTAATATTGTGGGACCCAAGATGCTCGGTCAGGTTACCACCAAGCTGTTCGAGGGCCTGGTTGCCAAGGTCAACGGCACCGGCGATGTCGACTTTAACTGGATCGCTAAGACGCTCGGCTTTTTGCTCTGCCTGTATCTGGCGAGCTCTGCCTGCAGCCTGATCCAGGGCTGGCTCATGACCGGTGTCACGCAAAAGATCTGCTACCGCATGCGCAAGGAGATTGCCGCCAAGATTGCCGTCGTGCCGATGAGCTACTTCAACGGCCACAGCAAGGGCGACGTGCTCAGCCGCATCACCAACGACGTCGATACGCTCGGCCAGTCGCTCAACCAGAGCGTGACGCAGCTTATTACGTCCGTCACGCAGATTATCGGCGTCCTCGTCATGATGCTGTCGATCAGCCTGCCGCTCACCGGCGTCACCGTGCTCACGCTTCCGGCCGCCGCGATTATCTTGATGGTGATGATTCACTTCTCGCAGCCGTACTTCCGCGAGCAGCAGCAGGTCCTAGGCACCGTCAACGGCATTATCGAGGAGGATTTTGCCGGCCAGAACGTCATTCAGGTGTTCGACCGCGCCGAGGCCTCAATCGAGGAGTTCGACCGTCAAAACGACCGCCTGTTTATTAGTGGCTGGCGTTCGCAGTTCCTGTCGGGCCTGATGATGCCGCTTATGAGCCTGGTGGGCAACATGGGTTACGTGGGCGTTGTCGTGGTGGGCGCGCAGCTCGCGCTGACCGGCAATGCCACGCCCGGCGACATCCAGAGCTTTATCCAGTACGTGCGCAACTTTACGCAACCCGTGCAGCAGCTGGGCAACGTGAGCAACACGATGCAGTCGATGGCAGCTGCCACCGAGCGTGTGTTTGAGTTTTTAGCCGCACCCGAGGAGGAGCAGAAGGCCGACGCGCAGATCCCTGAGAAGCGCCCCGGCCACGTGGAGTTTGACCATGTGAAGTTTGGCTATACGCCCGACAAGACCATCATCCACGACTTTAGCTGCGAGGCGCAGCCCGGCCAGACCATCGCCATCGTCGGCCCCACCGGCGCCGGCAAGACCACGCTCATTAAGCTGCTGCAGCGCTTTTACGACGTGGACGGCGGTTCGCTGCGCGTCGAGGGCGTCGACGTGCGCGACTGGGACCGTGCGGCACTGCGCGGCGAGTTTGCCATGGTGCTGCAGGATACCTGGCTGTTTAACGGCACCATCCGCGAGAACATCCGCTACGGACGCCCCGACGCGAGCGACGCCGAGGTCGAGGCCGCCGCGCGCGCCGCACGTTGCGACCACTTTATCCATACGCTTGCCGGCGGTTATGACTTTATGATTAACGAGGAGGGCACTAACCTGTCGCAGGGTCAGCGCCAGCTCGTGACCATCGCCCGTGCCATTTTGGCCGACCGCCCGGCGCTGATTCTGGACGAGGCGACCTCCAACGTCGATACCCGCACCGAGGAGCTTATTCAGCGTGCCATGGATGCACTGATGCAGGGCCGTACCAGCTTTGTCATCGCGCACCGCCTGTCCACGATCCGCAACGCCGACGTGATCTTGGTGATTCGCGACGGCGACATCGTCGAGAAGGGCACGCACGACGAGCTGCTCGCCCAGGGCGGCTTCTACGCCGACCTGTACAACTCGCAGTTCGACGAAGCGGCGTAAAAACCGGCGGCAAACAACCGCAATGCCAAGAAAACGGGGGCGCAGGACAACCTGCACCCCCGTTTTGTGTCCTTCGAGCCTCGAAACGCCTTCCCTGAGACCTCACTGACGGCGCTTTCCAGACCCCGTGGGCAAAAAAGGGCAAATATGAGTACTGTTACCTTTTTAGTAACAGCCAAAACCGCCTCAAATGCCGCTCCCACGGCTTACACGCATCCCTAAATTGATCAAACAGCACCATAGCGGACTTATATGTGTTTGCGTTAATGAACATATTTTGCTGTTATGTCTATTATTTTGCGAAGGCAATATGATACTAAGATAGCAACCGTACCCATATTTGGCATTTTTTGCCCACAGGGTATTTCCTAGGGAACCGACAACAGCCTTAGGGTCCCGCGCGGCGCCGCTCCCTCCCGGCATCCGCCGACGTTTACCCAGATAAAACCTGCCAAAATAAACCTGTCCCTTTTTGGTAGGTTTCGGGGTGACAAGGGCTTGCACTTTAGCGTGCGACAGCGGATAATGCCGAGCATTCGACAATACGCTTATTGCTCTTTCTATAGATTGAGGAGACCCCTATGGCCATGGAATTCAAACGCAGGCTGCCGATCCCCATGGAGATCCGCGAGGAAATGCCACTTTCTGCCGAGCTTACCGCCAAAAAGCAGGCATTTGACGCCGAGGTCGCCAAAGTCTTTACCGGCGAGGACGCACGTAAGGTGCTCATCATCGGCCCGTGCTCTGCCGACCGCGAGGATTCGGTGCTCGAGTATATGAACCGACTGGCCAAGACCGCCGAAGAGGTCAAGGACAAGCTCATCATCATTCCGCGCGTCTACACCAATAAGCCGCGCACCAAGGGCACCGGCTACAAGGGTCTTCTGCACAACCCCAACCCCGCGGCTCCCGACGACCTGCTCGAGGGCGTCAAGGCCATCCGCCACATGCACCTGCGCGTCATCGAGGAGACCGGCTTCTTCACCGCCGATGAGATGCTCTACCCGTCCAACTACCAATACCTCGTTGACCTGCTGAGCTATGTTGCCGTGGGCGCACGCTCGGTCGAGAACCAGGAGCATCGCCTGGTGTCGAGCGGCATTTCGGTACCCGTCGGCATGAAGAATCCCACTGCCGGCTCTACCACCGTTATGCTCAACTCCATTTACGCCGCGCAGGCGCACCAGAGCTTCATCTTCCGCAACTGGGAGGTCGAGTGCGACGGCAATCCGCTCGCACACGCCGTTATGCGTGGCTACATCGGTCTCGATGGTCGTACCTACCCCAATTACCACTACGAGCACCTGGAGCGCCTGGCCGAGCGCTATACCAAGCACGCCGGCTACGCCAACCCGGCGGCGGTCATCGACTGCAACCACGACAACTCGGGCAAGCGCCCGCTGGAGCAGTACCGCATTTGCAAGGAGGTGCTCGACAGCTGCCGCCGCAACGAGTCCATCTCTAAGCTGGTCAAGGGCTTTATGATCGAGTCCTACCTGGAGGACGGCAACCAGCCGGTCGACGGCGGTGTCTTTGGCAAGTCGATCACCGACCCGTGCCTGGGCTGGGAAAAGACCGACTACCTCATCCACGAAATCGCGGAACGTATTTAGTTACGCGGTTTTACCAAACCGCGTAACGGCTCGACGCTGCAAACCCGCCAGGGCGGCAATCTGCCTTTCAACTTCGGCGGCATGATCAAAAGATCAATGCCGCCTCGTTTCAAGGCACCTTGCTCGCTCTGGCGGGTTTTCGCTGACGTTTTTCGACCTGCATCGTTGCCAGGGTTGGCACCAATGACTAATGCGGTAACTAGCTACGTCGGTCCGCTTGACCGGCTGGGTTTCCGAGGTGCAGCAGATTGCCCTGAAAGAGGAGGGCATAGACCTTAAGGGTCATGCCCGACGATTGAAGGGCAAGGTGCCGTGCCTCGGGAAGACAGACAGTTACGCCGAGGGCTCCTGCTGCGTAATGCAGTGGATATTTCCACCACCGAAGACGACCTGCTCGGACTGAACGCCGACGCACTTGTAGACGCCCTCGCCCCAGACCTCGTCGTAGATCTTCTGGAGCGTGTCAACGGCAAGCTGATCGTTCTCGTCGCCGTACTGCGGGACGATAACGCCGTGGTTGGTGACCAGGTAGTTCATGTAGGAGGCGATCAGCGGCTCGTTGGCAACGCGCGGCTCGGCGTTCTCGTCGGCGTCGATGGTGTCGCAGGAAGCCTGGTCCATGAACAGCGGGTTCACAGGCATACAGAGCTTGTAGACCTTCATCTTGCGGCCCTTGGCGTCAACGGCGTTGGAGAGGGTCTCGTAGACAGCGTGGCACTGCTCGTAGAACGGATACTCGGGATCGTCGGTCCAGATGCAAGCCATGACGCCCGGAGCGATGAACGTAGCGACGTCATCGATGTGGCCGTTGGTCTCCTCGGGGTCGATGCCCTCCTTAACCCAGATGACCTTCTCGACACCCAGGTAATCCTTGAGGTGCTCGTCCATATAGGCGCGAAGTTCCTCACTCCAGGGCTCAAACTTCCTCTTGAACTTGGGCCAGATGGACTCGGGATCCTCTTCCTCCTCCAGAACCGCAGAGCAGGTGCGGCCTGGGGAAAGCAGGCACTGGTCGGTCACGACCACAGTGCCTTCGCCGTCGACGGTAATGGAACCGCCCTCGAGGATCATGTCATCGGGACGATAGCGACGGCAGCCGGAAAGCTCAGCCATCTTAAGGGCAATCTGCTCGTCCTTGTCCCACTGGATTTAGAGGCCGTCGACGAGGCCGCCGTAGGCGTTGAAGTGCCAGTGGTTGGCGCGCTTATCGCCCTTGCCATTGATAACAAAAGTGGCAGCGGTGTCGCGGAACCAAGCGTCGTCGGTGGTCATCTCGATAACGGTGACGTTCTCGTCTTCCTCAAAGGCGGCCTTGCAGTTGGCGTAGTCGGCCTGGTTGGCGCACATGGTGACCGGGGTGAACTCGGCGATGGCGCGAGCGATGGCGGCATACTGCTTCTGGGCCGGCTTGGCACCATGGGCCCAGGTATCGGTGCGATGGGGCCAGCCCATCCACACGCGATCCTGTGGGGCGAACTCAGCAGGCATAAAGAAGCCATCGGCCTTAGGGGTGGACTCGGACTCGGTGATCGTACGCATAAGATTTCCTCCAAATCGAACGATCGCTTGCTGCGGGCGGGTTACCCTCAGCCTAAAACCAAGAGATGGTAGGCGCCCGTTCCCCGGCAAAGGTCGGGGCGCCTGGCACCGGTTTTCACGGATGTCGCACCGGCAAGCGACGACGTAACCCGGTGCACGGAGACAAAACGCACGAAGGATACGGAAGAGAGATTGGGGCGGGCGGTGGTTACCGGAGCAATAGCTCACACCCACCTCAGAGAAAGGTTAGCAAACCTGTTGCTCGGGCACGCCTCCGAAGAGGCTAGAACGTCCCGAGTCGGGAGCGACAAGCCCGACGAAGCGTACGTTGGTACGCGAGGAAGGTTGGAGCCCCGAATCCGGGTGCTCTAGTCCTCCTCGGACTCCTCAGCGAGGCGCTGAGCAGCCAGCTCGGGAGTGAGACCCTTGTACTCGGTCTCGCGGCCCTTATCACTGACGACGCGGTCAACCTCGCCAATAAGCAAGAGCACGATGAAGATGACGATCATCGGGACCTTATCGCCAATCTCATCGACAGAGAACGGAATCAGCGTTGCAACGATAGCCAGAATCAGCTCATTGCAGGGAATAGCCAGCATGACCTTCATCATGGCGCCCTTAAACGGGAACGTAAAGATACGCTCACGGTTGGGGTCGTTCTTACGAAGGTTGAGGAATGCCGGGAACATCGGGATGTAGGTCAGCAGCAGGAAGACAACGGAGGTACCGAAGAGCATCCAGAAGACACCGTTGGAGATGGCGTCGATGGGAACCAGCTGCAGGCACAGCACCAGGGAGGCAACGATGGCGTTGACCAGGTTGGCGCCGTAGGGCATGTCGTCATCCGAGATCATCGAGGCGAAGACCTTGGGCATGTTGCCATGCTCGGCAGCATAGCGAGCAACGGAGTTGACGCCGAAGGACCAGGCAGCCATGTTGGCGAACAGCGTGATCAGGAAGGCGATGCAGATGACCTTAAAGATCATGGAATCGCCCACAATAGTCTGGACAGCGTAGATCATACCGTAGTCGGGATCGATGGAATCGGCCGACACAGCAGCGCCGATGCCAAAGCCAGCGAACAGGTAGATCACGGCGATGGACAGGCCGCCGACGATGATAGCCTTGGGGATATCGCGAGCGGGATCGGCCATATCGTCGGTCATGGTGCAGACGACCTCGAAGCCCATGAAGTTAAAGACGATGTCCGACAGGTAGCCGAGCGCGTTGGTGTTGGTGAGCTCGGGCAAGAAGGTAACAGCGGACATATCGTTCGCAAAACCGTTCTCCATGGCGTACCAAATGCCCAAAGCGCCGACGATAGCGGCAACGGCGACCTTGATGATGGCGCCGCCGTTCAGGACCCATTCGGAGTCGGCAGCCTTGGAACGACCCATAAGATAGACAATCCACACAAAGGCAAGGTCGATACCAATCTTGGCAATCAGATTGAACTCGACGCCAAAGACCATGCCCAAAATGTCCGGGAACATAGTAGCCAGCGAGGCAATCCACAGCGGGTAGTTAACCCAGTAGTAGTACGAAATGCGGGCGCCCCACTTGTCGCCCAGGCCATCGCGTACCCAGTCGTAAATGCCACCCTCGCCGTCATAGGTAGTGCCGAGCTCGGCAACGACCATGCCATAAGGGAGCAGGAAGGTCAGAATCAGGAAAATCCACCAGAAGAACTGCTGGTTGCCAATGGCAGCAGCAGGTGCGGCGGCCTCACAAACGAAGACGACGCAGATGATGGTCGAGATGACCGTCAAGAAGGAAAGCTTTTTCTTTCCGTCGCTCATGATGAGCTCCTTCGCTCAGTCTTGGACAAATCGAGGTCCTTAAGATATTAAGGCAATTGCCGGGCCTCGGTGAGCGGGCGACAGGAGACGAGCATCCGCCGCCCGCAGACGTGCTTCTACGATGAAGTTACGCGGTTTTACCAAACCGCGTAACGGCTCGACGCTGCAAACGCCCCTAAGCGGCAATCTGACGTTCAATCGTCGGTCGCGTACCGAAGTACGCTTCCCTCCTCTTTCACGTCACCTTGCTCGCTTAGGGGCGTTTTCGCCGACCTATGCTCAACCTACGATAATTCCAAGCTGAACGAGTTACTCGCTGTAGCGGGTGGCGATGGCAGCTTGCACCATGCCAGTGCTCATAAGGTAGGTCACCAGGAAGTAACCACCGTATGCTGCCAGGAAGATTGCACAGGTGAGGCCCACGGTGCCGCCGATGCTCATATTTCCGAAAATGCTCACCAGCTCGATGATCACCTTAAGTGCCACAAAGGAGTGCGCCAGGCCCACTGCCAGCGGGAACAGGAAGAATACCGCTTGCTGCGCCATCACCGAATGACGAATCTGGCGGTCCTCACAGCCGATCTGTGCCAGCACACGATAGCTGCGGCTGCCATCGGCCACGTTGGAGAGTTGCTGGATCGACAGAATCGCCGCGCACGCAACAACCAATACAAAGCCGATGTAGATGGCTAGGTAGCTAATAAGACCGTTCATTTGCGCTGCTTGCACGTACATCTCGGAGCGTGTGATGAAGGTTCCCCACGACCCCGGCTCCTTGCCGTCAACGAGCAGATTGTCGAGCACAGTGTATTTAATACTCTCGTCTGCCTCGGTCGTATCCATCCCCTGTTTGTAGTTAACGAACAGGCTACTGGAATACGGCTGCAGATTAAGTTGGGACAACAGCTCGTCGGCAACGACGACGGTACCCGGATTACTGCCCATCGACGAGTTGGCGATGGCCGCCGCATCTTCGTCCGACTTATCGGTTGCGGGCTTGAGCGTATGCCCGCCCAAGGGTAGGGTATGGCCGCCGGCCATATACTTGGTGTACAGGTCGACCAGCTCGCCGCCCATATCACACGTGAGCAGATACTGGTCGTGACCGATGTGCACCGACTCCTCGCCCATCATCTGACGCAGTTTGTTGTACTGGCTCGCCGGCGTCACAAACAGACCCATCGCATCGGCATTGCTACCCCCGAACGCCTTGGGAAGCTTTTCGCCCATGATCTTGCACATCTCACTTGGGGTCACCGAAGGATCCGAACCGCCAAACGGGTAACTCAGATACGAATCGATCTGCACATGCTCACCGGCAACATCGGCGATATTGACCTTCTTGCCGGTCTCGTCGTTGTTGTCCGCCGACTTGCCCTTAATACCGTCTGCAACGTTATCGTGATCGATACGATCGCCGTGCCATGCGGAGTACAAATCGACCGTACTATCGGCCAGCACCATTCGATCGGCCTCAGACGGATTGAAAGACTCTTTGTAGAAGTCGAGCGTATCGGGCGTGTAATAGACATACGTCTGCGACATGTCGGCCGGATTATAGCGCTCCAGATTCTCATTCATCACGTTGGCGATCGACATACCGCAGGTCACCGAGGTGATGGCCAAAAACAGGAGCATCGCGATGACGCCCATCGAAAAGCACACCGTGTTGACCTTGGCCGCAAGCTGGCGCACGGTAAACATGTTGAGACCGCGCCAATACACGCCGCGCAGGCTCTGCAGCAGCTTGATGAGCATGCCCGAGAGTCCCCAGAACAGGGCAAAGGTGCCCACGGTAACCATAGCGGTCGTAATACCAAACTGGTTCATGGCCTCTTGCAGCTTGCTGTCCGTCGCGGTTAGCGGGAACCCATCACGTAGCAGACGGTAATAGGCCACGCCCACCAGCACCGCGCCCACGGCAAAGATGGCAATCGCGATCCAGGGGTTGCGCGTCTTGATGCTCTCGTTGCGACGCTCGGCACCCATAAGCTCGATGAGTTTGGTACGACGCACGGCGCGAAGGTTCAGCAGTAGCGTGAGCACAAACATTACGAGCATGCAGACAAGGGTCAGATTGAACGCATGCACCGAGAAAAAGAAGTGGAAATTGGCGATCTGTGTCTTAAAGAGCGAGGCCGTAAAGAACGTCATGAGCTGGGAGAGTCCCACACCCAGCACAATGCCGGCGACAAGGGCCACGACCGATACTATCACGGTCTCGAGCGCCATGATCGTGGCGACGCGCCCGCGCCCCATGCCGAGCACCTGGTACAGGCCAAACTCCTTCTTGCGGCGTTTCATGATGAAGTTATTGGCGTACACCATCAAAAAGGCCATAACACCGGCCAAAAAGTACGTCAGGTCGCCGAGCATGCTGCCCATAACCTGCGCCAAGCCCTCTTCATCGATTCCGGCGATGTCGACCTGCATCGAGATGGTGTTAAAGGCATAGAAGACCGTGACGCCCAGGGTGAGCGTCAAAAGGTAGACGAGGTAGTCGCGGCCGGCACGGCGGACGTTGCCCCAAGCGAGTTTACAGAGCATCGGAGCCCTCACCGCCCATCATGGCAACGACCTCCATAATGCGGTCGAAGAACTCTCGGCGGTCGGTGTCGCCGCGGCGCAGCTCGGTGAAGATCTTGCCGTCGCGGATAAACAACACGCGGCTCGTGTAGCTGGCGGCAAAGCTGTCATGCGTGACCATGAGCACGGTGGCGCGCAGGCGGCGATTGAGGGCCTCCAGGCTCTCGAGCAGCAGACGAGCGCTTTTAGAATCGAGGGCGCCGGTGGGCTCGTCGGCCATGATCATGGTGGGGTCGGTGACGAGCGCGCGAGCCGCGGCAACGCGCTGCTGCTGACCGCCGGACATCTGGTAGGGATACTTGTCGAGCACCTGACTGATGGAGAGGCGCGCTGCCACATCCTGCACGCGGGTCGAGATCTCTGCCGAGTTTGTGCGGGCGATGGTGAGCGGCAGGGCGATGTTCTCGCGTGCCGTGAGCGTATCGAGCAGGTTGGAGTCCTGGAAGATAAAGCCGAGCTCCTCGCGGCGGAACTGCGAAAGCTTAGCCTGCTTCATGCGTGTTACGTCCTGCCCGTTGATGCGGATCGTGCCACTTGTGGCGCTATCGATGGTCGACACGCAGTTGAGCAACGTCGACTTGCCCGAGCCCGAAGCGCCCATGATGCCAACAAATTCGCCGCGGTTGACGGTAAAGTTGACGTCGTTGAGCGCGCGGGTCACGTTGCCCAGCGCTCCATATACCTTTTCGAGATGTGCGACCTCCAGTACCGGGGTCGCCATGTGCGTGGTTTGCATACCGAGTCCTTTCTTGCGATTAGTCTACGGCATCTATAGTCGCAAGAAGACGAGTCAGCTACCATCGATATGGCTTACGCTTGCCTTACCGTTGTGTAAGGTACGCGTAGCTACCCTGCCACGTGTTGATGTTGAGAGAGGACTCCTGTTGAAGACTGTTCATGTTGCCGCTGGGATCATTCGCAAGGAAGGATCTGATGAGCTGCTTGCCGTGCAGCGCGGCTACGGCGACATGCAGGGACTTTGGGAGTTCCCCGGTGGCAAGCTCATGCGCGGCGAGACGCCCGAGGACGCCGTACGCCGCGAGCTCATGGAAGAACTGCAGGTAAAAGTCACCAACCTGCGCGATTTCTATACCGTTGAGTACGACTACCCCGATTTTCATCTCTCCATGGAGTGCTACTACTGCTCGATGGCCAAAGAGTCCGGCGAGCCCCAGAAGCACGACCGCCAGCTCGATATCCGCTGGATTCCACGCACCTCGCTTGCCACCGTTGAGTGGATGCCCGCCGACAAAGGGCTTATCGATGCGCTGATTGAGTTAAAGGAAGATCGGCTTGAGGCCAACAGCACTGCCAAAGATGCCATGGCCGCCACGACCGACGAGCCCGCTTCCAAGCCCAAACGCGCACCTAAGCGCCGCAGCAAGAAGCGCCCCAAGCCCGGCCTGCTGGACGGCATCGACACCTCGGACCTTTCCGCCGACGAGCGTGAACTGGTGCGCCGTCGTGCCGCTATAAAAAAGTCCATGAAGGGCAACAAGCGCGCCAACACCAAGCCCGAGCTGCTCGTACGACAGCGCCTGCGGGCCGCGGGCCTTACGGGCTATCGTTTGGAATGGAAGGTACCCGGCAAGCCCGACATCGCCTTCCCCGGGCGCAAGATCGCCATCTTCGTCAACGGCTGCTTTTGGCATCGCTGCCCTAAGTGCAATCCAAGCCAGCCCAAGCGCAACGTTGAGTTTTGGGAGGCAAAGTTTCGCCGCAACGTCGAGCGCGACCGAGCAGCCATCAACGCACTTACCCAAATGGGCTGGACGCCCATCACCGTCTGGGAATGTGAGCTCAAGAAAGACCGCATCGATGCCACCATGGAAAAGGTCATCGAGCAGGTGCGCGCCGCAGAGCCGCAGCGCTAGGAACGAGCCGCCCACACGCCTCACACAGGCGAGCCATATCCGCGTCACAAACCTTAGAAAGTCCTTAAGCTCAAAACCTTTCAAGAGTGTTACTCGATACCTCTGACCTGCAGTTTCATCGTAACACCAAACCAGGTTAAGCCTTTCTTTAGCGCTTCTTTGCAGCAGCCGCGGCATAATACTGCCAACGCACAGGACCTAGCAGCACACCCCGTGCGCAACCTTTTGGTGGACATCGAGGAGGCCGCATAAGCATGCATTCTTCCAATGCCGTAACACGGCAGCCATCCCTAAAACATGCAGACCTTTTCTCCTTCCCCCCGACACAGAGAGACGGCCTCCTCGACTCCCCCACCACAAAAGCCAAACGCTCGACCAACCAGAGGCACAACTTGCGAGCATCGTTCGAAAAGCTCCAAGCATCCCTAGACAAGGCGTTCCCCGAACAGGCAAGAGCAATCTAAGCCCATCGCGCTTTATACTGATGCCATGCGAAACATGGATCACATAGAATTGCACCGCGGAGGACGCGAGGAAGCGTTTCCCGAGACCGCCGAAGACTGGCCCTATATTGCCGAACGCGCAGAATTCGCTCGCTATCCGGGCAATTCCGTCCCCTGGCACTGGCATTCCGAAGTTGAGCTTTTCTACATGGAGCAGGGAGCGATTGACTATCGAACGCGCGCGGCTCATGAGCACGTACGCTTTGAGGAAGGGTCCGCCGGCTTTATCAACGGCGGCGTTTTGCACAGCACGCTGCAATCGCCCAATTCGGCGCCAGCCATTCAAATGCTGCATATCTTTCAGCCGTCGATGCTCGGCGATCCCGCGGGACGTCTCCAAAAGCGCTACATCAATCCATTACTTCAATGTCGAGGCGTCGATGTGCTCAAATGGTCGCCCACCAACCCCGACGATATGCCCTTTATCGATTTGCTGAAGAGCTCCTTTAGCCACGACCTTCAACGGCCGCAGAACGAGATGGCGCTTCGAAATAACTTGTCAGAGCTCTGGATTCAGATTTACGCCAAGGCCGAACCGCTCTTTTCCTCCGACGGCGCCTCTTGGATGACCGGCCGCGACGTACAGTTCAAGGCAATCCTGGACTTTATCCGCGCAAACTATGCAGCCGCTATAGATGTGCCCCAGATGGCATCTGCAGCCGGCGTAAGCGAAAGAGAGTGTTACCGCATTATCGAAACTTGTGCAGGAACGACCCCGGCGGCATATCTACGCGCATACCGCATAAACCGTGCTTGCGAACTTTTGGCACACACCACGCGAACGGTACAGACAGTCGCGCGCCAATGCGGATTTATAACAGCAAGCCATCTTGGCCAGGTATTTAAAGAACAAATGGGGTGCACTCCTTCGAGCTATCGAGCAGCGAGGCAGAATCTCGATAGCACCAGGCAGAAATCCCGCTAGCCTTTCTTCTGTCACCGCATCAAACTTGCAGGCAAACAACAGAGAGGAGCAATCATATGAAGCACTTTGACCATATCGTATTTGACGTTGATGGGACATTGGCAGATACAGAAGAAAGCGTTCTATCATCGCTTGTCCAGATTGTCCAAGAAGAGACCGGCAAAACGCTCCCCCGACACGAGCTTGAATTTGCCCTCGGCATACCCGGCAAGGATGCCCTTGAGAAACTTGGGATCTACTCGCAGGCAACGTTGGATCGCTGGTGCCAAGTTGCCGCCAGCTTTAAAAGCACCATCAGCGTGTTTCCAGGTTTGCTTGAAGTCATCGCAACACTCGCCGATAGCGGCTGCAAACTTGGCATCGTCTCCTCACGTGCGCGCGACGAATACGCAGAAGAAATTGCACCCCTTGGCTTCGATAAGTATTTTGAGCACATCATCCTTGTCGAAGACACAACCGAACATAAACCCGCACCCGCTCCCATGCTCGAATATCTCCGGCGTACGGGCGCGAATCCTGGCAACGTCGTCTACGTTGGCGACACCGTCTACGACGAACAATGCGCAACTTCGGCAGGGATCAGTTTTGCCAGAGCGGCATGGGGATCGCACCAAGACATCCCAAACGCCACCTACAACCTCAAAACCCCCAACGACCTGCTAACCCTAACAACCAAGTAACCCCCGCGCCCCACCCTTTCAGCCCCAACGCCACAAGGGCGACGACCTCGAGCAGGTCAACTTGGGGGGGGACGAGGGCTTAGTTCCCCAATCTTTCCGCAGGGGGCAAAAAGCAACGTCTTTTTTTCCGGCACTAACGCCACAAGGGCGATTGAGCAGGACGGTTTGGACGGGTCCCGTACTTAGTTTCCAAAATCATTCCGCAGCGCGAAGGCCCCCGTTGCCAACGCTTCGTAGAAGCGAGGCAACGGGGGCCTTCATGCGCGAGGACGTTTTGGAAACTAAGTACGGGACCCGCCCAAACCGTCCGGTGGGATCGGAGTACCCTTGCTGTTACTCTGCTTTGCCCACGGAGTTGAGGTTGGTCATGCGGATCTTAACCAGCTCGGTAATCTCACGCATACCCTCCTTGGCCGGCTTCTTGGGATCGAAGCAGGCAGGGTTCTCGGCCATGTAGGCCATGAAGCCCTTGGTGTAGGCCTGACGCAGCTCGGTAGCGTAGTTAACCTTGCAGATACCGTTCTTCACGGCCTCGGCGACCTGCTCATCGGGCACACCGGAGGTGCCGTGCAGAACCAGCGGCACGTCGACGGCGTCGCGGATGGCCTTGACCACGGACTGCTCGATGTGCGGATCGCTCGTGTACACGCCGTGGCTGGTACCAACGCCAATAGCCAGCGAGGTGCAGCCAGTGCGCTCGACGAACTCCTTGGCCTCGGCAGGATCGGTGTAGGGGCTCTCGCCCTCAACCGCGGGACCGTCGTCCTCCTTGCCGCCAACCTTGCCGAGCTCGGCCTCGACGGGCACGCCCATGGCGCGGCCAGCGTCGGCGACGGACTTGGTCAGGGCGATGTTGTCCTCGAAGGACTCGTGCGAACCGTCGATCATGACAGAGGTGTAGCCCGTGCGGAAAGCCTGCATGCAGCGGTCATAGCCATCGCCGTGATCGAGGTGCAGGGCGACGGGCACGGAAGCGCGCTCGGCGGCAGCCTTGACCATGCCGTAGAAGTAGTCCAGACCAGCGGTCTTGATGGTGCCCGGGGTGGTCTGCATGATGACGGGGGACTTGGTCTCCTCGGCAGCGGCCAGAACGGCCATAACAAACTCGAGGTTCTCGACGTTGAAAGCGCCAACAGCGTAGTGGCCGGCCTGAGCGTCCTTGAGCATCTTTTCGGTGGTAACAAGTGCCATGAGCGTTTGCTCCTCTCCCTCGCCCGCATCTGGACATCGGGCGTAGTTGTTCACAAGGCGTTTTACCTTGCGTTTTGCTGCGCTCATTGTATGAAATTCAGCAGCTTTGCACGTGCGAGATATTGAGCCCATGCAGGTCAATACAGTCATTTTTGAAAAGCAAACGGAAGAAATTTGAGCCGAGTGAACATGTTCGATATTGAATTTTGGGCGTTCAGCGTCTTTCTTTTATAGAAAAGATAAGTAATCGAAAGGTGTTTTCTTACCCAAAAAGAAAATGAACGAAAATAGAGTCAACACAATTCCTGCAAATTTAGCCGAGAATGGAGCAAACATGGCCCAAGCCACCAACCGTGCCTTTGCCGACGAACGCCGTACCGCCATTTTGGAAATGCTCGATCATAATGCCTCGGTGCAGGTAGCAGAGATCGCCCAGACCTTTGGCGTGTCCTCCGTCACCGCCCGCGCCGACCTGGACGTGCTCGCCGAAGCAGGCAAGCTGCGCCGCACGCACGGCGGTGCCGTATCACTCCACAAACGTCTGACCGTCTCCACGCAGGATCGCCGCATCAATGTCAACGTCGCCGCCAAGCAGGCCATCGCGCAAAGCGCCATCGAGCTCGTCAATGACGGCGACACGCTGCTCGTCGACTCGGGCACCACGGCGCTCGAGTTCGTCCGGCTCCTCGATCAGCGCGACGGTATCACCGTCATCACGGCCGACATTACCATTGCCGATTACATCGACGAGAGCATGCCCTCAGTCGATGTCGTCATGCTGGGCGGGGCGCTGCGCAAAGGCCATCGTTATTTGTACGGACCGCTCACTATGCAGGCGCTCCAAATGGTCCATGCCGATCTGGCCGTCATGTGCCCCGGCGCCTTTGTCCCCAGCTGCGGCTTTACGACCGACTTTCCCCAGATGGCCGAGACCAAAACGGCTATGATCACCGCGGCCCATCAAAGCGTCGCCCTCATGGACGCCAGCAAGGTTAACGGACGCGGCATGTACCGCTTTGCCGAGCTTGCCGATGTCGACTCCATCGTGATGGACCGTGACCCCGACCATGCCGTCGCCACCTCGATCGCCGAGGCCACTGACAGCTCACGTCCAGCCCTCGTCATCGCCGGCGCTTAAACAAAAACCACCACAAAGGTGCCTGTCCCCTTTGTGGTGGTTGTGATGGTTGAGCGTCAAAAGTGAACGTGTCGCTACTTGGACAGCTCGTCGGCGAGGGCCTCGATCTGAGCGCGCGAGGCTTCGTTGAGCGAGCCCAGCACAGTCACCTTGTTCTGCGTCAGGGTGATGTCCTTCATACCCTCGAGCTCCTTGGTCATAATCTTGGCCGCTGCAGGCGCCCAGGAACCGGACTCGACAAGCGCCACCGTACGGTTCTGATAGGCGTGCTCGGCAAGCGTGTGGATAAAGGTGCTCATGAACGGGAAGATCTCGCCCTGATAGGTGATGGAGGCGAGCACCAGACGGTCATAGCGGAACGCATCCTCAACGGCCTCGGCCATGTCGTCGCGAGCCAGGTCAAAGACGGAGACCTTCTGGCCGCGAGCCTCAAGCGCAGATGCGAGCTCCTCGACGGCAGCCTTCAGATGGCCATACACGCTCGCATAGGCGATCGTGATGCCCTCGTCCTCGGGCTGATAGCTCGACCAGGTGTTATAGGTGTCGAGGTAGTAGCCCAGGTTCTCGGTCAGCACGGGGCCGTGGAGCGGGCAGATGATCTGGATGTCCAGGTCGGCGGCCTTCTTGAGAACGGCCTGCACGAACTTACCGAACTTACCGACGATGCCAAAGTAGTAGCGGCGAGCCTCGCAAGCCCAGCCCTCGGGATCCTCAATGTCGTTGGCGCCAAACTTGCCAAAGCCGTCGGCACTAAAGAGCACCTTGTCGGTGGACTCGTAGGAGAAGATCACCTCGGGCCAGTGCACATTGGGGGCGCCGATAAAGGTCAGGCTGTGGCCACCCAGGTCGAGCACGTCGCCCTCTTTGACGACCATCTTGCGCTCGGGGAAGTCGGTGCCAAAGTAGTTGACCATCATGCGGAAGGCGCCCATGCTAGCCACAATCTGTGCCTGGGGATAGCGCTCCATAAAGGCAGCGATGCCAGCGGAGTGATCGGGCTCCATGTGATGGACGACCAGGTAGTCGGGCGTACGGCCATCGAGCACGGTCTCGAGGTTGCCGAGCCACTCGTCAACAAAACCGGCGTCGACCGAATCGGCGACAGCGATTTTATCGCCCAAGATAACGTAGCTGTTGTATGCCATGCCGTTCTCGGACACGTCGTACTGGCCCTCGAACAGGTCAATGTCGTGATCGTCGACACCGATGTAGCGGATATCCTTGGTGATCTCCATCAGGCAAAGCCTCCTAGATAGACAAAAGAACCCGTCTATCATAGCACTCGCCTTCATAGCCACGGCTATCTGTCAGCATCCTTATCGATTGTTATTGAGGCGGAATATACCACCGTTTACCTGCATAAACTATGTGCATGGTATCGCCGTGCTATGTCGAATAATGAGCTGGCCGGGAATACGGATGGCAACGGTTTTGCCCGCCGTACCCGCCTCGGGAACCGCATGCTCGAATACCTCGCGTCCGCGCTGATGTAGATCGAATCGCACGGTCGTGAGCTCGTTGTGTGCCACAAAATCATCGAGCGAATCATCGACGCCCACCACGCTCACGTCCTCGGGCACGCGCAGACCGCTATCGCGCAGCGCTGCAATCGCGCCATTTGCCATCTGGTCGTTTGCCGCATAAATCGCCGTCATGGTGCGATCGTGCTCGGCCAGGTACCTGCCAGCCTCGTAACCGCTGTTGGCAGACCAGTCGCCCTCGAGCGGCTCTGCCGGCTCGATGTGTTTACGCTCGAGCGCATCCTGCCAACCGGCACGACGAAATTGCTCGTCGACCGAGAACGACGGGCCGCCAATATAGCGAATCTGCTCGTGCCCCAGCTCAAAAAGGTGATCCATAAGCAATAGCGAGCAGCCGTAATGGTCGGAATCGACCGTGGTCACCCGCGGATGCGCATACATGGTAACGATGACCGTGCCAATGCCCGGCAGTGGATCAAACGTCTCAAAATCGGGCGCCATGCGACTCATGCCGATGATGATGCCGTCCACGGGCAGTGCGGCCATGCGACGCGTTGCCTCGGCAAGCGAAAACTCCTCGGTCTTGGACATCTCGACCAGCGTGATGGCGCAATTATGCTCGCGAGCAGCGC
Source organism: uncultured bacterium (assembly GCA_905216045.1). Classification (GTDB taxonomy): domain Bacteria; phylum Actinomycetota; class Coriobacteriia; order Coriobacteriales; family Coriobacteriaceae; genus Collinsella. Next base: position 25,547 of record CAJMSL010000004.1, read on the forward strand.
TGGCGATGCCGTCGATCATTGAGAGGTTGCCAAACTTGGTGACATCGTTGACGCACAGGCCGACCGAATGGTAACGGCCGTCGCGCAGCGAGCGACCGGCATAACTCGGACGAAAGCCGAGCTCTTGCATGGCGGCCTGCACGCGCTGGCGCGTCTGCTCGTTAACGTTGGGCAAGCCGTTGGCGACGCGCGAAACCGTCTGCTGCGAAACGCCTGCAGCGCGGGCGACGTCGGCCATGGAGACCGGACGCGTACCTGTATCGTTGGACGGGCGCCTTGCCACAGGATCACCTTCACCCTTGCGAGATCTGAATAGCGTGAATGCCGGCCCGGGCAGAAATACATCCCGCGCCGAGGCCCGCTATCGTCGGACGCATGTTAACGTACTCTACTTTTTCTATCTGCATCTCTTCTGCTTTATAAGTCCATACGGCAGTACCGTTCACGGCTGTATTTCTACCGATTACCAGATTCTCAAAAAGTGACAAGCGATGTGTTATGAGTACGTTAACATAGCCCGTAACGTGCGGTATCGTGAACACTTGGTTCATGCCGCTTTAAGTTGTTAACGTACTCATAACGACGCAAAACCCACCCGGGCGCGCCAAGGAAAGGACTCCCATGACCACCCCCGACGAAAAGACATTCGCCACGCTCACCAAGCTGTTCGAAGAGGAGTTTGGCCCCATCGGCGACCGCCAGGTGCTCTACGTGCACGCGCCCGGCCGCTCCGAGATCAGCGGCAACCACACTGACCACGAGGGTGGCCACGTTATCGCCGGCTCGCTCGATGTCGCTGTCGACGGCATCGCCGTGGCAACCGATTCCAACAAGGTTCGCGTAGCCGACGAGGGCTATCCCACGTTTGAAATCGCGCTCGACACGCTAGACGTTCAGGAGTCCGAGAAGGGCACGTCCGCGAGCCTCGTCCGCGGCATGGCCCACGAAATCGCTGCTCTGGGCGTTGGGCCCCAGGGCTTCGACTTCGCCTTCACCTGCTCTGTCCCCTCGGGCGGCGGCCTTTCCAGCTCCGCTGCTGTCGAGGCGGCATACGGTCGCACCATGGAGACGCTCTGGGGAGCACCCGCCATCGAGCCCGTCGCGCTCGCCCAGATGAGCCAGCGCACCGAGAACAACTATTACGGCAAGCCCTGCGGTCTGATGGACCAGGCCGCTGTGTGCCTGGGCGGCCTCGCCTACATGGACTTTGAGGATCAGGCCCAGCCTAAAACCCAGAAGCTCGAGCTCAACTTTGAGGATCACGGTTACGCGCTCGTGCTCGTTAAGGTCGGTGCCGACCACGTGGCAGCCACCGACGACTACGCCGCCGTTCCGCGCGAGATGCAGGACGTCGCCGCCGAGTTTGGCAAGGAACGCCTGTGCGAGGTCGATGTTGCCGACTTTGACGCCAAGCTCCCCGAGCTGCGCGCCAAGCTGGGCGACCGCGCCTGTCTGCGCGCCGTTCACTACTGGTACGAAAACGGCCTGGTCGACAAGCGCTGGGCTGCCCTGAACGCCGGCGACATCGATCAGTTCCTGGTCCTGACGCGCGAGTCCGGCGCCAGCTCTGCCATGTACCTACAGAATGTCGTTGCCAAGCTGGGCTCCGAGCAGCCCTCGATGTATGCCCTGGCACTGGCCGAGCACGTGCTCGACGGCCGTGGCGCCGTCCGTATCCACGGTGGCGGCTTTGGTGGCACCATCCAGGCCTTCGTGCCGCTCGACCTGGTCGACACCTTTATCACCAAGATGAACGGCTGGCTGGGCGAGGGCTCTGCCCGCCACTACGCAATTTCTGACAAGGGGGCTTACGCGGCATGGCTGTAATGACTGACGTGCGCGAGGCCGCGCAGAACCTGATCGAGTACGCTATCCACCGATCGATGATCGGCCAGGACGATCGCATCTGGGCGTATAACACCATTCTCGAGTGCATCGGTGCTACGGGCCCGGCGCTCGACATGGCCTGGGCGCTCCGGGTCGAGAAGCTCTCGCTCTTGCACCCCGACACCCTGCCCAACTTTGACCTTGAAGGCACACTTGCCGCGCTTTCCGAGGCCGCCGTTGTCAACGGTGCCGCCGAGGACACGGCATCGGGCCGCGACCGCATCGCCATGCGCATCATGGGCGTGCTGATGCCGAGGCCTTCGGTTGTAAACGAGGAATTCAACGGACGTATGGGCGTCAACGAGCCCCGCGCCGCGACCGACTGGTTCTACGGCCTGTGCTGCGACGCCGGCTACGTGCGCCGTGCCGCCATCGCGCGCAACATCAAATGGAGCACCCCCACCAACTGGGGCGACCTCGAGATTACCATCAACCTGTCAAAGCCCGAAAAGGACCCGCGCGATATTGCCGCGGCCGGCGCCGCCAAAAACACGGGCGAGAAGTATCCCGCCTGCCAGCTCTGCATCGAAAACGAGGGCTATCCCGGACGCTCCGCTGCAGCCGACGGCGGCGCTCACCCCGCCCGCCAGAATCTGCGCGTTATCCCCATCCAGCTCGACGGCGAGCGCTGGGGCTTCCAGTACAGCCCGTATGCGTACTTTAACGAGCACTGCATTGCCATGAGCTCCGAGCATCGCCCGATGCACGTCGACCGTAAGGGACTGACCTGCCTGCTCGACTTTGTGGACCTGTTCCCGCACTACTTTATTGGCTCCAACGCCGACCTGCCCATCGTGGGCGGCTCGATTCTTTCGCACGACCACTTCCAGGGCGGTGCGCACGAGTTCCCCATGATGCATGCCGCCGAGGTCTCGCAGTTTAGCGTTCCCGGCTTTGACCAGGTCAGCGGCACTGTGCTGCAATGGCCGCTTTCAGTGCTGCGCCTGCGCTCGCATGACCGCGCCCAGTTGCTCGACGCTGCCGAGAAGATTATCCTCGCTTGGCGCGAGTGGACCGATGAGTCGGTTGGCATCGTCGCGCACACAGCCGACGGCGTAGCGCACAACACCGTGACGCCCGTCATCCGCCGCGTCGATTCCCGCGGCAATGCCGGCGGCGAGATCTACGAGACCTACCTGGCGCTTCGCTGCAATATCACGACCGACGAGCATCCGCTGGGCGTGTTCCACCCGCATGCCGAGTATCACCATATTAAAAAGGAGAACATCGGCCTGATCGAGGTCATGGGCCTGGCCATTTTACCGCCGCGCTTGGTTCCCGAGCTCGGCGCTGTCCGCGAGCACCTGCTGGCGGCCAAGGCCGACGCCAGCTACGATCTCGCCGGCGCGCTCGAGGGCGACGACCTTTGCCGCAGCCACGCCGCATGGGCCGAGGATGTCTTTGCACGCCGCGCCGATGAACTTACGACCGACAACGCCATCGATATCCTGCACGAGGAGGTGGGCGTGGTGTTTGGCCACGTGCTCGACAACGCCGGCGTCTTTAAATGGGACGAGGCAGGACGCGCCGCCCAGCAGCGCTTTATCGACTCGCTGTAGCACGCGAGCTCGAACGCACGCACTTAACAAATAGCGCCTACACGACCACGGCGCCCGCCGGCAACATCGCCGACGGGCGCCGTTTTCTGATGCAAGGGTAGCTAATTTGCACCAAAACAAGGAGTGTTCCAAACTGCCGGCAGAGAAGGAACGTCCCCAGGTGCCGACCTAAACTCCCACATTATTCGATTGAAAAAAGTGGTTGCCTCACACATTATTCGATGGAAAAACGTGGTTTACTCCCACATTTTTCGATGGAAAGACCAAGACGGTCTTATACTAACCATGATCGTTAGGGGGCAGTATGCAGCGACAGCTAATGGACGAACTCATCGCTTGGAAATCTAGGGCAAACCGCAAGCCCCTCCTGCTTAAGGGGGCCCGCCAGACGGGAAAAACCTGGCTTCTCAACGAATTCGCAGGCCAGCAGTATCAAAACGTCATCCGTTTTGACTTTATGCTCGAACCGGGCGCACGTTCGCTGTTCGACGGAAGCCTTGACCCCAAACGCATCATCTCCCAGATAGAGCTCCTGCGCGGCCAGACCATAACGCCGACAGACACACTCATCATCTTCGACGAAATCCAAGAGGCACCGCGTGGCATCACCTCGCTCAAATACTTCAACGAGCTGGCGCCGGAATACCATATCGTGGCAGCCGGCTCCTATATGGGGCTCGCGCTCCGACGCGAAAACGAGTCGTTCCCCGTCGGCAAGATTGACCAGCTTACCATGCGCCCCATGGGGTTTGTCGAGTTCGTTCGTGCCGTCGATGGCGATCCGCTCGCAGATGCCATCCTTGCCGCAGACATGGACCTGCTGGCAAACGTTTCCGAAAAGCTCGAGCGCCTGCTCAAGGAATACCTCGTTGTCGGTGGCATGCCAGAAGTTGTCTCCGCTTTCGCCGCCTCCCACGATTTCATCGAGGCCCGCAGGCTTCAGCAGCAAATCATCGAAGCTTATGAATCCGATTTTGGCAAGCATGCGCCAGCCCGCATCGTCGAGCGCATGAGGCTGGTTTGGAAATCCCTTCCCGGCCAGCTCGCAAAGGAAAACAAGAAGTTCGTCTACGGCGCGCTTCGTCCCGGGGCGCGCGCACGCGATTTTGAGGAAAGCCTCCAGTGGCTCATGGACTATGGAATCGTTCATAAGGTACCACGTGTTTCCGCCCTAAGAGCACCGCTCACAAGCTACGAGGATCTCTCGGGCTTCAAGCTGTTCTGCATCGACACCGGCATCCTCGGAGCACTCTCCAGCCTCACGCCAGCCATTGTTCTGAACGGGCCCGCTGTTTTTACGGAGTTCAAAGGCTCGCTGACCGAGCAATACGTCGCACAGGAGCTTTTGCTCCAAGGCAAAACTCCCGCGTATTGGTCATCCTCCTCCGGCAATGCAGAGACTGACTTTGCCATCGACCATGCGGGGACCGTGCTTCCGCTCGAGGTCAAGGCGGCAGAGAATCTCAAAGCAAAGAGCCTGAGGACTGCCTGCGAGAAGTTCAAACTCGGGCGCTGCGTGAGAACATCGTTAGCGGCATATAGAGACGAGGGCACGCTCGCCAACATTCCGCTCTGGGAGATTGGGCAAATCGACAAGCTGGCATAGGCGCTGTGGAGGGGGGGGTGCCCCGTAAGGAGTGTCCCAAACTGCCGGCAAAAACGGAACGTCCCTATCTACCGCATTCCCGAAGCAAGGCAACGCCGATGTTTTGGCAACGGCAGCGAGCGGGCCGCATTTGAGGCAAGGTGACGTGAAACGAAAGGGCGCTGACCTTCCGGTCGCGCCCTTGAAGTTGAACGTCAGATTGTCCAAATGCGGCCCGCGCAGCGTCGAGCGGTTACGGCGTTTGGTAAAACGCCGTAACTTTAAAGCTCCGTAACTTCAACGTTGTTGAAGATCTCGTCCCAGCGGTCCATGACCAGGTGGCCGGTCTTGGGATCCATGGCGTTGAGCTTGCCGCAGGTATTGGCGGTCTTGAGCACCGTGACATCGTCGGCACCAGCAGCAATGGCATGCGCAAAGCCGGCGATGGTCGAGTCACCGGAACCCGTCGCGTTCACAGCCGCAATCGCGGGTGTCTTGGCGCGGAACGCGCGGCCCTCATGGAAGCCCACCGAACCGGCAGCGCCCATCGAAACGACAACCCAGGGAATACCGGCAAAGCGGTCATCGGCGGCAAGCGCCTCGCGCAGGGCATCGACATCATCGGTCGTAAAGGACGTACCCAGCAGGCCGTTAATCTCGGTCAGGTTGGGCTTTACGAGCTCAGGCTTAGCGTCGGACTCCAGCGCGGCCTCCAGCGATGCACCCGAGGTGTCGAGCAGCACCTTGGCGCCCGCCTCCTCGGCGATCTTGACGAGCTCGGCATAGTAGCCGGTATCGACGCCGCGCGGCAGCGAGCCCGAAAGCGTCACAACGTCCGCCTTCGCTGCAAGCTCGGCGAATTTGGCCGTAAAGGCCTCGAGCTCGGCCGGGGCGATCTGCGGGCCGCTCTCCAGCAGCTCGGTCTGATTACCCTCGTGCAGAATATTCAGGCAAATGCGCGTCTCACCGGCGATGGGCACAAAGTCGTTCTTGACGCCATCGGCATCCATGAGCTCGGCCATATAGGCACCCATGTGGCCGCCGAGCAGACCGGTCGCGAGCACATCGTCGCCCAGCTGCAGCAGCACACGGCTCACGTTGAGGCCCTTGCCGCCAGCAGTCTTTTCGGGCGTCACGCGGTTCACGTCGTCGATGATCAGCTTGTCGAGTTGATAGCGCGTATCAATCGACGGGTTCATGGTAACGGTCAGAATCATATTGAACTCCTGTTCCGGGGCGGCATAACCCGCCCCAAACATACGATAACTCGTTAAAGGATCTCGATCTCAAAGCCGCGGGTAACGGTCTCCCCCGGCTTGGCAACCAGGCAGCCACGCTTGTGCTCCAGAATATCGTCCTCATCGGAGCAGGTGGACAGACCACCCCACGGTTCAACAGCCACAAAGTCGCCCTCGGGCTTGCTCCACACAATCAGGTACGGCATATCGGGGAACGTCAGGCGCACGCCCTTGTCCTCGGTTTTCTTGGTCAGCGTAACCACACGGCTCTCGAGCACGTCGAAGACGGTCTCCGCAAAGTCGAAGAGTTCGTGAGTAAGCGGCAGGTTCTGGCCGATCATGGGGTTCTTGCTGCGATGCTCAACATCAATCAGGCCCGTCGAGGGAACGGCAGTACAGAGCTCGGTGGCCTCACGCTGCTCAAAACGAAGCTCATAATCGTCATAAGACTCGCCCTCGTCGAGCGGGCACTTAAAGCCGGGGTGGCCGCCCACAAAGAACGGCATGTCCTCGGTGCCCTCATTGGTCACCTCGTAGGACACGTTCACCTTTTCCGAATCGATCGTGTAACGAGCAACGATCTTAAACGGATACGGGTACTGCTCGAGCAACTCGGCATGGTCGGCAGAGCTTAAGCTCAGCGCAACCATGTTGTCGCTCTGCTCCTCGAGCTTCCACTCCTGCTTGCGCGCAAAGCCGTGGCGGGCGAGCTTGACCTCGCGGCCGCCCATGGTCATTGCGCGACCGTCACGAAGACCGCCGCAGATCGGGAAACAAATGGGCGCCTGGCCCGACCAGACCGCCGGATCACCCTGCCACAGGTACTCACGGCCGTTGGCCGCAATAGAAGTGAACGACCCGCCCGCCGTGCTCAGTGCTACGCGGATAGAACCGTTATCAAGAACAAACTCCATAGGAGCCTTCCCTTTCTTACGACAGCCCGCCAAGTCAATAGGGCTGATAGAAAACCGGCCCGCGCCCCCTCACAGAAACGCGAGCCGTCAATTGAAAAGCTGCAAATCGCCAAGTACAGCCAAGAGCGAAGCACTCAAGCCAAGCAAGCAAACGTGTTATCGGAGCAGCTCGCCGTATCGGAAATCTTCGCAACAACAGCGGTAACCCCACAGGTCACCTCAACGTCAGCGAGAAGCCAGCTGGTGAGGCAAGGTGCCGTGAAGCGAGGCGGCATTGACCTTCTGGTCATGCCGCCGAAGCTGAACGGCAGATTGCCCACCAGATGGCTTCGCAGCGTCGACCCGTTACGCGGTTTGGTAAAACCGCGTAACCTCCTTAGTCGTGGTATTCGCCGCGGTCCCACTTCTCGAGGAACTCGTCAAAGAAGTGCGGGTCAGCCTGAGCCTCGGCGTCGGCCTTATTGCAGGCATCGATCTTGGCGATCAGGGCATCGTGCTCGGGGGTCTTCTCGTAGGGCTCCTCCAGGAAGGCAAGCATGATATCGGCCATCAGGAACTCGCCGGTAATCTTGCCGCCAAAGCCCACGATGTTGGCGTTGATCGCGCGACTGGCATACAGTGCAGATGTCATGGCGCGGACCAGGTCGCAGCGGGCTCCGTGAACCTTGTTGACGGCGTGGTTGATGCCGATGCCGGTGCCGCACAGGGCCACGCCAAAGTCGGCCTTGCCGCTGGCAACAGCCTCGCCCACGGCCTTACCGTAGATGGGATAGTGCGTACGGGTGTGGCTGTAGGTGCCGCAGTCGAGCACCTTGTAACCAGCCTGCTCCAGGCGGTCGGCCAGATAGATCTTCTCGTCCGTAACGATATGGTCGCAACCGATTGCGATGGTCTTCTTCATCAGAACGTCCTTTCGTCTGAATTCACAAGTTGAGGTAGAAGTTCGAGTTCTCGGTGGCTCTCGTTAGGCCATCTTGTTGAGCATGTCGACACGGATCTGGTGACGGCCGCCGGCGTACTGTGCACGCAGGAACTCGCGGGCGAGCTTCTTGGCGACCTCGGTGCCCACAACGCCCGGGCCCATGGTGACCATGCGCGAGCCGTTGTGCTCGCGGGTCATGTAAGCGGAACGCTCGTCGGAAATGTTGGCGACGACCATGCCCTTGATCTTGACGGCGGCCATATAGGAGCCGACGCCGTACTTATCGAATGCGAAGCCCTGGGAATCCTTGTGCTCCAGCAGGTCCTTGGCAACGGCGGTCGCGGAATCGACAAAGTCCGCGGCAGGGGTCTCGGAATAGTCGACGACCTCGTGACCGTCGGCGATGAGCATCTCCTTGATGGACTCCTTCATCGACATACCGTCGGCATCGGAAGCGATTACAACCCTCATGACATCCTCCTTGAGAGATACGCAGGTGCGTAGTTTCTGTTTGGAAGTGTTGAATCGCGTTCAGGTCCGGGCATCTGAATGTGCGGTTCTTCACTGTTCATGTTTATTTGAACACATTCGAACAGTAACTGCAACAACTATTTGTTTATCTTTGTTCTTTTTTGAACAAATATCGTTCACGGATGATTGCTGACCGTTTGAGCCAGGCGCGGACGTAGCGACCATGTGTTCAACAAACAAAAGGGCGGCCAAGAACGTGTCTCGGCCGCCCTTCGGCGGTATTCCCCGGTATATACAGCTGTTTTAGCTACTCGGACTGCCCACCCTATTTGGCGTGCTTGGACGGAGCACTCAGAAAGCGGCCCGTCAAATAGTTCGCCGGGCCGGAAATATCGATCCCCAGCAGTACGTGTCCCAGCCACAGGAACGCCACGAGCACCAGCAGCGGGATAACGCACGAAGTCACGATCATCACGATGACGCCTTCGATGAGGTCGGTCACCTGCTGCACGATCTCGTCGGTCATCTGCTTGGCACCGCTGGTCACCGACGTAACAAGGCTCGAGGCCCCATCAGTCAACTGCTCGAGCACGTTTTTGGACTCCGTGGCCTCGGATTTTTTCTTGTTCGATTTTGAGCTGGTCTCGGCTGACTTGTCCGTGGTGTCGGCCGCGTCCGCAGCGTCCGCAGCCTTTTGCTCAGCTTGCTCAATACTTACGCGATACGTTTCATCGACCTTCTGCGACACCCAAACGCTTGCAGGCACCAACGCCATGCCGATCACGGCAACTACCAGCACGCGTGTCGCCACACGGCGCAGGACAGCGCTCGTGCTCCAGCGCCCGTGAATGCCGAGCGACACCGCAAAGAGCACCAACGCAAACGGGATTAAGATGCCCAAGCCAACCGACCACAAAATGGTTAGCAGGTATTTCTCGAGGTAGAGCACGGCAAGCACGATACCAAGGTTGCCTGAAAGCTGCGCGAGCTGCTCGGCAACCGGCGTTCCCGTATCACCCGGCAGCGCGGTAATGCCCGCAGACAGCGCCACGCACGAGGTCGTGAGCGCCAGTACGTTACCCTTCTTTTGGTCGATGACCTCGATGGTGGAGTCCCAAGTTTTGGTATCGGCGAAATGCGGACGAGCTACAAAGCCCGACAGCAGCGCCAGGACCACGAGCGCAACGATAAAGCCAATCTGCAGCTTTTTGTTTGCGCACACGACATCGGACAGACTGGGCTGCAGCTCGGTTACCGCCGTGTGCTCGGTTATCTGGACAGGACGCCCATGAGCCATCTCGTGCGCATCTTTCTTTTGAATCAATCCGTTGTCCGGCATTTGGATACCTCCTCATTCCGGCCTGTATTGCGGATGGAAGTATACCCACCGAGCAAAAATCGAACGGGAGGACGAACGGAGCGCACCAAGACTGTCCCCAATGACTATCTCGGGATGAGTTGCGGTGGAATAGGGATTGTTTTGTGCCCGCCGGCCCCTATTCAGTCCTTATTTCACCGCAACTTGGAGGAGGACAGAAAAAGCCCTGTCGCGGGAGCGGCAGGGCTTTTGGAAG
>CAJMSL010000005.1 GCA_905216045.1 uncultured bacterium
TCGATCTCGTCGTAGAGCTCGACCGAGTACGGGTGACGGCGAACTGCCTTGGTGAGCTGGCCGCCCTCGTCGTGGCCCACATAACCCGGGGGGCTACCGATGAGCTTGGAGACCTCGAACTCACTGCCAAACTCCGACATATCGAAGCTGATGAGCGCGTCCTTGCTGCCAAAGAGATACTCGGCGAGCGTCTTGGCGAGCTCGGTTTTGCCCGTGCCGGTGGGGCCCAGGAAGATAAAGCTGCCGCCGGGACGACGCGGGTCCTTGAGCGGCGAGCGGCTGCGGCGCACGGCCTTGGCAACGGCCTCGACGGCCTCGTCCTGACCGATGATGCGCGTCTTGAGCACGCTTTCGGCCTGCAGCAGGCGGCGGCTCTCGCTCTCGGTGAGCGAGGAAACCGGCACGCCAGAGGTCACGGACACGATGTCGGCAATCTGGGAGACATCGATGGTGAGCGGGCTGGCGTCGAGCTCGGCCGTCCAGGCAGCCTTGGCCTCGGCGAGCTCAATCTCGGCAGCCTTTTGCTGCTCGGTGATCTCGGCGGCCTTGTTCATGTCGTCGCTCTCGGTGGCCTCCTGCGCGGCGGCCTTAAGCTCCTCCACGCGATGCTCGGCCTCGCGCACCGGCTCGGGCGCGCGGTTGGCGGCGATGCGGGCGCGGGCGCCGGCCTCGTCAATGAGGTCGATGGCCTTATCGGGCAGGAAGCGATCCTGGATGTAGCGGTTGGAGAGGTTCGCGGCGGCCTCGATAGCACCCTGCGTATAGCGCACATGGTGGTGCTCCTCGTAGCGCGGCTTGAGCGCGGTCAGGATCTTGACCGTGTCCTCGACGCTCGGCTCCTCGACATCGATGGTCTGGAAGCGACGCTCGAAGGCCGGGTCCTTGGTGAGGTACTTGCGGAATTCCTCGGCCGTGGTGGCGCCGATAATCTGGAAGGCACCGCGCGCGAGCACGGGCTTGAGCATGGAGCTCGCGTCGATGGAGCCCTCGGCAGAACCGGCACCGATGATGGTGTGCATCTCGTCGATAAACAGGATGACGTCGTCGGCTTCGGTGGCCTCCTGAATCACGTTCTTGAGGCGCTCCTCAAACTCGCCGCGATACTTGGCGCCCGCCACGAGGCCCGGCAGGTCGAGCGTCCAGATATTCTGGTTCATGAGGTTCTCGGGCACGTTGCCGGCTGCAATCTGCTGAGCCAGGCCCTCGACGATGGCCGTCTTGCCCACGCCGGGGTCGCCCAGAATGAGCGGGTTGTTCTTGGTGCGGCGCGAAAGAATTTCCATCATACGCTGGACTTCCTTTTCGCGACCAATTACAGGGTCGAGCTCGCCGTCGCGCGCCTTCTGCGTGAGGTTGGTCGCGAACTGCTTAAGCGTATCGGTGCCACCCCCCTTTTGCTGAGAGGTATCCGAGCCGCTAAAGAACGGCAGGCCCGCACCGGGACGACCAGCACCGGCGCCGGCGAGCGGACGCTTCTTGTCCTGGTCCTTGGCGGTGAGTTTCTCGATAGCCTTTTTGATGGAGGCGGACGACACACCCAGGCGCATGAGGATGTCCATGGCCATGCCGTTGCCCTCTTCGACGATGCCGATCAGCAAGTGCTCGGTCGACACGTAGGTCTGGTTGTTCTCGCGCGCCACGCGGAATGAACGCTCCATCACGCTAATGACGAGCGGCGTAAAGGCGAGCTTGGCCGCCTCGGTCTCCTCACTGGGCTCGGGAACCGTGGTCTGGACCTCTTTGAGAGTATCCATGATGTCATCATAGGAGATGTCGAGCGAACGCAGCGCCTCGGCGGCAATGCCCTCGTCCTCCTTGGCAAGCGCGAGCAGCAGGTGCTCGGTGCCCACCTTATTTGAATGAAGATCGAGCGCTTCTTGCTTGGCCATGGACATGACCTTACGCGCACGATCGGTAAATCTATCTAACATGCTCGTTTCCTTACATGAGTTCATCGAAATCAAAACGCCCGCCCGTCGGCGGCGCTTTTGTCTCTTTACCCACAGGTTGTCTATGTTAACAGCTGGAGGAATATCTATAAACCCGGCTCACATGAATGCAGGTTATGACCGCATCGCGGGACTCACCGCGCGATGCGCGACAGGCGCCCCGCAAGAGAAACCCTAGGCGTCTTTCACCACGTCGGGACTCGTCGCACGCGATGCGCGATAGGCATCGGCCTCCTTGGAGACGCGTTCGAGCAGCTCGGATGTATCGACGCCCTCGACTTGCGCGACCGTTTCCACCGTCTGCATGGCGACCGCCCTCAGGTACGCGCACGCGCTGTCCCCCGGCTGCTCGAGGTCTATCTCCTCGCCGCCCTCCCGGGCAAAGCCGACCGCCATCACAAAGCCCATGATGCCCGAGACCAGAAAGCCCACCGCAAAGCTCGAATCTGCCTTGAGCTCTTCTCCGTCGGGGTGGACGATCTCTCTCACGCGGTCGATGATGATCGTATGGATGCCCTGCACGACCTGCTCGGCGGCACCCGCCCTCATGGTGATGACGATGCGCCGCAGCAGGCAGCGGACGTCGCGCCGGTCGAACGCCGAAAGGTCGCCCTCGCTCGAAAAATGCCAGAGGGCATCGGTGATGAGCTCGTTATCCTGCAGCAGCTGGGCTATGGCGATGGCGACGAGTTCATCGAAATCGTGAAAATAGTAGTAAAACGTTCCGCGATTGCACTGGGCGGCGCGGGTCACCTCGCCAACCGACAGCTCGAAGATGCTGTTGTTCTCGATGAGCTCCCAAAACGCCTCGATGATACGGGTGCGTGCATCGGGCGCATCGGCGTCCTTACGCGGTCTCGCCATGCGCCTCACCGCACCCCTGCGCCTTGGCGTTCATGATGAGCATCTGAAGACGGTTCTCCACGTTGGCGAAGCTCACGTCGGGATCGTAGTCGAGCGGCAGGAACTGCGCCGTGGGATACTGCTCCTTGCGCGCATGGATGAGCCCGCGCCCCACGACATGGTTGGGCAGACACCCGAACGGCTGCAGGATCACGAAGTTGCGGCAGCCGCGCTTGGCGTGCTCGAGGATCTCCGCCGGAATCAGCACGCCCTCGCCCGCATCGAACGTATGGTGCAGGATCTTATCGCTCGCGCGCACGAGCTCGGGCATGCGCGTCGGCGGCTCGTAGAGCGGGCTCGCCGCGCCCAGGCGGTCGCAACGGTCGTGCGCGAGCTCGAACAGGTTGTCCGCCGTGGCGTACCAGGCCTTTTCGGGCAGCGACAGGTCGACGTGGAACTCGCGCGACTGCGCATGCTTGTAGAAATAGGTCTTGCGGATCACGTCGGTCATGCGCGCCTCGATGACCTCGAGCCCGTTGTCCTCGAGGTAGCGCTCAATCTCGTGGTTGGCGCCGAGATGGAAATTGAGCAGGTACTCGCCCACGATGAGAACGGTCGGATGCGGGTTCGAGCGGTCGTACGGAACGGCGTCCATGATCGCAAGCGCGCGTTTGAAGCCCGTCGCCTGGCCTCTCAGCCCGGAGCGCTCCATGCCCTCGATAACCTCATCGAGCGCGCGGTCGAACGCAGCGTCCGCCGCGCCCTTCTCGAGCTCGTAGGGACGGATGCGCCTAAGCATGGCCTCGAGGGCATCGATCATGGGAAGACCGTAGGCGATCTGGATGCTCGGGCCAAGGCCGAGCTTGAAGCCCGGATGCGCATTGTGGGCATCGACGTCGTCGTTGGTGAGCACCGGGACATAGTCGTATCCCGCGTCGTCGAGCGCGCGGCGCAGCAGGGGCATGTAGTGCGTCAGGCGGCAGTCGCCGATATACTTGCCAGTCACCACGGCGACGTCGTGCGGGTCGTACTTACCGCTCTCGAGTGCCGCGAGCGCCTCGCCGATCACGATTTGCGCGGGGAAGCAGATGTCGTTGTGCACATAGCGTTTGCCCAGGCGGATGGCATCCTCGCGCCCGATATCAAGGGCCTCGGCGCGCACGCCCTGATTGCGCATCGCCGCGGTCATGAGCCTGCAGAACGCATGGGAGGTGTTGGGGACCAGCGCGATCTTGTCGTGCCGGTCGCGCTTGGTGTACTTGACCTTATACGGGTCGTCGAGCGGATGGACCGCGTGCACCCGGGCGCCCTCGGCACGCTCCTCCGCGCGACGACGGTTGACCGACTCGATAAACGAACGCACGCGAATGCCCATGGGACCGGCGACGTCGCTCTCATCGAGCTTGATCATCATCGGAACCTTGGAGCCCATCTCGCCCATCATGCGCGCGATCTCGTCGGTGAGATACGCATCGTGGCCGCAGCCGAAGCTGCCCATCTGCACGAGCTCGAGCTCGGGCGTCGATGCGACGATGACCGCGCACGACAGCATGCGCGCATGGTAGTTGTTCACGATGTCGATGCGGCTGTTGGAAAGATCGACGTTGCAGACCCCCGGCACCGCATCGGGCGTCAGCACGGGGATGCCGCGCTCAGAGAAGAGCTTGGGCAGCCCGTGGTTGACCAGCGGGTCGTTGTGGTACGGGCGCGAAGCGATCACCACCGCGTAGCCGCCGTCCTCGCGCACGTTCTCGAGCACCTGCCTGCCGCGCAGCTGCAGCTGGTTCTCAAACGTCTCCTGCGCGCGGTCCGCCTGCTCGGTCGCCTTGGCAACCAGGTCGGCATCGATATCGAAGGTCTCCTTGCACCACGCCTTGAGCTGGCGGTTTCGGTCGCCCTCGTCGTACCAGTGGAACAGCGGCGTATCGAACGGAACGCCGAAACGCTCCTCCGGGTTATCGGAATTGCGCATCACGTAGGGGTATCCCTTTACGACGGCGCACATCCACTCGCTGGTAGAGGCGGTGTTTTCGGTGGGCACCGTCGTGATGATGGGCATGAAGATGCGGTCGACGCCGGCGTCGACGAGATTGCGGATGTGCCCGTGGACGAGCTTGGCCGGGAAGCACACGGTGTCGGATGTGACGTGCGCCAGACCGCGCTCGTACATCGCCTTGGTGCTGCGTCCCGAGACGCGCACCTTAAAGCCGAGCGTGCTGAAGAACGTCGACCAGAACGGCATGGTGTCCCAGAACTCGAGCACACGGGGAATGCCGATCGTGACATCGCGCCCCCCGCAGACGGGAACCGTGGGGTACGACTCGAACAGCAGCTTCTCGCGGTCGACAAAGAGATTGGGGGCAGCCGCGGTCCGGTCGCGCCCCGTGCCGGGTGCCTGTGCCTCGCAAGCACCCTGCGGACGCAGCTCCTCCGCCGCGGGAACCTCGCGCACGAGCTCATCCCATGAGATGGCGCCGCCGCGCGGGCAGCGATTGCCCGTGACGTAAAGCGAGCCGTCGCCAAATGCCACGACCGCGCGCTGGCAGCGGTTGTTGCACCGACGGCAGGTAACGCCGCCGAACTCGCGATGCTCGAAGCGCTCCACGGCATCGAGCCCGATAAACGACGTGCCGGCGTCGCCCTTACGGCATTCCTCGCGCGCGAGCAGGGCGATACCGATAGCGCCCATCAGCCCCGGGTGGGGCGCACGCGTGACGGGTTTGCCCAGATACTGCTCGAATGCGCGCAGCACCGCGTCGTTTCGGAACGTGCCGCCCTGGACGACGACTTTGTCGCCCAGACGGTTGAGATTTGAAACGCGAATGACCTTGGTGAACACGTTCTCGATAATCGAACGGCAGAGACCGGCCATGATGTCGCCCGGACCCTTACCGCGCCGCTGCTCGGAAACGACGCTGCTGTTCATGAACACCGTGCAGCGGCTGCCGAGAACGGCGGGGGCTTTGGACGAAAATGCCTCGGTCGCGATATCCTCAACGGCTATTCCGAGGTTTTTGGCAAAACCCTCGAGGAACGAGCCGCAGCCCGCAGAGCACGCCTCGTTGACGACGATATCGGTCAGCACGCCGTGGTTGAGCCAGATGGCCTTCATATCCTGTCCGCCGATGTCGAGCACGAAGGTCGCATCGGGAACGCATGCGCACGCGGCGCGGGCGTGCGCGACCGTCTCGACCGTATGGTAGTCGGCGTGGAACGCGCGCGCGAAAAGCTCCTCGCCGTATCCCGTGGTGCCCACGGCATCGATCGCAAGCGTGACTCCCGCTGTCTCCCAGCGGTTCTTCAAGCTGACAAGACCCTGTTGGGCGACGTCGAGCGGTCTGCCGTTATTAGACGCGTAGAACGAATCGACAAGCTCACCCGCCTCATCGACCAGGGCGAACTTGGTCGTCGTGCTCCCCGAATCGATACCGAGCGCCACACGCACCGTCTCTCCGGGCGCATACGCATCCGGACCCTTTGCCGGCGTCTCTTTGCCATGGCGTGCCGTAAAATCCGCCTGCTCGGCAGGTGTGGCAAAAAAGGGCTGGGCAAGACGTCCCTCCCCGCTTGCGGGCGCGACCGTCTCGAGCTTATCCAGCCGGACAAAAGCGTCGGGAAGGTCGATCGGTTGGGACGATGCGAACATGTCGGTCAGCGACAGGGCGGCACCGCGCGCGACCATGATCTGCGGATCGCGCGGGACGATAACCTGATCGTCCGATAGATTCAGTTGCTCCCGGAACACGCGGACCAGTGTGGGGTTGTAGGCGAGCGCACCGCCCTCGAAGATTACCGGCGGCTCGATGTCGATACCCTGGGCCAGACCGCCGATCGTTTGGCGGGCGACCGCGTGAAGCGCCGAAAGCGCCAGGTCGGTGGTAGGAATGCCCTCGTTGAGCAGCGGCTGGATATCGGTCTTTGCGTACACGCCGCAGCGGCCCGAGACCTCGTGGACGGTCGTTCCCCGGCTTGCGAGCTGCTCGAACTCGCCCGATTCGGTGCCGACCCCCATGAGCTTTGCCATCTCGTCGATAAATGCACCGGTACCGCCTGCGCACGAGCCGTTCATGCGCATGTCGGCAACCTCGATGTCTCCCTTATCGTTGGTGCGGAAGAAGATCATCTTGGCGTCTTGGCCGCCCAGCTCGATGGCGCAGCGCGTCTGCGGATAGAACCTGCTGATCGCGAGCGCGTTGGCGACCACCTCCTGAACGTACGAGGCGCCCAGCGCGGTCGCGATATCGCGCGCACCCGAGCCGGTCACCGCAACGCGCAGCGACTCATGGGGAAAGCGCTCGGCGAGCTCGCCGAGCATGGCGCGCACGCTCGCTGTCTGACACGCCCCGTGGCGGCGATATCCCCACCACGCCTCGGTCATATCCTCGTGCATCGCGTAAACTTTGGTCGTCGTCGACCCTACGTCCAGTCCTACTAGCAACGCCATAATGCTCCGTCTCTCGCATTTTTCCTGCTAGAGATATACCACTCTACGTAATACAACAGACTGTTGTATTTAAACTCCGTATAAAAAGCGGCTGCCGAAACGCTTCAGCAGCCGCCGAATGCACCAACAGATTGTTCTGCGCGCTAGCACGTCGGGCAACGGAGCAGCACGGGCCCTCCGGTCATGCGCACCGCTCACGCCCGCGATGTCGCCGAGAGAGCTATCCACGCTTAGGGCTCCAACCAAGCAGGTCGCCCGCGCTCAGCAGATCCCTAAGCGAGCTACTCGCACTCAGGAGCCATAGCCTGCTCCAAGAGCTCGGCATGCTCCTCCTCGAAAACCGTCCCCACAGGGAAGGCGCGGCGGAAGACGAAGTGGGAAATCGGACCGGCTCCCACAAGGTTCCACGGCAGCGCCATCACAAAATTATGCGGGATGTTGATCATCCAGATCGCGGGCACGGAATACAGGTTCGCAAGGATGCCGCCGGGCATGTGCGTCAGACCCTCGCAGGCACCGTACAGCGACATGATGATGACCATGGGAACGACCATGCAGGAGCTGACGGCGAGCGTCATGGCAAGTGGCGAGCTCTTGCCCGGCGTGACCAGGAATTTAAAAGCGAAACCCTTGGCAAGGGGGCTGGCAACAAACCAGTCGCAGCACATGGCAAAAATGTAGGCAACGGGGAAGCCGAGCCACGCAGCGGCAACAACCTCGCCGCTGATGGCCCCATGCTGCAGGGCAACGTTGTAGATGCTCATCCAGAGCACCATGCAAAAACACATGATAAAGGTGAACAGCAGGCTCTCTCGTTTGTTGATAGGCATAAAGGACATAATCCTTTCTGTGTTACGCCGCGGCACCACGCAACAAAAACGGGCGGGCAAGATGGAGCTGTTGGGACTTCATCTCGCCCGCCCGTGGTACGTGCGTCTGCGACTACTTATGTGGTGGAACTACCCTAACACGAACGGCGCGCGCTTCGTAAGCGTTGAGTTTATGGAGATGCAGGGCACCAATAATCCCCCCGACCCCATAAGTTGCGGTGGAATACGGACTGTTTTGACCCTTTAAGCAGCAATTCAGTCCCTATTTCACCGCAACTCATTGGGGGTGCAAAGTAACCTGTCCCCCTTGCACCAATTAGCTGGTGTGGCGCCAGCGAGGGTCGGTGAGCGTACGCGCCACACCCAGTCCAACGGGCAGAAACGCTACGATGAGCACTGCGCGCACAAACCAGCCGAGCATATTGACCGTGTCGAAGGTGCACATGTAATACATCGAGCGATACAGATACAAGCCCGGCACCATAATGACAATCGAAGGCACCGTGAGGGCGCTGCGCGGGTAGGTGAGCTTGACTTCAGCCAAGCTTGCGAGCAGCCCCGATACCAGCGCGCCGATAAACGCTGCTGCCTCGGGAGGCATTCCCGTGCTGAGGCCCAGGAAGGGAATCATCGTCGGCGCATCGACAAGGGTCAGACGCAGGGTATTGGACACGGCGCCGATCAACCCAGCTGCCGCGGCCAGCTTTACCGGGCTGTTGAACATCACCGAGAAGCCGAATACGCCAACGAAGCTCATCAGTATGCGCAAGAGCGTAAGAGCCAACGGTGAGAGGCCGAGCGGGGCGAAGTCATCCGGCGCCAGTCCCACGCACTCGGCAACCATCCAACCTACGAGGGTCGCCATCACAATAATCGACACAGCATACGAAAGACGCTCGATTCCACTTCGCATATCGAGCTTAGCGATGTCGAGGCCTGCCGTAATGAGGGGAAAGCCGGGAATCACAAAGAGCATGGCGCCGATATAGCCTTCTTGGTGCGACATTGCCCCCGGTACGACCTGGCCAAGGCCGAGCAATGCCAGCAGATACGAAACGCAAGCGAGCGCAACACCAGTCGTCAGCGCGCTAAACTGGCCAAGACCCTGCTTGAGAATATGGGAGCGGGCAAAGTTACCGACACCAGCGCCTACGAATGCGCAGGCCATCTCGATAGGGCCGCCGCCGAGCAAAAAGACGAAGGCGCCGCAAGCACAGGCTGCCGCAAGGCCCTGTTGCCAGGGAGCGTAATCGGGCTTTGAGCTCTCAACGGTCTTGAGCATCTCGTGGTATTCGTGCACGGTAAACCGGCGCCCATACGTCTCGATTTCCTTTAAGAAGCTCTCCATCATCCAAATGCGATGGGTATTGACTCCCGTTGTGGGCAGGCTGACAACCTCGTTAAAGCAGTGACCATCTTCGATGCAGGTGCACTCAAACGACAGAAGACTCAGGTCGACGTGAATCGTGACGCCGAGTACAGCGGCAACACGATTCATGGTATCGCGCACGCGCCAGGCACCCGTTCCGCTTGCCAGCATAAGCATGCCGGTGCGGCAAATGATGGATGATTTATCGGTGAGCGGCGCATCGACGGCAAGTTCATCGCCTGCCGTCACGATCTGGTGCCAGTCAGTTTTCATATGGAGTGCGCCGGCACGAACGCCATGGTGTAGGGGGGCTCTCGAAAGCAGCGAGTCAAGGCACGAAGGCTGTGGGGGCTCCGTTGATTCGCCCTCGTCCTCGCCGGGCTCCTCATCGACCAGATCAAATGAGTCAAGCGGCGCTGGCTCGCGACGGTCGATCAGCTCCTCGTCCTCATCATCAAAGTAATTGAACTGATCGAGCATGTCCTCTTCGATTGCACGCTCGCTCACATCGTCCATACGGGCGCTCCCTTCCTACCGACTAACCCCCATCCTAGGCAGCAACGGCTAAAGGAAACATAAAAGAGACGGCTGTCATGCGAGCCATGTGCACAATAGCCGTTGGGTAGTCGTTTAAGAACGTCCACAATGACTATTGACAGCCAAGGCAACGCCGATGCCTTGGCAACGACAGCGAAAGCCCGCCAGAGCGAGCAAGGTGCCTTGAAACAAGGCGGCATTGACCTTTTGGTCATGCCGCCGAAGTTGAAAGGCAGATTGCCGCTCTGGCGGGCTTGCAGCGTCAACTGGTTACGGCGTTTGGCAAAACGCCGTAACCCCCTAGTACATCTTTGCGCCGGCGGGGATGGAGGCGTCGAGCTGGATCAGGTTGAGACGCTCCTCGCCCTCCTCCTCGTGGACAGCGCTGATCAGCATGCCGCAGCTGGGAATACCCATCATCTTGCGCGGAGGCAGGTTGGTGATGGCGAGCAAGGTCTTGCCGACCAGGTCCTCGGGCTCGTAATAAGCGTGAATACCGGAGAGGATAGTGCGGTCGGTACCGGTACCGTCGTCGAGCGTAAAGTTCAGCAGCTTCTTGGACTTCTTGACGGCCTCGCATGCCTTGACCTTCACAGCGCGGAAATCGCTCTTGGAGAAGGTATCAAAGTCGACGAACTCCTCAAACAGCGGCTCAACGGCGATCTTGGAGTAATCGAGCGTGGGCTTAAGCGACGTAACGAATGGGCTCGCGGCGTTGCCGGCCTCGGCAGCCTTGGCGGCAGCGGCACCGGACTGGAAACCCTTCTCGGGCTTCATGTGCGGGAACAGCAGGACGTCGCGGATAGAAGCCTGGTTAGTAAGCAGCATGACCACGCGGTCGATACCAATGCCAATGCCGCCCGCGGGAGGCATACCGTACTCGAGGGCGCGCACGTAGTCCTCGTCATACTCCATAGCCTCATCGTCGCCGCCGGCCTTCTCGGCCATCTGGGCAGCAAAGCGCTCAGCCTGGTCGACCGGGTCGTTGAGCTCGGAGAATGCGTTGGCGTACTCGTGGCCGGCGATGACCAGCTCAAAGCGGTGGGTCAAACGCGGGTCGTCCTCAAAACGCTTGGCGAGCGGGCTGACCTCGATGGGGTAATCGCACACGAACGTGGGGTTGACGATGGTGTCCTCGCCCAGCTCATCGTAAATCTCGGCGATGATCTTGCCGGCAGTCCACTCGGGCTTGATCTCCAGGCCCTTCTCGCGCGCGGCGGCAGCAAGCTCCTCGACCGGCGTGTCGATGGTGACCTGCTTGCCGAGCACGTCGGAGACGATGTCGGTCATGGGACGGCTGGCCCACTCACCAGAAAGGTCGATGGTCTGGCCCTGGTACTCGATGACCTCGGGGTTGCCGATGGCCTTGTTGGCAGCCTTGATGACACCTTGGGCGAGTGCCTTCATGCCCTCGAGGTCGGAGAAGGCACGGTAGGCCTCCATCGTGGTGAACTCGGGGTTGTGGGTAAGGTCCATGCCCTCGTTACGGAAGATGCGGCCGATCTCGAACACGCGCTCAAAACCACCGACGATGCAGCGCTTGAGGTGCAGCTCGGTGGCAATACGCAGGTAGCACTCCTGATCGAGCGCGTTGAAGTGGGTAATGAACGGCTTGGCAGTAGCGCCGCCTTGGATGGTCTGCAGGATGGGGGTCTCGACCTCCATGTAGCCGTCGGACTCCATAAAGCGACGGAAGGTGGAGAGAATCTGCGAACGCTTACGGAAGGTCTCGCGAACGTCGTCGTTGGCGATCAGGTCGACATAGCGCTGGCGATAGCGGGTCTCCTTGTCGGAAAGACCGTGGAACTTCTCGGGCAGCGGACGAACGGCCTTGGCAAGCAGGGTCGCGCTCTTAGGGGCAACGGAAAGCTGGCCACGCTGGGTGCGCACGACCACGCCGGTCACGCCCAGGATGTCGCCCAGGTCGAGGGCCTTGAGCGTACTCCAGGCAGCCTCGTCCATGTCGTTGATGCGGCAGAACAGCTGAATCTCGGCAGTCGCATCGCGCACGACGATGAACATGATCTTGCCCTGACCGCGCTTGGCGACCACACGGCCAGCGATCTTCACGATGTCCTCGGTGTCCTCGCCATCGGCAAGCTCGGCGTACTTAGCCTCGATATCGGCGACGTAGTCCTCAAGCTCAGAGTGCTCGGGATAGGGGTTCTGGCCCGCCTCGAACAGGGCGGCGCGCTTGGCCAGGCGGGTGGCGCGCTCGTCGTTGAGCGTCGATGCCTGATCGGCGGCGTTCTGGTTCTCTGCCATAAGTTAGCTCCTCAAACTAAAACGCTCCCCAGGATTCGGTCCCAGGGAGCGAAAACATACCTTTACGCGGGACCGTGGTCTAGCGTGCGATCTTGGCGATGGTGTAGACGCGAGTCTTGCCGGAAGGCGTAACGACCTCGACGGAGTCGCCCTCGCCGTGACCGATGATGGCGTGACCGACCGGAGACTCGTTGGAAATCTTGTGCTCGAGCGAGTTGGTCTCGGTGGTACCGACGAGCGTGACTTCCATGACCTCGCCGTTGGGATCAATCAGCGAAACGGTGGAACCGATGGAGACGGTCAGGTCGCCCGTGGTGGCAGCAACCTGAGCGTTGGCGAGGATGGCCTGGATCTCGGCAATACGAGCGGCGTTCTGGGCCTGCTTGTCCTTAGCGGCGTCGTACTCGGAGTTCTCCGAAAGGTCGCCGAACGCGCGGGCTTCCTTGATGTCCTCGACGATCTCCTTGGCGTAATCGCCCTCACGCCAAGCGAGCTCCTCGACGAGCTTCTGGCGGCCCTCAGCGGTCAGTACGATCTGGCTTGCGTCCATACGGATATCTCCCCAACTCTGATCAAACAATCAACTGTCAACAAAACGAAAAAGACCGGCTAGCCTGCGGGCAAGCCGGTCAGGTGCTCACCCCAAAGGGATGGGACTACTCTGCGTCCGCGTCGCTGTCCTCTGTCTGCTTCTTCTTGGCAGCAGCGAGCTTGGCCTCGAGCTCAGCGATCTCCTTGTCCTCCTCGGACTGCTCGACCACGACCTCCTCGGCCTGCTTGGTCTCGGCCTTATCGTCGCCCTCCATACCCTCGCGGATATTCTTGACGGTAGAGCCGAGGGACTTGCCGAGCTTCGGCAGGTTCTTGGGCCCGAAGATAATCAGGACAACGACGAGAATAATGATGAGCTCAGGAGCCCTCAGTCCAAACATGTAGACCTCCACAATACAGCGAGACAAGCTCGAATGAGTATACCGCGGGTATCGCGGTATCACAACAATAGCTAAAAAAAGGGACCGCAAGAAGCGGTCCCTCCTCATGCTCTGGTCGGGTTGACTGGATTTGAACCAGCGACCCCTGCGTCCCGAACGCAGTGCTCTACCAAACTGAGCCACAACCCGTTAGCTCGACTATAGTAACAAAGATTTTCGCCGCATGCTAGAGAAATTTTTATTTCTTTGGCACTTCGACGCGAACCGTGTTGGGAATGAGCTCCGTCGTGCAGGCCCACCAGCCGTTTTGCTGGGCAGCGTCGGCAAGCCTTTCGGCCGTGGCGGCGGTGTCGCAAATGGCAAACGAGCAGGCACCCGATCCGCACACATCTACAGCAACGGTTCCGTCCTGTTTACGCAGCCAATCGAGAACCGTTTGAATCTGCGGCTCCATCTGTGCGGAAATGACACCCAAGTTGTTATGGATGAGCGCATATGCCGTCTCGGCATCACCAGCACGCAAGGCAGAAGCTATCGCGCCGGGCTTGTCCGCAGGCACCGGGGCCTCGTCAAAACGTCGATAGGCTTCAATTGTCGAAACGCTTGCCTCGCGCGGCTTGACCAGCACGACGGGCGTCGCGGGCAGCGCGGGGTACTCAGTTGCCAGCACATCTCCCCCACCTACGTAGAACGCAGGACTCGCGTGCAAAAAGAACGGGACGTCAGCACCAATGCCCCGCGCAATATCGTCGAGCGCTGGGTCGGTGCGATCAATGCCCCAGAGCTCCGCCAAGGCGACAATGACCGCGGCCGCATCCGTCGAGGGGCCGCCCAAGCCGGCGCACAATGGAATGCGCTTCTCAATCGTCACGCAGATGTTTGCCTCGCGACCATAATGCTCGGCCATAGCAACCGCAGCCCGATACGCCGTATTCTTTTGCATGGGAAAATCTGATGCTGGAACCGTCTGGACGGTCAGCGCCTGCGCCGGCGTGACCGTCACGGTATCGGAAAGACCGACGGCTGCCATCAGGGAATCGACCCTGTGGTAGCCGCGGTCATCGCGCTCGGTATGAACCCCCAGGTAGAGGTTGATCTTTGCCGGCGCGGAAAGAGTCAGGGACCAATCGGTCACCGTTAATGCTCCTCGAGCTGATTGCCGAGCGGGGTAAAGATATGCTCGCCGCTCTCGGGGTCGAACAGCTCGACCTGGCCGGTGAGGACATCGATGTACTGGTAGGACTGACGCGACTTGCGGCCGCGACGCTCGTCAACCTCGACAATGAAGACGGCCGGGTGGACGCTCTTGATGGTGCCCATGCGCTCGACGACGCGGGTACGGCCCATGTTGGCCTTAACCTTGACGCGATCGCCCACCATATCGGTCAGCTTCTCGTGGATGTCGTCGACGTGATTGACTTCCATCTCTTCCATGAACAGGGCCTCCAGAAGGTGCAATTCAAAAAGGGGATAATACCCCTAAGATAGACAAAACTCTAATACTATAGCACCCTGTTGTGGCCATACGCAAGTAGCTAAAAAAGCCCGGTCTCGAATACGTACCAGACGACAATCTCGCATGACCAGTTATTACGCGGTTTGGTAAAACCGCGTAACCTAAAGATTATCGGTGTCCAAGACGATGGTGAATGGGCCGTCGTTGACCAAGTCGACTTTCATATCGGCGCCAAAAATGCCGTGCGCCACGTGTTCGACATCTTGGCGAACGAGCGTCAGGAAGTACTCGTAGAGCTCGTTGGCAACATCGGGCGCGCCGGCATCCGTAAACGACGGACGGCGACCGTGGCGGCAGTCGGCGAACAGCGTGAACTGCGACACCACGAGCACCTCGCCGTCGACATCGGCAAGTGCCAGATTGGTCTTGCCGTTCTCGTCCTCGTTGATACGCAGCCCGCGGAGCTTGCCCCACAGCTTGTCGGCCTCGGCACGCGTATCGCCATGGCCCACACCCAGCAGCACCAGGTAGCCGCGTCCAATGCGGCCCACGCACTCGCCGTCGACCGTCACGCCGGCGTTGAGCACGCGCTGCACCACCGCACGCATGGACTACTCCTCGCCCGTCAGCTTGGCGGACAGATGCTCGAGCGCGTGGAAACGATGGCTGATGGCGTTCTTCTCGTCAGCCGTCAGCTCGGCCATGGTCTTGCCCGGCGTGTCGACCGGCAGGAACAGCGGGTCATAGCCAAAACCATGGTCGCCGCGGCCCTCGTGCGCGATAACGCCCTCGCAGGCGCCCTCGCCATAGGTAACCAGACCGTCCGTGTCGATGAGCGCGACGACGCTCATAAAGCGCGCGGTGCGGTCCTCATCTGCCACGCCTTCCAGGTTAACGAGAAGCTTGGCGTTGTTGGCGGCATCGTCGCCGTGCACGCCCGCATAGCGAGCGCTATACACACCGGGCTCACCGTCCAGCGCATCGACAACCAGGCCCGAATCGTCGGCGATGGCCATAAGCCCCGTCTCCTCTACCGCGGCCTGCGCCTTGATGATGGCGTTCTCCAAAAACGTCGTGCCGTTTTCCTCAGGGTCCACAAAATCACCCAGCTGACCCAACGCCACAAAGCGCACCTCAGGCATGACCTTGCCCAAAATGGCCTCGATCTCGGTGAGCTTATGGGCGTTGCCCGTTGCCACGACGATGGTCGCCGCCGGGTCGAGGGTGTCGATATCGATCTTCTCAAGTACCATGGCTGGCCTCCTTGTCTCTATAGCAATGCCGCCCAAGAGGAACTGGCCTCGAGCCCTCTCCCCTCCCTAGCGACAGAAACCTTATAGTTCAGCGTTTCCGCAGATAAAACCTGCCAAAATAAACCTGTCCCTTTTTGGCAGGTTAGGCGAGGGCTTGGCGCTGGAGTTCGATGAGCTCGGCGATGCCCTTGTCGCCCAAGTCGAGCAGGGCGTTGAGACGCTTGCGGTCGAAGGGTGCCTGCTCGCCGGTGCCCTGGAGCTCAATCATCTCGCCGGTGTCGGTAGCGACGAGATTCATGTCGACCTCGGCGTGGCTGTCCTCGGAATAATCGAGGTCGAGCAGGGTGTTGCCGTCGACAACGCCCATAGAGATGGCAGCAACCTGGCCCGTAAGCGGAATGCGCTCGATCTTGCCGGCCTCGACCCACATAGCAAGGGCGTCGTGCAGCGCCAGCCAGGTACCGGTAATGCTCGCCGTACGCGTGCCGCCATCCGCCTGGATCACATCGCAGTCGACGGTGACGGTGTACTCGCCGAGCGCCTTCATGTTGACGACGGTACGCAGGCTGCGGCCGATGAGGCGCTCGATCTCCATGGAGCGGCCCTTACGCTTGGCGTACTCGCGCTTACAACGCTTGCCGGTCGATGCCGGCAGCATGGCATACTCTGCGGTTACCCAACCGGCCTTGGCGCCCTTGCGCCAGCCCGGCACGCCCTCCTCAATTGTGGCGGCACACAGCACGCGCGTGTCGCCGAACTCAGCCAGGCACGAGCCGTGGGCATGTTTCATAACACCACGAGTGAGCTTGACGGGGCGCAGCTCATTGGCGGCACGGCCGTTGGCGCGGTTGACCTGCATGTACTCCATAGAAATATCCTTTCGGCAGAAGAAGAGGGCAAGTCTTTGGACGGTAACCCTACATCTATTTCAGTTCGTCGATATCGACATGCTCGATGCTTTTGAGCGGCTGGCCAAAGATAAAGCTACCCGCCACCGCAAACTCGGCAATGTTGTCAGAGGTGGTGGCAAAGCGATGCTGCGGCTCGGCAGCGTCGCCCGCCAGCTGCTCGCGGCGCGTGAGGATATCGGTCAGCTCGCGCGTAGTCTCCTCGGCGGAACTCACCACGCGCACCCCGGGTCCCAGCGCATGGCGAATAGGCCCCACGAGCAGCGGAAAGTGCGTGCAGCCGAGCACCACGGTATCGATTCCGCGATCGCGCAGCGGCTCAACCGTGGCGCCGACCAGCGCTCGCACGGCCGGCGTATCGAAGATGTCCTCGTTCTCGAGCCACTGCTCCTGCAGATGCGCACCCGAGGCGAGCTCGTGCTCGACGACCTCGACAAAACTCGAGGCAGGGCAGCCGTATACGTCGACGCCGGCATCCAGGTCCTGAATGGCACGCGTGTAAGCGCCTGAGCGAATGGTGAGGTTGGTGGCGAGCACGCCCACCCGGCGCGTGCGGGTGCTGTTGATTGCCGCGCGTGCGCCCGGTGCGATCACACCGATCACGGGAACGTCGAGCACCTGCTGAGCCAGACGCAAGGCCGCTGCGGTCGCCGTGTTGCAGGCGATGACCATGATCTTGACGTCGTGCTTCGACAGCCAGCGGCCCGCCTGCAGCGCAAACGAGCGCACCTCGTCCTCGGTGCGGGTGCCATAAGGGCAACGTTTGGTGTCGCCGAAGTAGTAGACGGACTCATGCGGCAGCGCCGTCGCGATGGCGCGTGCAACCGTCAGACCGCCCAGACCCGAGTCGAATACGCCAATGGGGCGCGTGTCGCCAGCCAGATTCTCGATATCGGACATTACCTCACCAGTCTCTCTCGAAAAGACATGTCCAAGTGCGGCGGCGGCGCGCTACGAACGCGCCGCGACCAGCAGCTCTGCCGTCGCCGCCCAACCGTCGACAATTTTGCCACGCGTAACGAAAGCGTTCTCGCAAGCAGCCAGGAACTCGGGCGCGCCGGCGCTCGTCAGGCCATTCTCGACCAGGCAGAACGTGCCCACGTGATCGGCCATGTAGAAGTCGGACTCGGAATCGCCGAGCGCGAGCGTCTCCTCGCGCTCGATCCCTAGGTGCTCGCAAAAGCGCGCAATGGCGACGCCTTTGTTGAGGCCCGCGGGGTTGATGTTGAATGCGCGACCGTCCTCGACGCGATCGAGCTCGAGCGTCGTCGGCTTGGACAGATGCGTCAGGTGACCGTTGCAGGCCCACACCAGGCCGCAGCCGGCCTCGTCCAGGATGGCCTGAACCTCATCGTCGGGCACATCCCCGCGCATGCCGACGGTGACCTCACGGTACTTGTAGCCGGTCGACATGTCGTTGTGATACTCGATCTTGTGCGGCCAGCGGGCGAGGATCTTCTCGCACACGCCGGTCTGCTCGATCACCTGGTGCGGCGTGAGGCCGCAAGAGGGGTCGTAGGGCATGTCGCCGGTCAGATACTCCCAATCGTTGGCCTTGAGGTCGTACATAACCAGGCCGCCCATCTCACCAATGTAGGAGTTGAGGCCGAGCACGCGCGCGTCCTCGTGGATCATGGTACGGTTGCGGCCCGAGGTGGGAACCACCTGAATGCCAGCACGAGCGAGCGCCACGACGGCCTCGACGAGTTTGGTCGAGGGGTTGCCGTCGTTGTCGCGCAGCACGCACGAGCCGGGTGCAAGCATCGTGGCATCCAGGTCGGTAAAGACGTATTTGACCTTGGCCAAGCGCTCGCGCATCTCGCCCGAAAGCTCAGCGACGGTCGGCAGGGTATTGTGGGACATGGTTACTCCGTTTACGTAGAAGGGTTTGGACTTGGACGGCATGTTTTGATTGAGGGAACACGCTTATGGCGACAGCGCACTCAGGGCGCCGCCGCCATCATGGTTCATTAGTCAAACTGGGTAACATCGATCAGGCGATTGGCCAGCGAAAGGTCGCTCTCGATGGGCACGAACTCGTCGCCCACGTGCATGAGCTCCTCGTCACCCTTTGCCAGCAGCAAGACAATGGTGGGAGCATCGGGGTTGACGTACTCCTCGCGCGCCGCCTTGAACGCCGCATGCACGGCAGCTTCGCGATCGAGGATGATCTTGTTCGGCGTATCGTCGGGAACATGTTCGGCAAGCTCGCGACAGACCTTCATCGGGTCCTCGTGAGCCGGGTCCTCATTGGCAAAGATCATCAGGTCGGAATACGGTGCGGCCTCGCGCGGAAGCTGCTCGCGGCGCTCCTGCGCCTTGCCGCCGGCAGCGCCAAACACCGCGATGACCGGGCTGGCGGGAAACGCGCGCTTGACCGACGAGAAAAGCGAACGGAACGAAAGCTGGTTGTGCGCATAGTCAACGACGCAGATCACGCGGCCGTCCTTCGACTCCACGACCTCCATACGGCCCGGCACACGCAGTTTGGAGAGGCCCTTCTTGATGGCATCGATACCGATGCCGCTCTCGCGCGCAGCGGCAATAGCGACCAGCGCGTTCTCCACGTTAAAGTCGCCCGCGATACCCAGCAGGACCTTCTCCCCCGCCTCGGGCTCGTCGGCGCTCGTGCCGTGCAAGTTGAACTCGATGTTAAAGCCGAGCATGCGGACATCGCTCGCCCACAGGCTTGCCTCGGGATGCTCGACGCCAACGGTCACCAAGCGCTCGGCCGTCGACGCTGCCTCTAGCACACGGTCAACCTCATCGGTGCCCAGATTCACCACGGCGGTCTTTGCCTGGTCAAAGATCCTAAGCTTGCTCTCAAAATAATCCTCAAACGTGGGGTGTTCGATCGGCGAGATGTGGTCGCGGCCGATGTTGAGGAAGCACGCCACGTCAAACGGCAGATTCTCGACGCGTTGGTACTTGAGCGCCTGGCTCGAGACCTCCATGACCATGGACTGGCGACCGGACGTGCGGCAGTTGGCGATATGGCGCCAGACCTCGGGGGCCTCGGGCGTGGTGTTGGTGCTCTCGTAGCACTCGATACCATCGTCGGTACTCACCGAGCCGATCATGCCGCAGGACTCGCCCGCCGCCTTGATGATGGACTGGAGCATAAAAGCGGCCGTGGTCTTTCCCTTGGTGCCGGTGATGCCCACGATCTTGACGTCGTGGTCGGGACGGTCGTAGACCTCCGGCGGCAACAGGGCCATGGCCGTGCGAACACTATCAACAACCAGCATCGCAGCACCGCTCTCCTGCGCCAGCGGCTCCAGAGACTCGACCAGCGACTCCTCGCACACAAATGCGACGGCGCCCGCATCGAGCGCCATGCTCAAAAACGCGGGCTTAAAGGCAGCACCTTTGCAAAAGAATACGTCACCTGCCGAGACCGCGCGCGAATCAAACGAGCAGCCGGTCACGGCGCGCTCGTCAACCTGCTCTGATGCGCGCAGCTCGCCGCACACATCGAGAAGCTTGGCAAGCGTATCGACCGTGGTCACGGTCGCGGAATCCGAATGGTGCATCTTTCACCTTTCTCAGCCATTTGGCAGGGACGGTTTTATAGTAACTGAAACGCACCCACGCAAAAACGGCTCCCGGAGGAGCCGTTACGCGCAGGCGTTCGTAAGCCGAGGCTAGGCAGCCTGAACAGCGGGCTGGTCCTCGTCGATAAAGAAGCGCTTGTACCACACTAGGAACACGAGCGGCGTATAGATCTTGCGCTGGAAATCGCCCTTGCCCGCAAAGTGCAGATCGAGCAGGTGCATGAGCTCGTCGGTATTGAAGAACTCGCTTGCCCACGGCGCGGTGAAGTACTCCTTGACATAGTCGTACCACTTTTGCTCGCGCAGCCAGTAGACAATCGGCACCGGGAAGCCCACCTTGGGACGGGTGGCCCACTCATCGGGCAGCGACTTGTTGGCAGCGTGGCGGAGTACCTGCTTGTTGCCGTTCTCGTTGATGCGGTAGCGATCGGGAATGTGCTCGGCGAACTCCATGACTTTGCGGTCCAGGAAGGGCACGCGCAGCTCCAGCGAGTGCGCCATGCACATCTTGTCGGCCTTGAGCAGAATGTCGCCCGGGAGCCACATGTTCATGTCCAGGTACTGCTTCTTGACCAGTTCGGGCTGACCCTTCACGCGTGCGTAGATGGGTGCAGCGAGCTCAAAGGCGCCATCGCCGGTGTTGTACTCGGGCTTGAGCACGCCGTCGACCTCGCGCTCCGGCCATACCAGAGCCTGTCCCAGGAACGACTTCTCGGGGATCTCGGCACCCTTGACCAGGTTGTTATGTCCCTTGAAGTACGGCATATGCAGCGCCAGGTTACCGAGCGCGCGACGGATGGGCAGCGGCACCATCTTTTTGTACTTGCGCACCGGGACCGTGTCCTCGTAGTAGGCGTAGCCGCCAAAGAGCTCGTCGGCGCCTTCGCCCGAAAGCACGACGGTAACGTCCTTGCGGGCCATCTCGGCCAAGAACCACAGCGGCACGGAAGACAGGTTGGACTGCGGCTCGTCCATGTGATACTGGATGTCCTCGAGCGCACCGAAGAACTCGTCGGCGGTAATCATCTTGCGAACGTTCTCGACGCCGAGCTTATCGGAAAGCTCCTTGGCGTAGTTGGTCCCGTTGAAGTTCTTGTAGTCAAAGCCCTCCGAGAAGGTCTTGTCGGGCATGAGGCAAGCGGCAATGTAGCTGGAGTCGACGCCACCGGAGAGGAACGACGCGACCTTGACGTCGGCGATGCGATGGGCCTCGACGCTCTCGTGCACGACCTCGTCCAGCTCGTCGACGTACTCTTCGAACGGCTTCTCGACGGCAGAGTAATCGCAATCCCAGTAACGCTCGATGTTCATCTTGCCGGTCGGGATATCGACGGTAAAGTAGTGCGCCGGCGGCAGCTTGTAGACACCCTCGAAGAAGGTCTCCTCGGTTGCCGAATACTGCAGCGTCATGTACGGACGCAGGGCCTTTTTGTTGACCGCCTTGTGGAAGTGCGGGTAGTCCAGGAAGCTCTTGATCTCGGAGCCAAAGAGCACGCCCGGAGCGCCGTCGCCCGCATCGGCCATGGGATAGTAGTAAAGCGGCTTGATGCCAAAGATGTCACGGGCGCCAAAAAGCTTGTTCTTCTTTTTGTCCCAGATGACTAAGGCGTACATACCGCGCAGGCGATCGAGGACGGCCTCGCCCCACTCCTCGTAGCCGTGCAGGAGGCTCTCGGTGTACGCCCAAAAATTAAAAAAATAACCCTTGGCCTCGAGCTCGGAACGGAGTTCTTGGAAGTTGAAGATCTCGCCGTTGAAGACAATGACGACGCTGCCGTCCTCATTGGCCATGGGCTGAGCGCCGGCCTCGGTCAGGTCGAGGATCGACAGGCGGCGGAAGCCGAGGGCAACGCGGCCATCGATAAACTGGCCGCCCATGTCGGGACCGCGATGGACGATGCGGTCCATCATCTTGGTGAGCACCTCGGATTGGTTATCCGTCCCACCGACAAAACCGACAAAACCGCACATATACTATCCCCTCTGCTGTTGCTGGGCATCAAATCGAATCAGTAGCTTTTGAGTATACCCGAGGGCGTAAAGAGGGGCGGAATGTTCAGGCAATCTCAACTGAATCAGCTCCGCTGTGACACGCGCGAGTTACCTTTAATGGATATGAGGTGAATGGGGCGATTGTTTTGCTATACTCTCTCCGCACGGGCGATTGGCGCAACGGTTAGCGCAGGTGCTTTACACGCACAAGGCTGGGGGTTCGAATCCCTCATCGCCCACCACTGATTTGATAGGCTCCCAGCAATGGGGGCCTTTCTTTTTTGGGCCCATCGCATGGGATTCGAACCCTAAGGACCCCTTATTTCAAGGTCCGTGGCCAAATAATGGCAAAAATGAGTACTGCTACTTTGCTTGCAACATATAAACAGATAGTGTTTGCTTAGGTTACGCAACATATGTCCATTATAAGGACTAACAGTCAGATCAAAATCGTGTATTCATCGCCATTTCGACTTGCCATCTGGCCTTATTAGTCCAAAATTGCTGCTACCAAATCGGTAACAGTACTCATATTTGATGTTTTTTGACCAGCAGGTCTCCCTGCCTTAGCAAATCTAAGGCAAAACGGGCTCCAGACCGCTGAATCATGCCGCATAGGGCACGTCCGCAGTCCGGAACCCGGTCCAAATTGAGTTATTGCGCCGCGTTAGCCCAAAACACCCGACAGGATCTCGATCAGACTGTCCACGTCGGCTTCCTCGCAGACGAGTGGCGGCAGGAAACGCAGCGTATGCGCACCCGTAGCGTTGATCACGGCACCGGCGGCCAGCGCGCGGGCAACAACACCATGCGCGTCGCCCGCGGCATCATCCAAATCACAGCCGAGCATCAAGCCGCGACCACGTACCTCGGTCACGTGCGGCAGCTTGGCGAGCTTTGCCTCCATATAGGCACCCACCTTGGCAGCATGGTCGGCATAATCGCCGCGCACGAGCGCGGAGAGCGTCGCGGCACACGCCGTGATGGCCAGGCAGCTACCGCCAAAGGTCGAGCCGTGGTCGCCCGGCTTAAACACGTCGGCAATCTCCTTCTTCGCCACGACGGCACCCATGGGCACGCCATCGGCAATGCCCTTGGCAAGGCTCATGATGTCGGGCTCCACGCCATAGGTCTGGAACGCAAACGGCTTACCCGTGCGGAAGATACCGCACTGGACCTCGTCGGCGATAAGCACGGCGCCCACTTCGTGTGCCAGGTCGCGCGCTGCCGCCATAAACTCCTCGGTCATGGGGTGCACGCCACTCTCACCCTGGATCGGCTCGAGCATCACGGCACAAATCTCGCTCCCCAGCTGCTTAAAGATCGCACGCAGTTCATCGACATCGTTGGGCGTGCAGGCCACAAAGCCGCCCGGCAGCGGACGGAAGCTGTCCTGCAGCCAATCCTGCATGGTGGCGGCAATGGTCTCGAGCGTACGGCCGTGGAAGCCGCCGCGCATGCACACGATGGTGTTGCCGCCATTACCGGCACGCTTGGCGTACAGGCGCGCGAGCTTCATCGAGCCCTCGTTGGCCTCGGCGCCAGAGTTGGCAAAGAAGGTCTCCCAAACCTGCTCATCCGCAGCCGGGGCACCAAGAGCAGCTGCCGTGGTCTCATCGCCAGCGGCAATGGCATCGGCAAG
This sequence comes from uncultured bacterium, assembly GCA_905216045.1. Lineage (GTDB taxonomy): Bacteria > Actinomycetota > Coriobacteriia > Coriobacteriales > Coriobacteriaceae > Collinsella. Next base: position 23,975 of record CAJMSL010000005.1, read on the forward strand.
CACGCGCGCACCATCTACGTCGTCGTTAGCAAGCTTGGACAGCAGCGCCGCGACCTGTCCGCGCTGCTCGATGTAGAAGTAATTGGAGACATGCATGAGCTTTTTGGTCTGCGCCTCGAGCGCCGAGAGCACAGCCAGGTTGCCATGACCTAGGCTGCACACGCCGATGCCGGCAAGAAAGTCGAGGTACTCACGGCCATCGTCGCCGGTGAGCTTCATGCCGTGACCCTCGACAAACTCGACCGGAGAGCGGCCAAAGGTATGCATAACGTAATGGGATTCAAGCGATTGCTGAGCTGCAAGTGACATGAGATGCCTTTCGTTGGGCGCCAGACGGCGCGGGGCTATGGGTGCAGGAATGGGGCGGCTGAGGGTCAGCTAGCCCGTCTGAAGCTTCTCGCCCTCGTCAAGGTTTTCGGTCAGACGCGCAGCAAACGTCGAAAGCGGATGCGGATGCGTATCGAACTCGTAAGCCGTCTCGGTGGAATGGATCACGGTGCCGACGCCGGCATCGGTCAGCAGCTCCAGGAGCAGCGAATGCGGCGTAGTACCGTTAATGATGTGGGCACGAAATACGCCGCCGGTAAGCGCATCGACGGCCGCACGCAGCTTGGGAATCATGCCCTTATCGACCTCGCCGCCGTAGAGCATTTCGTTAACCTCGTCGAGCGTTAGGTTGGAGATAAGCGAGTCCTTGTCGCTAAAGTCCTTGTACAGGCCATCGACATCGGTCAAAAAGATCGCCTTATGCGCGTGGAGCGCCGCGGCAACGGCACCGGCGGCGGTGTCGGCGTTGATGTTGAAGAAACCGCCGTCCTCCCCCGCCGCGACGGTAGCGATGACGGGGATGTACTCGCTATCGAGCAGGCGCTCGATATAGTCGGTGTTGACGTGCGTGACCTTGCCCACGCGGCCGAGCTCTGGGTCGAGTGGCTCGGCGATAAGGGTGCCGGCGTCGCTGCCGGACACGCCCACGGCCAGGTTGCCGTGGTGGTTGAGCGCCGCGACCAGCTCCTGATTGACCTTGCCGCCCAGTACCTCGCGCACGATGTCCATGGTGGCAGGCGTAGTCACGCGCTGGCCGTTCTTAAACTCGACGGGGATGTCGTAGTGGCTGAGCGCCTCGTTGATAGCCTTGCCGCCGCCATGCACGATGACGGGGCGCATACCGATGATCTTGAGCAAAACGATGTCGCTCATCACGTCGCGGCGCAGCTGCTCATCAACCATGGCGGCTCCGCCATATTTGATAACAACCGTCTTGCCGGTCAGGTTCTTAATCCACGGCAGTGCTTCGAACAGCAGCTGCGCGGTTGCTTCGTTGGATTCGCTCGAACGACAATCGCGTGCGAATTTCATAATCTGCCTCGTCTTTCATATCGTTATCGCGCCGTGCTCCGCTGTCCGCAATCGCGGCAAGATGCGCAGCGTGCCCGGAATCTAGGAACGGTAGTCGCCGTTGATGGAGATGTACTCATGCGTGAGGTCGCAGGTCCACACGGTCGTTGCCGCGTCGCCTGCGCCCAGGTCGGCCGAGATCACGATCTCTGGCGCCTCGAAACGTCGTAGAGCCTCGTCCTCGTCAAAGGGAACAGTCAGACCATCGCGACAGACAGGCATGCCCATCATGTCGATGGAAACGTCTTCCTGATTAAACTTCACGCCGCACTTGCCGAGTGCCATGGCGACGCGGCCCCAGTTGCAGTCGTGGCCGGCGATGCAGGTCTTAACGAGCGGCGAGTTGGCAACGGCGCGAGCGGCGATATCGGCCTCCTCGTCGTTCACGGCGCCGGTAACGTTGACCGTAACAAGCTTGGATGCGCCCTCGCCATCGGCGGCGATATTGCGCGCCAGGCTCTCGCACACCTCGTGCACGGCAAATGCCAACTCGTCGAAGGCATCGGAGCCCTCGACGATAGGCTCGGCATCTGCGGCAGCGGCGCCGGAGGCAAGCATGATGCAGGTGTCGTTGGTCGAGGTGTCGGAATCGACCGTTACCTTGTTAAAGGTCTGCTTGACGGTCGAGAGCAGCAGGGCATGAAGTGCCGCCGGCTCGACGGGGGCATCGGTAGTAATGACCGCGATCATGGTGGCCATATTGGGCATGATCATGCCCGAGCCCTTGCACATTCCGCCTACCGAATAGACGTTGCCCGCATGGCCCGCAGCCTCACTGACGTAGGACACGGCGTACTCCTTGGAGTGCGTGTCGGTCGTCATGATGGCGCGAGCGGCATCGGCGCCACCGTGGGCAGAGAGCGCCTCGTAGGCAGCAGGAATGGCAGTCTCAAACGTGTCGATCGGCAGAATCTGGCCAATCACACCCGTGGAGGCAACCAGAATCTGCTGGGGCTCGCAGCCGATGACCTGCGATGCGATGTTGCACGTCTCGCGCGCGCATGCAAGGCCGGTCTCACCCGTGGCGGCGTTGGCATTGCCAGAGTTGACCGAAACGCCGGCGATGATACCGTAGCCCTTGTCGGCACCGCCCAGGTTGGCGCGGCTCACCTGCACGGGCGCCGCGCAAAAGCGATTGGTGGTAAACACTCCAGCGCCGGGACAGGGTTTATCGGGCACGACGAGCGCGTAATCCAGACGCTCGGGGTTCTTGCGGAACCCAGCGTGGATGCCTGCAGCTTTAAAACCAGCCGCAGCCGTAACGCCACCCTCAACGGCGCGAATCTTGATATCAAACAGCTCGGTATTCATCGTCTTTATGACTCCTTATGTCAAACAAAAAACGGACATCGGTTGGTGCGCCATGCCAGTCGTGATCATGAGACCAGCTTAAGAGTGGCGCCCCACTCGATGCCCGACTACCAAATCGTTAACAATCGAATGTGCTACACCGGGCACGCCACTGTGGGCAAGCCGCGTCGCGCGTCAAAGCCAAAGACGATATTGGCGCACTGGACCGCTTGGCCCGCAGCGCCCTTGCACAGATTGTCGATGGCGCCCGTCGCCACCAGCACGCTCGCGCGCTTGTTGAACGCAAGGCCAATCTGGGCGGCGTTGGTGCCGACGACCGAAGCCGTCTTGGGCTGCTGGCCGGCATCGAGCACGCGCACAAAGATGCGTCCAGCGTAAAACTGCTTGTAATAGTCGACGACATCCTCAAGAGCCAGGGAGTCGATGGCCTGCGGCGTGAGCGGCATCGTCACCGTGGAAAGCAGACCACGCTTGAGCGGTGCCAGGTGCGGGGTAAAGACGACGCGATCGGTCAGGCCAAGGATTTGCTCAATCTCGGGCGTGTGGCGGTGCTTGCCCACACCGTAGGCCTCCAAATTCTCGTCGGCGCTGCAAAAATGCGTACGAGCGTTGCAGGACTTGCCGGCACCCGTCACACCGCTGATGGCATCAACGATCACAGGGCCACCCTGGGCAACCCAGCCGGCGCGCACGGCGGGAGCGGCAGCAAGGCTCGTTGCGGTGGGATAGCAACCGGCGCAGGCGACCAACACGGGCCTGCCAGCGGCATGGCTGGAAGCAGCGGTCTCTAAGTCCTGGCAGAACAGCTCGGGCAGACCGAAAGCGCGGGTCTTGAGCAACTCGGGGCTCGTGTGCTCGGCGGCATACCATGCCTCAAAGACAGACGCGTCGCTCAGACGGTAATCGGCCGAAAGATCAAAGCAGGAGACGCCCGATGCAAGCAGCGCGGGCACCTGTGCCATGGCAGCCGTGTGCGGCACGGCAAGAAAAACCGCATCGCAGCTCTTGAGCTCGGGGGCGTCATGCGTGGTGAAAACCAGATCGCTCACGCCAGCAAAGCTCGGATACACCGCGGACAGCGGCTGGCCGGCATCGGCGTTGGACGTAATGGCAACAAGTTCAAACTCGGGATGGCCAAGCACGAGGCGAATGAGTTCGGCGCCGGCATATCCAGCCGCGCCGACGATTCCAACCTTCAAAGACATATCAGACTCCTTGTCTGCGATTTATGCACCGATGCGCATTTCTCAGCAGTCGTTATGAAGTGGGTTGAAACTTTAGCACCAAAAGATGCATGAACACGTAAATGGCTTGCATATTCATGCATTGAAACATTCCCGACACATTCGCTTGAAGGAATTGACAAATGGAGCGGGCCCCGTATTGACCGGCGCTCCTAACGGCGCCGGTCAATACGGGGCCCGCCCATGCGAAAACCAAGTTGTTAGGATGAACCAGCTGGCTAGAGCTCGACCGGCACCCATTCATCGTGATTGCAGATAAAAGCCTCGGGATCCTCGACGCTAAAGAAGACGAGCGTGGGGTCGTTAGGCCCCTCATAGTGCTCGCTCAAGCGCTCAAGATGTTTCCATCCTGCCTCGCGCATTTCGCTCGAAGCCCGGTCATCCAGACCCGCACGTCCGCGCAGAATCAACCAGCCATGGCCCGGCCACCAACTCGTGGCCTCAAAGCGCTGGTTTTGCAGCAGCTCCTGCCACACATCTTTGGTGCGCGCCGTCACAAACCACAGCTTGCCGTCCTGAATCTGTGCAAACGAGAACGGACGCACATGCGGCTGCCCGTCCACACTCGTCGCCAGATACCACGCCGGCACCGACGTCAGATACTCCAGCACCGTATTCAATCCGTCCACGTTTCCTCCTGTACTAGCTAGTTTGGGAGCCCGGTTTGTGCGAGCTAGAGCTCCAGGCGCTCCTCGCTGCCGTCGATATCACAGAAGCGCGCGGCAATGTTGCGGACCGAAAAGAAAGCAAGGCGGCCGTCGTTGGCACTCTCGTGTTCCTCGCCGATGCCCACCATGTGCTTAAAGCCTGCTTGACGCACTTTGTCGCTCGCAACTGCGTCGTCCTCAAGTGCGGCCTCGCCGGTCAACACGATCCAACACTCCCCCGGCTTCCAGCCCGAGAGCTCAAACTTGGGATTCGCACTCAGCTCCGCCCACACGTCCTTGTCGCGCGATGTGCAAAACCACAGCTTACCGTCATCGACCATGGCAAACGAAAACGGCCTCACGCGAGGCTGATGCCCGTCGGCCACATCGGTCGTGGCCAGATACCACGCCGGAATGCGCCCGAGATATGAACAGGCGCGCTCAAGCTGAGCCGTGCGGTCGTTGTCGGTCATAGGGACCCCTTTCTTGCGCTCGAATCGCGCCTAAACAAGTTGAAGATTGATGACGATGACGCAGATGAGCAGCAACGTCGTCACCACCGCCGCCAACGCATCGCCGCGGCCAAATGCAAGCGCATGCAGGCGCGTGCGGCCCTGCTCGCCGTGATAGCAGCGCGCATCCATGGCAGCAGACAGCGTCTCGGCATGGCGGAACACGCCCGTGAACAGCGGAATCGCCACACTGCCGAGCATACGCACGCCGCCGAGCGGGCCTCCCGTCACGCGCGCACCGCGGCTCGCCTGCGCATCGGCCGTCTGTTTCATCTCAGTGGCAAACTGCGGCATAAAGCGCAGCGCGATACCCATGATCATGCCGAGCTCGTGCGCAGGAAGTCCCACACGCGCAAACGGCGCGAGCAGGCGCTCAAAGCCCGCGGTGAGGTCGAGCGTCGGCGTGGTGAGTGTAATGGCGCTCATACCGGCCATCATCAACGTCAGGCGGCACGCCATAAAGGCGGCAGAACGCAGTGAGCCCTCGCTTATCTGCAGAAAGCCGAGCTGCCACAGGATGCGCCCACTCTGGTCGGAAAACAGGTTGAGTACCGCGACCACCACGACAATCGCCAGCAATGGTGCCATCGATGATAGGACCCGGCGCAACGGCACCCGGGACACGGTATAGATCAGGACAACGAAGATTGCGACCGGGGCCAGTCCGCGGAAGCTGCTGACTGTGAGCGTCGTGATCAGAAACACAAAGCCCAAGAGCAACTTAGTTCGCGGGTCCAGGCGGTGGATCGCACTATCGCCGGGATAGTAGCTGCCAAACGAAAACGCCTCCATTAGCAGCCCTCCTCTCGCGCGACCGTCTTGGATTTAGCAATGTCCGCGACGTTAGAAGGACCGCCCGAGCGACCGATTAGCAGGTCCACCAACTCGTCTGCCAGCGACTCAACCGTATAGAGGCCGTCAAAGCGCAGTGGCACGCCTGCCTTCGCAAGCGCCAGCGCCATGCGCTGGGCAGCGGGAACACCCAAGCCGATCGACTTGAGCTCATCGGCATGCGCAAACACCTGCGCGGGGGTTCCCTCGGCAAACACCGCGCCTTCGTTCATTACGACAATGCGGTCGCAGCAATTGGCCAGGTCATCCATACTATGCGAAACCATGACAACGGTCAGGCCATCGCGGTGAAGTCGATCGATAAGCTCAAGGAAATCCCTGCGCGCAGCCGGATCGAGCCCCGCCATGGGTTCATCGAGCACCAGGACTTCGGGCTCCATGGCGAGCACGCCGGCGAATGCCACACGCCGTTGCTGACCGCCCGAAAGCTCAAAGGGACTCTTGTCGCCGACCGCGGAAAGGTCGAGACCCACACGTGAGAGCGATGACTCGACACGACGGTCGACTTCATCTTGCGGCAAGCCAAGGTTATGCGGACCAAACGCCACGTCCTGCGCCACGGTTTCGGCAAACAGCTGGCGCTCGGGATACTGAAACACCACGCCGACCTTGGCCTTAACCGCGGCGGCGTCTTTCTTGTTTGACAGATCGAGCCCCAGCGCGCAAACGCTTCCCTCCTGTGGACGAATCAAACCGTTGAGATGCTGGACCAGCGTCGACTTACCCGAACCGGTATGACCTGCCAAGCCCAGGAACTCGCCGCGACGCACCGTCAGCGATACTTCACGCAGTGCCCACGGGCTGCTGGGGTCGTTTCCCCAGAGAGCCTGTTTGTTCGATGAACCCTCGGCGGCCGAGCGCTTGTGCCAACGGCGACGCTCGCGGGCGCTCAGCGAATAACTGTACGAAACATGGGATAGCTCTATGACGGGCTCCGACGCGTTGCCCTCGTTGTCTACCGGAACAGTGCCGTCAGCGATTTCCAACTGGGATCCGGAAGACTGCCCCGCGGTGCCTGCCCCACTTCGCTCGGCATAAGTCTGCGCAATCTCGGCGACCATATCCGCCTCACGTACCTGCGCGCAAACGGGCACGCCCTTCGCACGAAGTGTCCTACCTAAGCAGCACGACGCCGGCATATCCAGGTTGAGCTGCGCAAGTTCGTCCGCTCGCGTCAAGATTTCCTCGGGCGTACCGAGCATGGCAACGCGCCCCGCCCGAAACACCGCGACACGATCGGCCTCGGCGGCCTCTTCCATAAAGTGCGTAATCATCACGATGGTCATGCCGCGATCGTGCAACGCGCGGCAAGCCTTCATGAGGCCCTTGCGCCCACGCGGATCAAGCATCGAGGAAGCCTCATCCAAAATGAGAACGCGCGGCTCCATGGCGAGCACGCCGGCAAGCGCCACGCGCTGCTTTTGGCCACCCGAAAGCGCGTGAGTCTCGTGGCGCTCAAAGCCCACCAGGCCCACACCCTTCAGCGCCTCGCGTACGCGCTGCGCAATTTGCGCCGATGGCACGCCAAGGTTTTCGGGACCGAACGCAACGTCATCTTCGACAAGCGTTGCCACCAGCTGATCATCGGGATTCTGGAATACCATGCCCGCGGTCGAACGAATGTCGTAGACCAGCTCGGGATCGGACGCATCCATGCCGTTGATACGTACCGTGCCCGCATCGGGCCGCAACAGTGCATTCAGATGCTTGGCAAACGTCGACTTGCCCGACCCATTGCCACCGAGAATGCAGAAAAACTCGCCGTCCTCGATGCTCAGATCGACGCCGTCGAGTGCCGGTACGGCACCGTCATAGCTAAAGAAAACGCCCCGACACTCAATCATGCGCGGCCTTTGACCTGGTCCTTTTTAGGCGTGATAAGGTTGGAGACCGCCTTATACACCGCAAGTGTCAATACCGAGTTAAGCACGGTCTTGATAAGGTTGAACGGCAGCACGGCAGGAATCATGAGCGGGGCGATCACATCGACCGAGCCATACCAGAACCATACGCCAATGGTAAGGTTTGCGACCATAGACAACGCCGTAGCGGCAATAACGCCGAGCACCAGGCCAATCACGGCACCCTTATAGGTATGCATCTTCTGGTAGACGATAGCCGCGGGCAGAATGTAGCCCAGCGTGGCAACCAGATTCATAAGCGCGCCGACCCAGTCACCCGTAGTGAGCGCATGGATAACGATCGCCATGGCGGCAACAGCGGTACCGGCACCGGGTCCATATGCAAACCCACACACCATCGCCGGCACCAGCGACGGATCATAGGTCAAAAACGGCGCCGAAGGAAGGATGGGCAGCTGCACGTACATAAACAGGGCGCCCAGGGCGCACATCAGCGCCATGGTAACGAGCTGTTTGGTGCTCCACCTATTCGTGTTCTCAAAATGGATATGCTGCGACTGTTCAGACATAAGATCACCTGCCTCTTTCATCCGGACTCTAACCGTTGGTACTGGGATCTCACCAGTTCAGCCGGCATGCGAACCAACACACGCACGGGTCGCGGACTCATCGGCTCGGCCGCAGACAATTTACCTGCGCCACGGCGCCCCTTTGGCACCGCCCAATTTACCGCCAGTGGGGAATTCCACCCCGCCCTGAAACAGCAATTGCAAGTGTAGCACCAGTAGACTTTCGCGCAAGTATGCCAAGGGTAATTTGTGGTGGGGGAAACGCTCCAGAAATACGCCCGGGACAAGTTAACGCGACAACCACGTTCTCCGTCCACGCCAAAGTGGTGCGCCTTTCGCGCAAAGCGCGAAACAGCAACCGGGACATGTATCCCCAACAACCACGTCCTCCGCCCACGCCGACCTCAAGGCCGTAAACGCAGGGAATCCGGGGGTGTGACGGGGGCTTCTCTCCGGAACATTCCGCACTGATATTTTCTGTATTGAAGACGTCGATGATGCACCCGTATACCATTGACGTCGACACCATCAGATG
>CAJMSL010000006.1 GCA_905216045.1 uncultured bacterium
CTACGCGGAATTACTCGCCAATTATTTTTCAACTTATTATTTAAATCCGATAACCTCTTCTGGATATGCATTGAACTTTGCATACCTTGGATCGCTTGCTGCTCAGATTTCTGTAAATGCAATCCGTGGGTTGGTTCAGGTGCTTCCAGCTGTTTGCCTATTGTTGTTTGGGCTTTTTTCGGCCGATTCGATTAGCGTTAATCATATTGGTCTCGCACAATTTCTTTGGGCATCATTTGTGTTTTTGTTTACGGTGATTTTGGTGGCAAATGCACTTTATGTGTCTTTTACTCCCGTTGGATTGGGGACAGTTAATGGTTGCCAGAGTCGTTACCTTTTGCCACTTCTGGTTCCGTGCCTATCGTTTATCCTTAACCAAAGTCGCTTGGTCTTTGGGGACAGCAAACGATTCATATTGATATGCCTCGTATTCCCGTTTACTTTGGCTACGATTTGCGAGTTTGTTTTAGTTGTTGGAAAGTGTTGCTGATATGGGCATAGTTTTTAATACCGAATTTAACAATAAGCTAAATTGCCGTGGCGACGGCAAGTTATATCTTCTGTATGAAGCCGCATTCGTTTTTCCTGATGCTGTTGAGTCGCAATCACCCAATGGGCAAATTCTGCCCGCAAGAATCATTCCTTTTTCAGAGACTGAATTTGTTGTTGTTCTTGCCGATTTTGGTGTCGACCAATCGCTGTCTTTCTTTAGCGGAGATAATGTAATTTACCAGCGCCGCATCAATCCTGGCAAGTTTTCGATTGAGTCGAAAGTTAACGGCTTGCTGCGCGCGGAGCATTGTGGACAATTTCGCAATATTGACCGTTCTGGCGTGCATGCGCTCGCTTCTATCCAAATTGAGAGCTTTATTCCCTGCGTTCATGGCGTAATCGTTAGAGGTGTTCTTTCGGGTACTGATTACCTTGAGGGTGATCGTATTGTCGCTTTTAATGAAGAAGCCTGCGCTGTTGGGGAATCTTTGTTATTTAATAACTTAATAGCCGATGCGAATCCTTGTCTAATAAATTTCTCTCTTCATATTCCTGAGGTCGGGGATAGCCTGTGCATTTGCATACACAGGGCTTCTGGTCATCTAGATACGTTTATCAATCTAAAGAAAGATATGATTAAAGAGCTTTTGGATGAGGCTGATCGGAATCATGCGTGTGCATTCGATCAACCCCGATATTTGTCCTGGTTTTCTGGGCGCAGATTGACTGGATCCGATTCGCGGGCACAAGCACAAATAAGACTTGCATACCAGCCCTTGTTTTCAATCATCGTTCCTCTATATAAGACTCCCTTGAATTTCTTCAGGGATATGGCTGATTCTGTGATTGCTCAGACGTATTCGAATTGGGAACTCATCCTGGTTAACTCTACGCCAGATTACGATGGACTTAGCGACTTGGTTTCCGAGTACGTGACTGCAGACTCTAGAATTAAAGTGACTGATCTTGAGGGCAATCTAGGTATCACTGAGAACACCAATGTCGGAATCAAGATGGCCAAGGGAGACTACCTTTGCTTTTTCGATCATGATGATGTTCTCGAACCGAATATCTTGTTTGAGTATGCACACGCTCTAAATCAAAATTCGGATATTAATCTTCTCTACTGTGATGAAGATAAGCTATTGCCTGACGGGTCCTTGGCTCATCCTACTTTTAAGCCGGATTTTAGTCTTGATATGGCTCGAGACAATAATTATATTTGCCACCTTCTTACTATTAAGAGGGCATGTTTAGACAGAATTGACCTTTCTAACAGCGAGTTGGATGGCGCCCAGGACCATGCCATGGTGCTGAAGATTGCCGAACTTGGTGGGACGATCCATCACGTTCCTAAAATCTTGTATCACTGGAGAATAAGCGAGAATTCGACTGCGGGTAATTCCGATAGTAAACCCTATGCAACCCTCGCTGGAATAAAGGCTGTTCAGGAGCACCTTGATAGATGCGGTATCAAGGCGACTGTGGTCAATTCTCATAATCGTGCTTTTCGTTATAGCCCCATTTATGATGTTCCTTCATCTGAGTCCTGTTCATTAATCGTTACCACCCGCGGCAATTCTTCGGTTCTTTCGACTCTTGTATCTTCAATCAATGACACCGATTTTGATGATCTTGAAGTCGTTTTCGTGTGCTCGCAGGAAGCGGAAGCTGCTGTTAAGCAATCGAGCTCTGGACTTCGTTGCCGCTATATCGTTCACGCGCTTGATGACCCCTTTAATATATCTGTGTGGAGAAATGCCGGTGCTCTCGCCGCGCGTGGCGAGCAACTCGTCTTTGTTCATGACGATATTCAGGCACTAGACTCCTCGTGGCTAAAGACTCTCGTCGGTTTTTCCCAACGAGAGGATGTTGGCGTCGTTGGAACAATGACGTGCGATCTTGACGGCATTGTGCAGCAGGCAGGCCTGTCTTATGTTGGAGAATCAATCGTCAACCTGTCGCAAGGCATTCATCGCTCTTCTCCTGGCTATATCTATATGCCATTGACCGTAAGGGATGTATCGGCGGTGAGTGGTGTCTGTTTAGCTATTTCATGCGAACATTTTAATCGTCTGGGTGGTTTTGATGAGTCGTATCTTCTTGACTATTCGGATGTTGATATTTGCTTCAAGTCTTCTCAAGCTGGGTTAAAAGTGATCTATACACCAGAGGCATGTCTCTACCATATGGCATGTGTTGACAAATCCCTTGATAGTAAATCTCGCTCTCATAAGCATTTTGAGGATAAGGCACGATTGTTGCATAACTGGTCCGAGCGTTTCTCTGAGGGAGATCCATGGTTCTCCGTTAACTTTTCTCGAGATCCCAAGCGCGCAGCGTTATATAAGTTCGATCCTTTTGACTACGAAGCGATTTGAGTGCTTTAAATGAAACAAATTGCCTGGATAATATCTCCGCCGGCAAAGGGTTCTGGCGGCTTTCGAACCATCTGCAGCAAGGCTTCCTTTCTAGATTCTCGCGGATATGAGAACTACTTTTACATTATGCCGGGCTGTGAAGCATACAAAAGTGCTCATAGAGTTCAGACCGAAATAAAGGATTGGTTTGGTTATTCGCCTAAAGAAGTTCTTGTGGCTCCGAGTGTGCCCGAGGATTTTTTTGCAGTAATCGCCACCGCTTGGAATACGGCGCACTTTGCATCTATGCAGAAGTGCACCCATAAGTTCTACTTCATTCAGGATTTTGAACCTTGGTTCTATCCGATGGGGGAGATGTATCTAAATGCCGAAGCAAGTTATCGTTATGAACTAAACCCCATAACGATAGGCAGATGGCTTTCTAAAAAAGTTGAACCCTATTATTCGCATGAAGTCCCATATTGTGATTTTGGCGTTAGCGATATATATACTGCGCAGGAACAAAATCTAAGCAGAGAGTATGCCGTCTGTGCTATTTATCAATCCAATAAGGATCGGCGTTTGTCTGGCATGTTGCTTGATGCAATTAAATTGCTTCTCAAGCTCGACGATGCAGTTGTCGTATATTTATACGGCGAAGACGCAATGCCTCCCATTCGTGATCCACGTGTACGCAGCCTCGGCATCTTGACCGCTGATGAATGCGCCTCGCTTTATGCCAAGTGTGTTGCCGGCGTATCGTTGAGCGTGACTAATCCCTCTCGCCTGCCTTTCGAAATGCTTGCATCGAAGCTCTCGGTAATTGAAATAAACCGTGAGAATAATCTACTCGACTTTCCGGAGGGCACCATCCACCTCGCTGAGCCCTCTGCTTGCGGCATTGCTTCTTCTATTCTTGAGGCTCTTTCAGGCTCAAAATGCGATTTGCCTAATCGATTTAGCTGCACGTCGATTGAGCGTGAAAATGAAATGTTCTTCGAGGCCTTTACACGTTATCTGAATGAAGAGCCATCCTTGGTTAGCGGGAAGTCCGCCTTCGGGAATGTGCTAAAAACCGAAGAACTAAGTAAGGTCTTCTTGCTCAGCGATCATCTCGCTGATGCTCGATTGCGATCGTCTGCCATGTCTCAAACGCTCATTCAAGCTTCTTCTGTTGATTTGACTGTGCGTTTTGAGTCGTCTTTGATGCCTGTGGATGTTCGCGCGGCAGTTTGGTGTGCCCTTGATCAGTCTGATATTCGCTGGATTAGTCTTGAATCTAGGGACGGTCTTTTTGCGGGGCATGTTCCGCTGTTTTTAAATGATGATGAAGAGGCCTATCTTCGCATTCATATATACTCTTTTGCGGAAGACGGCAAGAATCCGCTTTGTGTCGCCGAGCTAAGCCAACTAGTCTGTCTTTCGCCTTCTCGCAACGCTCGTCCTGTTGTTCGTTCGGTTGAAAGTGGCGCATGCAGCGTGTCTGCCGTTTTTAACCTATCTGATGATTATTGTGAACAGTTTCAGCCTTCTGCTTCGACGGGCGTCGAAGGCGGTCACGTTGCTCTACTCAAACGTTTATTTCGGAGAAACTAATGGCGCGCTTTATCCAATGGACTCAGCTACTTAAAGCCTCTGCGACATCGCACAGGCACGATGAAAAATCCGATGGTGTTAAGCAAGAACGCTATCTCCTTTTGGATACGGCTATGGGAAGCGAGAACTCTGGTGACCATGTAATCATGGATGCTTGCGGCTGTATCGCGGACCAAATCTTTGGCGGTGAGTTGCCTCATGTGGCAACTCACTATTATTCCAAAGAGCTTGAAATGTATCCTCAACACGTAAAGCTGTTGTGCGGCACCAATATTCTGTATACGCATATGGCTGATCAGCAGCAATGGGCGCTTGCCAAGCGGTTGGGCAATAATAGAAATGTTGTTTTGTTCGGCGTGGGCATGTCTGATATTGGGGTGGACGATGCTATCGACGCCTATACAAAGAAGTTCTATAAAACCTTGCTATCCGATGAATATCTTCATAGTGTTCGAGATGAAATGACTAAGAAGAGGCTTAACTCTATTGGCATAGAGAATGTTCTTAATACCGCATGTCCGACCATGTGGTCGTTAACCCCATCTAGGCAACTCGAGATATCCTCTAAGCGTTCTAAAAACGTTGTTACGTCAATTACCGATTATTGTTTCGATGCGGAACGTGACCGTAAGATGCTGGAATTGCTGTCGTCGGAATACGAAAAGGTAACGATTTGGATTCAAGGAAGCCATGATGTTGATTGGTGTCTTGATCAAATAGTCGATCTGAAGCAATTTAATGTCATAGGCCCCAATATCGAAGAGCTTAATCGTGTAATTGAAACCGAGGAGTTTGATTATGTGGGGACGCGTCTCCATGCGGGCATCCGCTGTTTAAATGGAGGACATCGCTCTCTAATTATTGCAATTGATAATCGAGCCCGCCAGATCGGTGAAGATACGGGACTTCCTGTTCTTGAACGCGAGGACGGCTATCTCCATAAATTAGCTGATTGGGTAAACCATCCCGTTAAAACTGAGATTAATCTTCCCTGGACGAGCATCGATAAATGGAAGAAACAGTTTAATTAGCTGTATTCCTTGGCTACTGCTTTCCCTATTTCTTATCGTGTGGTGTCTTTGGCGTTTCTCCGATTATCCAACCCATATTTGTGGCTCGAATTAGATTCGTCAACATATAGGCGACTGATCCAAATCCAATCAGGTTAATTGCTGCCATCGCCATTGGGGCTATGTTGGGCCAGTAGGTAAAAGAAATGTAAACCAGTGGAGAATGAAAAAGATATATTCCCATACTGTTTTTGCTAATCTTTTCGGTTAGTAGGTTTGCCTTTTGGGGGATGACACAATAAATTGATGCAAGCGCCATGCAAGTAAGGGCGGTGGAAGCAATGGGGGGCACCACTTGTTTTAGTAAGTTTACGAGGAATAATAGTATTAGGACTATTGATATGCTTTTACGCCTTTTATAGCTCTCGAACCATTTGTTTGCTTCCAAGTAGTGGATTGTTAGGCCAAGCGCAAACCATATTGCATTTGCTTCTGCCAAATTGATATATCTGTTCGCTGATGGTATTCCAAAATGGTAAAGATAAATTGAAGCGCCGAAAACTATCGGAACCTTAAAACTTGTTAGAGGGCTCTTTTCGAGTATTTGAAAGATGCACGACGTGGCTGCTGTAATGAAAAAAAGAGTCGGGAGAAACCAAAGGTGACCGTTGTCTTCGCCCAACAGAATTGATTTAAAGATGATGTGCGGTATAGTTAGGCCATTGTAATAGGGATACTTAACGAGCATCCTGATGGGGAAGAGCCAACATATTCCAATCATGATATAGGGGATAATTAAGCGTTGGGCTTTTTTAATGATCTGACTGATAGAATCGCTTGATCGATTCCAGCTCCATAAAAAACAAAAGCCAGACAACGAAAAGAACAAGGGCATCTGGATTCCGTTTATTAAGAATTTGAGATTATCCAACAGAATTGATTTTTGTTCAGTTGGATAATATCCCCACGCACTTGAATACAGAATAATGCTGTGGCCTAGGACTACAAGGAATATTGCAAGGGCCCTCACGTTCGTTATGTCGTCTCTACGGGTTGTGTCCTTGCGGTTGTTCATCAATTGCTTCTTTCGTTAATATTGAGAAGGATTAACTTAATAGAATATCAAACTCTTACTAACCGCTCGATTTATAACTATTTTCGATTGTAGAGGACGGATTATATGAAAGGCATCATCCTCGCCGGCGGATCCGGCACGCGCCTGTACCCGCTCACGCTCGTGACCTCCAAGCAGCTGCTGCCGGTCTACGACAAGCCCATGATCTACTACCCGCTGTCCACCCTCATGCTGGCGGGCATCCGGGACATCCTGGTCATCTCCACGCCGACCGATCTGCCCAACTTCGAGCGCCTGCTCGGGGACGGCTCGCGCTACGGCGTGAACCTGTCCTACGCCGAGCAGCCGAGCCCCGACGGCCTGGCCCAGGCATTCACCATCGGCGAGGAGTTCATCGCCGGCGAGCCGTGCGCCCTGGTGCTCGGCGACAACATCTTCTACGGCAACGGGCTCAGCCGCCACCTGACGCGCGCCGTCCAGAACGCCGAGTCGGGCCGCGCCACGGTCTTCGGCTACCACGTGGACGACCCCGAGCGCTTCGGCGTCGTGGAGTTCGACGGCGAGGGGAGGGCCGTCTCCATCGAGGAGAAGCCCGAGCGCCCCAAGAGCTCCTACGCCGTAACCGGCCTGTACTTCTACCCGGGCGACGTGGCCGCCAAGGCGCACGAGGTGAGGCCCTCGGCCCGCGGCGAGCTGGAGATCACCACGCTCAACCAGATGTACCTGGAGGAGGGGACGCTGTCCGTGGTGACCCTCGGCCGCGGCTACGCGTGGCTGGACACCGGCACCATGGAGAGCCTGCACGAGGCCGCGGAGTTCGTCCGCGCCGTGGAGCACTCCCAGGACCTGCCGGTCTCGGTCCCCGAGGAGATCGCCTGGGAGAACGGCTGGATCACGACCGCCGAGCTGGAGGAGGCCGCCAAGGCCTACGGCAAGTCGGTCTACGGCCAGCACCTGAAGAAGGTCGCCGCCGGCGAGATCGTCAACAGCCCGCGCGAGTACTAGCGCAAGCTTGTTTTCTTTCAGGGGTCACCGTTTATCTGGTGGCCCCTTTCGTTATGATTACGTTGACCATAAAGACAATATGATTGGGAGTGGATGTGTTAAGCGTCTACTTTGGCGATATGCCAGAAGCGATTTACAACACAGCGACATATTTCAAAAACTCTTACCGGTCTTCTTGGATTACGGATCCCTATGCAGTCTCGATAATTAAAGATGTCGATCGATCGGTTGTTGTCTCCGAAAACGTCATCGAAAGCCCTGTGCTTGGATCCATCTCCCCACTCCAGCTTTCTGGTGGCGTGAAAACGCTGCTGCTTATGAGATTTGATCGTAAGCATATTTTTAACGCTTCTACCTGTGGTGACAACTGTGCCAAGTGGATTCTCGACATGGCGAAAGACCGCAAGCTCGTTGTGAATCTCTATCATGTGATGGACTTTGGCCGCGAGGATTTTAAAATCAAAGTCGTGAACAGCGGCCGAATCGTTCATAACATGGCCGAATTGATTCACGAGTCGATTCCGTATCTGTAGGTGCTGCTTATGAACGGTTCGCATCTTGTTAAGATTTCCCGCCGTAGGGGAACCAAGTACACATTTACCATCAAGCGGAACATCACTATTGTGCGTGGCGATAGCGGCACGGGTAAGACGACGCTGTTTGACATGGTCGCAGACTACATGCGAACGGGCGAGCAGTCGGGCGTTTCCTTGCAATGCGATTGTCCCTGTGTCGCCTTGACCGATTATGATTGGCGAAACCAGCTTTCGTCCGTTCATGACTCGATAGTATTTGTCGAAGAGGGCTTAAAAGAGATCCATTCTGATGAGTTTGCCCATCATGTGCTGTATTCCTCGAATTATTTCGTGCTGATCTCAAGGGCTGATTTCCCCAATCTTCCGTATAGCGTGGATGAGATTTACAAGATTAAGACGAGCGGAAAATACCATTCTTTCGTCCCTGTTTATCAAGATCGCGGGAATCATCGTTATGCTATTTCCCGGTCGGCGCCAAAACAGGACTTTTCTATCCTTCTATGCGAGGACAGTAAGTCTGGTTTTCAGTTCTTTAAACGGCATTTTGCTGACAGTGAGCTTACCTGTACTTCGGCCATGACGAACAGCGCGATTTTGGGCTGGTTGGATCAGCATCTCGACGATCGCGTGTTTGTTGTCGCGGACGGGGCGGCATTTGGGTGCTATGCGGACCGCGTCCTTAAGCTGCAAGACATTCACCGCGATACTGTTACGGTTTGTCTTCCCGAGTCGTTCGAATGGCTTCTGCTGAGCTCCGGCGTAATTTCAGGGCTAGATGCCAAAGCAGTTCTGCAAGAGCCGGAAGCGTTTGCAGACAGTGAGAAGTTTAAAAGCTGGGAGGACTTCTTCTATAAGTACTTACGCGATAAAACTGGGAATTCGGTCTTCCGGTACGACAAAGACTGCATTCCGGAGGCGTTTTGTAGGGGAAGTAATTCTGCGAAGGTTATGGCTCTTATCGCGTGCCGAAATGTCCGATAGTTTTGTTGAATAGTGTCGCGGCATCACTTCCTGCGGCATACTAAAGAAGCTGTACATGCTTCAGATTGGATTTTCATGTCTGAGATCTTCGAACCCAAGAACATCATCGTCACGGGCGGCTGCGGCTTCATCGGCAGCAACTTCGTGCACTACGTGGTCAACAACCACCCCGGGGTGCACGTGACCGTCCTGGACAAGCTGACCTACGCCGGCAACCCCGAGAACATCGCGGGGCTGCCGACGGACCGCGTGGAGCTCGTCGTCGGCGACATCTGCGACGCTGGGCTGCTCGATGAATTGGTCCCCGGCCACGACGCGATCGTCCACTACGCCGCCGAGAGCCACAACGACAACTCCATCGCCGACCCTGAGCCGTTCCTGCGCACCAACGTGGAGGGCACCTTCCGCCTGCTGGAGGCCGTCCGCAAGCACGGCGTCCGCTACCACCACGTCTCCACCGACGAGGTCTACGGCGACCTGGCGCTCGACGACCCGGCGAAGTTCACCGAGGAGACGCCGTATCACCCGTCCTCGCCGTACTCGAGCACCAAGGCCAGCTCCGACATGCTCGTGCGCGCGTGGACCCGCACCTACGGCCTCCGCACCACGATCTCCAACTGCTCCAACAACTACGGCCCCTACCAGCACGTGGAGAAGTTCATCCCCAGGCAGATCACGAACATCATCGACGGCGTCCGCCCCAAGCTCTACGGCCGCGGCGAGAACGTCCGCGACTGGATCCACACCGAGGACCACTCCAGCGCCGTCTGGGACATCCTCACCAAGGGCCGCATGGGGGAGACCTACCTCATCGGAGCCGACGGCGAGAGGGACAACATCACGGTCCTGCGCATGATCCTTACGGCCATGGGCCGCGACCCCGAGGACTTCGACTGGGTCGCCGACCGCCCCGGCCACGACCGCCGCTACGCCATCGACAGCACCAAGCTCCAGCGCGAGCTGGGCTGGAGGCCGGCGCACACCGACTTCGCCGGGGGGCTCAAGCAGACGATTGACTGGTACGTCGAGAACGAGGCCTGGTGGCGCCCGGCCAAGGAGGCCACCGAGGCGCGCTACCGCGCACAGGGCCAGTAAGACCGCATCCCGGCGAACCGCACCGCGGGCGCCCCCGGTTACCCAACCTCTTCGATAGGAGCTTTTCCCACATGGCAGACATCGCATTCGAGAAGGACCTCTCCGTCGCCGAGACCGGCATCGGGGGCCTCAAGGTCGTCGACCTCGCCGTCCACGGCGACTCGCGCGGCTGGTTCAAGGAGAACTGGCAGCGCGCCAAGATGACCGCCCTGGGCATCCCGGACCTCAGGGTCGTCCAGAACAACGTCTCCTACAACGACAGCCGCGGCGTCACCCGCGGCATCCACGCCGAGCCCTGGGACAAGTTCATCTCCGTGGCCCGCGGCAGCGTATTCGGCGCATGGGTGGACCTGCGCGAGGGCAGCGAGACCTTCGGCAAGGTCTACACGACCGTGCTCGACCCCTCCAAGGCCATCTACGTCCCGCGCGGCGTGGGCAACTCCTTCCAGGCCCTGGAGGACGGCACCGCCTACACCTACCTGGTGGACGCCCACTGGTCGCTGGAGCTCAAGAGGACCTACACCTTCGTGAACCTCGCCGACCCGGAGCTTAACATCCAGTGGCCGATCCCGCTCGACGAGGCCACCGTCTCCGAGGCCGACCTCAACCACCCGATGCTGAGGGACGTCGTCCCCATGGCGCCGAAGCGCACCCTCGTCACCGGCTGCAACGGCCAGCTGGGCCGCGCGGTGCGCGCGCTGGCGGAGGAGCGCGGCGTCGCCAAGGACTTCGACTTCTGCGACATCGACACCTTCGACATGTCCGACCCGGCGGCCTACTCCAAGTACGACTGGTCGCTCTACGGCACCGTGATCAACTGCGGCGCCTACACCGCCGTGGACAGGGCGGAGACCCCCGAGGGCCGCGCCACCGCATGGAAGGCCAACGCCACCGGGCCGGCGCTCCTCGCCCGCACATGCGCCGAGCACGGGATCACGCTCGTCCACGTGTCCTCCGACTACGTCTTCGACGGCACCGCCGAGGTGCACGACGAGGAGGAGCCCCTCAGCCCGCTGTCCGTCTACGGCCAGACCAAGGCCGCCGGCGACATCGCCGTGGCCGGGTGCCCGCGCCACTACATCATGCGCAGCTCCTGGGTCATCGGCGAGGGGCACAACTTCGTCAAGACCATGAAGGGGCTGTCCGACCGCGTAGCCGACCCGGAAGACAAGCTGGACGGGGTCACCGTCGTGGACGACCAGCTGGGCCGCCTGACCTTCACGCGCGACATGGCCGAGGCCATCTTCCACGTGCTGGGGACGCACGCCCCCTACGGAACCTACGACTGCACGGGCTCCGGTGCCGTGAAGTCCTGGGCGGACATCGCCCGCGCCGTCTTCGAGTCCGCCAACGGCAACGGCGACAGGGTCGTGCCGGTTTCGACCGCCGACTACTACGCGAACGCCTCGGGCCCCATTGCCCCGCGCCCGGTCCACTCCGCGCTCGACCTGTCCAGGCTCGAGTCGGCCGGCTTCCACATGCCCGACTGGGAGGAAGAGCTGGGGGAGTACCTCAAGACGCTCTAGCCGCTATTAACTTTTCGAGAGCAAAAGCCGCCGCTTGTTAACGGTGGCTTTTCTTGTTGGTGGCTATCTGCGCAGTGGTGCCAATAGTATTCTGCGGAAGATCTACCTCTCGCTTGTCTCGGTGGCGGACTTGCCGGGCTGGTCATCGTAGGCGTATTTGCTGTACACGTTGACCTCCCACTGCTTTTTTTCGACCTTTGCCACAGAATCCAGGATGAATCCGGTTGCAAGGCTCAGACCACAGAGGAACATAAACGATGCAGCAAGCATGGCAGTGGGGAAACGCGGGACCAGGCCGGTCTGAAAGTACTCAACAAAGATAGGAATGCCCAAAACCAGGCCGATAATCGCGAATAGAAGCGCGACGAGGCTGAAGAACTTCAGCGGGCGGTAGTCCTTGAACAGCGTGCCGATCATCGCAACGACTTTAATGCCGTCGCTCACGGTATTGAGCTTGGACTCGGAGCCTTCCGGACGGTCGCGGTACTCGATGGGCACGTCTTTGATGCGCCAGCGGTGGTCGACGGCGTGGATCGAGAGCTCGGTTTCGATCTGGAAGCCCTCGGAAAGCACAGGGAAGGATTTAACGAACGGACGGCTCATGGCGCGGTAGCCGGTCATGACATCATCGAAGCTGTAGCCATAGATCCACTTGATCATGGCGCGGACCAGATTATTGCCAAAGCCGTGGAAGGCACGCTTGTTCTCCTCGGCGTAGGTGCCGTTGGAAAGGCGATCGCCTACGGTCATGTCGGCCGTGCCGTTAAGGATGGGCTCGCAGAGGGCCTTGGCCGCCTCGGCGGGGTAGGTGTCGTCTCCGTCGACCATCAGGTAGCAATCGGCGTCGATATCGCGAAACATCTGGCGGCACACGTTGCCCTTTCCCTGACGGGGCTCAAAGCGGACTGTGGCGCCGTGCTCGGTGGCAATGCGTGAGGTATCGTCCGACGAGTTGTTGTCATAGACATAGACCGTCGCCTGCGGAAGCTCGCGGTGAAAGTCATCGATGACTTTGCCGATCGTGAGCGCTTCGTTGTAGCAAGGGATGATGACGGCGATGGATTCAGAATTCACTTAATGCTCCTTATACATTCAATCCTAGAAAGTATAGCCGTTTGGGCCTGGCATCCTAAGATGTGGGTTAGTTCTCCAGTTTTGTTGCGCGAATCGTTTGCATGGCCGTCGGGTCTATACTGTTCGTTTATCAACGATTACGAGTAAAGGAGTTGCATCCGTGTCGGATCAGACAAAGCAACAAGAAACTCGCAGTCTGCCTGCGACGTTTGCTAAGAACGAATTTGAGAAGGACGCGTTTATCCTTCGTCAGCTGGTTACCAAGGATTTTAAGATCAAGTATCGCCGTAGCGTTCTGGGCGTCGCATGGTCGGTGCTCAACCCGCTGCTGATGATGATCGTCATGGCCATCGTGTTCTCGACGATTTTTGGCCAGGGCCGCAATGGCTCAATGACGCCCGAGATGTACCCGCTGTACTTGATCGTGGGTAACATTACCTTTGCCGTCATGTCTGAGTCTACTAACCAGGCCCTGACGTCGATCGTGGGCGCTGCCCCTCTGCTCAAGAAGGTTAAGGTGCACCGCTGGGTTTTCCCGGTGCAGAAGGTGCTCTTCTCGCTGGTCAACTTTGCCTTCTCGCTGGTCGCCGTCGCCATCGTCATGCTGTGGTTCCGCGTTATGCCTTCTTGGCACCTTATTCTGCTGCCGGTTTGCCTGCTGCTGCTTATGTGCTTCTGCATGGGCCTGGGCATGATGCTCTCTGCACTCACGGTTTTCTTCCGCGATGTCATGCATCTGTGGAGCGTCGTCATCACGGCATGGACCTACATTACGCCCATCTTCTGGACGACTGACTTTATTGCGCAAATGCCGCATCTCGTGCGTATCTTGATGTATGCGAACCCCATGTACAACTACCTGCAGTTTATGCGTGATATCTTCCTGTTCCAGACTACGCCCTCGCTTATGACGTTTGGTATGTGCGTCGCTTGGGCGGTTCTTGCGCTTGTTATCGGCTACACCGTGTTCCATAAGTCCGAGCGCAAGTTCATCCTCTACATCTAAGGAGTGCTGTGATGACTGAATCTGTTGTTGATTACAGCGAGCAGCCTCTGGCTGTCGAGGTCGACGACGTCACCATGATCTTTAACATGGCGTCCGAGTCGCTGACCAACCTCAAGGAGTACTTCATCAAGCTTGCCAAGCATGAGCTGTTCTTTGAGGAGTTTAGAGCGCTCAAGCATATCTCGTTTGATATTCATCGTGGCGAGGTCGTGGGTCTGGTCGGCACCAATGGCTCCGGCAAGTCTACGATGCTCAAGATTATCGCTGGCGTGCTTGAGCCTAGCGAGGGCAGCGTTAAGGTGCACGGTAACATCGCGCCGCTGATTGAGCTTGGTGCCGGCTTTGACCCCGAGCTGACCGCTCGCGAGAACATCTATCTGAACGGCGCCCTGCTCGGCTATACCAAGGAGTTCATCGATGCCAACTTTGACGGCATTATTGAGTTCGCTGAGCTTCAGAACTTTGTCGACATGCCGCTTAAGAACTTCTCCTCGGGCATGGTGGCGCGTATCGCCTTTGCAATCGCGACGATTACCGAGCCCGATATTCTGATCGTTGACGAGACGCTGTCCGTCGGTGACGTGTTCTTCCAGCAGAAGTGCGAGGACCGCATCCAGCACTTTATCCAGAGCGGCGACGTGACGGTTCTGTTCGTTTCGCACTCCATGGAGCAGGTTGAGCGCATCTGCCAGCGTGCCGTTTGGATTGAGAAGGGTGACCTTCGCATGGACGGCCCGGTCAGTGAGGTCTGCAAGGCGTACCGTGAGCAGTTCAACTAGGTTATAATTACTTGCGCCTGACAGGCTTGCGCTTGCTTGGGCGTGCGGTTATTTGCTCCATTAGCTCAGTTGGATAGAGCAGGGGACTTCTAATCCCAAGGTCGACGGTTCGAATCCGCCATGGAGCACCATCGTTTATTAAGCCCGGACCGCTTGGTGGTCTGGGCTTTTTTCATCTTGTATGCTGCTGAAGCCGAGCGCGAGCAAGCCGCTGCTGTTTGTTGGGGTTGGCATTTTACTTTTCCAGATGCTCTTTCAGCAGCTCCAGCGCGTGGGTATACCCCTGCAGGCCTTCGCCGGTGATGGTGGCGAAGCAGGCTAGGCGTGCATAGCTCACCTGGCGGAAGTCCTCACGGGTCTCGACAGCGCTAATGTGGACCTCAACAGCCGGGATGGCGACGGCCTTGAGGGCGTCGAGGATCGCCACGCTCGTGTGCGTGTAGGCCGCCGGGTTGATGACGATGCCGTCGACTTTGCCGTAGGCCTCCTGGATCTTGTCGACGATGCTGCCCTCGTGGTTAGACTGGAAAACCTCGACCTCGTCAAAGCCCTGAGCGGTGCCCGCTTCCTGGCAGATCTGCACTAAGCGGTCGTAGTTGTCGCTGCCATAGATGCCCGGCTCGCGAATACCGAGCATGTTGAGGTTGGGGCCGTTGATGACGAGTGCTTTCATGGTTGCTTCCTTTACGGTTGGAAAACCGCCACAAAGGTGCCTGTCCCCTTTGTGGCGGTTTTGGTTAGAGAGCGGGTGGGAGGGTGTCGAGGAGGGCTTGGGCGGTATTGGCGGCGCAGTCGCGTGAGTCGATGATGTAGTCGGCCCAGGCGCGGTAGCGCGGCATGCGCTGCTCTACCAGCTTATCGATGCCGTCGCGCGCGGTGATGGGGCGGCCCTTGTGGGCGAGCTCGTCGAGCGTGCGGTTGAGCATCACGATCTGGCTGTTTTGGTGCAGCAGCGGGTAGTTCTCGTCGCGTGTGACCACGCCGCCGCCGGTGGAGAGCACCAAGCCGCTGCGCTTGGAGATGTCGGACAGAGCCGCCGTCTCCTGCTCGCGGAAGGCTGCCTCGCCGCGCTCGACGATATAGTCGGCACAGGGCATGCCCAGGCGTTCCTCGAGGGCGCGGTCCAGGTCGATGTGCTCTCGTCCCGTGCGCAGGGCAATCTGCTCACCCACGCGGGTTTTGCCCGAACCCGGCATGCCGATCAGTGCAATGTTTTGCTCACGGCGGGACAGACGCTCCGTTACGTCCAAGATGCGCTCGCGCGGGGTGACCTGGCCGGTATAGCGCTCGACGGCCTGTGCCGCTTGGGCCACGAGCATCAGCAGGCCACCGATGCAGGGGATGCCGCGGCGCTCGGCCTCGAGCATGAGTCCCGTGCGGGCGGGGTTGTAGACAATGTCGATAACGCCTTCGAGCGCATCGAGCCCTTCGAGCGTGCAGGGCGCATCGGGGCAGTGGGGGAACATGCCGGCAGGCGTGCAGTTGACGAGCAGGGCGGCGTCGGATTGCTGCGCGATGTTGCCGTAGTTGACCTCGCTCGTGCGGCCCACGGGCACAACGATGGCGCCCAGATCTCCCAGCACCACACTTGCCGTGGTGCCGGCACCACCGGTGGCACCGAGCACAAGAGCCTTCTTGCCGGCGACCTCAACCCCCAGCTCCTCGACAAGGCACTGAAAACCGAAGTAGTCAGTATTATCGCCGCGCAGGCGGCCGTTGGGCAGGCGCGTGATGGTGTTGACGTTGCCCATGCGTTCGGCCAGCGGACTCAGCTCGTCAAGATATTCCATGACGGCGCGCTTGTAGGGGATGGTCACGTTGGTGCCCTCCCACTCGTCGCCTGTCATAAAGGCCGCGAGGTCCTCGGGCTCGCGCTCAAATCGCACGTACTCGAGCCCAGCGAGCTCTTTGTAGATGGTTGGGGTGTAGCTGTGGCCCAGCACGCGGCCCAGCACTCCGTAGGGGCGGGTTGCGGCGGTATCGGTCATCTAGAGCACCTCCGTGTAGCTGCCAAAGTAGGTGAAGCTCTCACATACGTCGTCGATCGAGTCGAGCAAGTCGTCGAGGGCCTTGCTGCCAAAGGGGCAGTCCAGGTCAAAGTAGAACATAAACTCAAAGTCGCGGCCGGGGATGGGGCGGCTCTCGAGCTTGATGAGGTTGATGTTGAGTGCGTAGAAGCGCTCGAGCACGCGATAGAGGGCGCCCGGCTCGTTGGCCGTGGTGATCATGAGCGAGGTGCGATTAGCGCCGGGGTAGACGCGCGGCTCGCGGCTGATGACGACAAAGCGCGTGTAGTTGTTGTCCGAGTCTTGGATATTGGGCTCCAACACCTCGAGGCCATACAGCGTGGCACAGCTGCGCGATGCGATGGCGGCAACATCGGTGCGTTCGGAGTTGGCGACCATCTCAGCCGACATGGCCGTGTTGGGGTACTTGGTGGCGCGCAGGCCGTGGTTCTCGATAAAGCCGGCGCACTGGGCAATGGCTTGGCCGTGGCTGTAGACCTCGCGCACGTCGGCGAGCTTGGTGCCGGGTTTGACGAGTAAGTTGTGGTCGATCTTGAGGCGAAGCGAGCGCACGATGTGGAAGTCGAACTGGGCGAGCAGGTCGTAGACGGCGTTGACCGAGCCGGCGGTGGAGTTCTCGATGGGCAGCACGCCAAACTCGCAGAAGCCGTCGCGCACAGCGCGCATAACGCCTTCGAAGGTCTCGAAAAACGCGATGTCGGGCACGTCGAAGAGCTTGCACGCGGCGATTTGACTGTAAGCGCCCTCAACGCCCTGGCAAGCGACGGTGGCAGTTTGAGGGAAGGGCGTGTCGGAGGCTGCAGCCGTGGCGTGGGCCTTTTGCGAGACAGTGATGCCCTTGAGTTCGTTGATGTAGCGCTGCTGCTCGGCCTTGCTCATGCTCATGAGGAGACGGAACAGGGTGATGGTCTGCGCCTCGTAGCGCTCGGGCGCGCGACTGGCGAGGTTGTTGAGTTTGGAGCGCTCGCGGGCGGGGTCAAAGACGGCCTTGCCCATCTCGATTTTTGACTTGGCGACCTCGGTGGCAATGTCCATGCGCTCGATAAAGCTGTTGAGGAGCGTGGTGTCGATGCCATCGATGGTCTGGCGAATATCGGCAAGGTCCATGGAGGCCCCTTTCGTGAATGGTTGCCTGGGGTAGTTAATTTGGGACGGGGCTTTTTTAGCTACCCTTTGACTGTCGACGAATCGATGGGTGCCAGGGCAAATATCAACTGGCATATGGGGGTAGCTAAAATAGCCCCGTCCCAAATTAACTACCCTTGGGGTGGGTGGACTAAAGCTGGGCGGCGTCCTCGAGGAGGGCGTCCCAAATCGCGAGGGCGGCGGCTGCCTCGGCTACGGGGACGGCTCGGGGGACGATGCAGGGATCGTGACGGCCGTGGACCGAGAGCTCGGCATTTTCCATGGCGTCCATGTCTACGGTCTGCTGCTCGCGGCCAATTGAGGGCGTCGGCTTTACGGCCATGCGCCACATGACGGGCGCGCCGGTCGAAATACCGCCCAGGATGCCGCCGGCGTTATTGGACTCGACTTCGATCTCGCCGGTCTCGGCATCGATGCGATACGGATCGTTGTTCTCGCTGCCGCGCATGGCGGCCACGGCAAAGCCCATGCCAAACTCCACGCCCTTTACGGCGGGAATGCCAAACGCGATTTGCGCGATGCGGTTCTCGATGCCGTCGAACATGGGGTCGCCGATGCCCGTGGGAAGCCCGTAAATGCCGCACTCCACGATGCCGCCGATGCTGTCGAGTTCATCGCGCGCGGCCAGAATCTCCTCGCGCATGCGGCCGGCTGCGGCGGCGTCAATGCACGGCAGGTCGTTCGTAAGGATCGCCTTGCGGTCGGCCTCTCGATAGACCATATCGTCCATCGGCAGGTCGGAGATGCCGCCGATCTGCGCGGCGTGCGCCATGACCTGAATGCCGCGGGCCTCGAGTGCCTGTAGCGCAATGCCGCCGGCGATGCATAAGGGTGCCGTTAGGCGGCCGGAAAAATGCCCGCCACCAGCAACATCGTGCATGTTGTGATACTTCACGCGCGCGGGGAAGTCCGCATGTCCGGGACGGGGCTTGCAGCGCAGCTCGGAGTAATCATTGGAGCGCGTGTTGGTGTTCTCGATAATCGCGGCAATGGGCGCGCCGGTGGTATGTCCATCGACCACGCCGGCAATGATATGCGCGGCGTCGGCCTCGTGGCGCTTGGTTGCGGTCTCGTCGCGACCGGGGGCACGACGGTCCAAAAAGGCCTGCAGCTGCTCCTGGTCAACGGCAATACCGGCAGGAATGCCGTCGAGCGAGCAGCCGATAGCGGGGGAGTGCGACTGGCCAAAGATACTCAGATGCAAGACGTTGCCAAAGGTCGAGGACATGCTATTCCTCCTCGAGCGTGACCTTGCCGCCCAGCAGGCGGTAGTGGTCAAAGAAATCGGGATAGGACTTGTTGACGGCCTCGGCGCCGTGGATCACAACTTCGCCAGTGGCGCGGCTCGCAGCGATGGCAGCCATCATGGCGATGCGGTGGTCGTTGTGCGAATCGACCTCGCCGCCGGTGAAGGCATCGACACCCTTGATGATGAGGTCGTCACCGGCGATGCGCACCTGTGCGCCCAGCGCGGTGAGCTCGCGGGTGGTGGTGACCAGACGGTCAGATTCCTTGATGCGCAGGCGCGCACAGTCACGGATGAACGTGCGGCCCTGTGCCAGCGAGGCCACGGCCGAGATAACGGGTACCAAGTCGGGAATGTCGTGGGCACTCATCTCAAAGCCGGCGAGCTTGTCGGACTGCACGGTGGCGGCGTTGGTGGAGCGCACGATGCGGGCGCCAAAGCGCGAAAGCGCAGCAAGCACGTTGCGGTCGCCCTGTGCGGAGCTCAGCGACACACCCTCCACGGTGATGGGGTCGGAGCCGATGGCGCCGGCGCACAGCCAAAAGGCAGCGTTGGACCAGTCGCCCTCGACGGCCACGTTGCCGGGCGTGCGATACGAGCCACTGCTCACGCGGAAGTTCGTGACCTCGGGCTGACCGTCCTTGGCGGGAATGCGCTCGACGTTGACCTCAACGCCAAAGGCCTTCATGGCCTGGATCGTTAGGTTGATGTAGGGGCGGCTCTCAATGAGGCCGGTCACCTGCACACAGGAGGGCTGGGCGAGCAACGGGGCTGCCAGCAGCAGGCCCGAGATGTACTGCGAGCTTACGTTGCCCGGCAGCACAAAGGTGCCCGGGCGCATGCGGCCGCTCGTCTTGAGCGGAAAACCGCCCAGACCCTGTAGGTCGCAGCCGGCGGCGATGATCTCGTCCGAGAGCGGGGAGAGCGGGCGTGCGCCCAGACGACCCTGGCCCACAAAGGTGGCCTCTGCGCCCAGCGCGCAGGCGACGGGCAATATAAAGCGGAGCGTGGAGCCACTCTCGTCGCAGTCGAGCGTGCCGCCGGCTAGGGCCTTGAGCAGGCCAAATTCAATGCTCTTCATGGTGGGGTGGACCTGGAAGCCGTCCTCGACGGTCTCGATGCGAGCACCCAGGGCCGTAAGGCAACGCACCGTAGCCTCGATGTCGGCGCAGGTGGTGTTGCAGGCGACGTGTGTCTCGCCGTTGGCAAGCGCAGCGCAGATGATGAGACGGTGCGCCATCGACTTGGACGCGATGGCGGGAACGGTGCCCTTAAGCGGGGACGGGGTGATGCGGGCTAGCATGCGGATGCGTCTCCCTTCTGGCCGCGGCCCTCGGCAATGAGATCGTGGAAAGTGGAAAGCGGCGTGCGGTCGATGCTGCAGCGGCCAATGCCGTGCGGAATCACCAGGTCGATGGTGTCACCCGCACGCTTCTTGTCGTGGAGCGCCTCGGCAAAGACGGCATCGGCAGAAAGCTCGCAGCGGGTCTTGAGACCGTGACGTGCACAGAGCTCTTCGATGCGTCCCGGCAGTGCAGCATCGCAAACGCCATGCAGGGCTGCGGCACGCGTGATGATGCCCATGCCGATCGACACGCAGTTGCCGTGTCCGAGCTCAAAGTGCTCGCAGGCCTCGACGGCGTGTCCGGCGCTGTGTCCAAAGTTGAGGAGCTTGCGCTGGTTGGTTTCGCGCTCGTCAGCGACGACCACGGCGCGCTTGATGTCGATATTGCGGGCGATGATGAGTGCTACGCGGGCCACATCGCGGTTGAGCAGCTCCAGCGTGAGCGGGGTTTTCTCCAGCTCGGCGAAGAGCTCGGGGGCGGCGATCACGGCGTGCTTGACGACCTCGCCGCAGCCGTCGGCGAACTGCTCGGGCGTGAGGGTGGCCAGGCACCCCACGTCGGCGATAACCACGCTCGGCTGCCAAAAGGCGCCGGCCAAGTTCTTGCCGGCAGCCAGGTCGATGGCGGTCTTGCCGCCCACCGACGAATCCACCATGGCGAGCAGACTCGTCGGGATCTGCACAAACTTGCAGCCGCGCATGTAGGTGGCGGCCACAAAGCCCGCCACGTCGCCCACGACGCCGCCGCCGAGTGCCACAATCACGTCGGAGCGCGAAAGCTCGTGCTCGGCCACAAACTCCAAAATGGCAACATAGGTTTCTGCGCGCTTATGGGCCTCGCCGGCCTCGAAGGTGCAGATGCTCACCTCGTAGCCTGACGCCTCCAGACTCTGCTTAACGGGCATCTGGTAGAGCGGGCCCACGTTGGTGTCCGTCACGATGACGGCCTTGGTGCCGCCGGCAGTGGCGCGCACGAGCGGTCCCGCCTGCTCCAGCAAAAACGTGCCAACATGCACCTGGTAGGGGCGTGCAGTGTCGATATCGATGGTAATCGCCATAAGCTTCGGTCCTTTCGACCTGGCGTGATAGGTGGTCTAGTGGGAGGCCTCGTCGTCGAGTGCGCGCTTAATGCGGTCGCCCTCGGCAAGGAGATTCTCCAGATAGCGCTGGTCGCGGTCCTTGAGCGCACGGCTGTAGGCGCCAAGCGACTCGATCAGGTGGTCGATCTCGAAGGCGAGCGCGTCGGCGTCGTCGATCATGAGCTCAGACCACATCTGTGGATTGAGGTGCGCCACGCGGGTGAGGTCGCGGTAGCTGCCGGCCGAAAAGCCGTGGTGGACCTGAGCGGTCGGGCTCTTAACATAGGCGTTGGATACCACGTGCGCAAGCTGGCTCGTGAAGGCGATGACGCGGTCGTGCTCGGCTGCGCTGGTCACGCTGAACTTGCCAAAGCCCAAGGGGCGCACCATCTCGCGCACCTGGCCCAAGAGCTCCAGCTTAAGGGCATCGTCTACCGCGGGTGGTACGAGCACGAGCGGGGCGCCCTGGAACAGGTCGGCGCGGGAGTGCGCATAGCCCGAGTACTGCGTGCCCGCCATGGGGTGCGCGCCCACAAAGTAAAAGCCGTTCTCGCGGGCAAGCTCAAAGGCGCGCTCGCACACGATGCCTTTGACGCCCACCGTGTCGATCACCACGGGGCCCATGATGGCCTCGGTATCGGTGGCGTCGGCGAGTGCCTGGGCATGCGCCTCGAGCCACTCGATGCAGGCCTCGGGGTAGCAGGCCAGGACGATGATGTCGCATTCGCCGAGTGTCTCGTCGTTGAGCTCTCCGGCGACAGTGCCCATGCTGGCGGCCGTCATGACATCATCATCGGGGTCCCAGGCCAGCACGCGAACGCCCGCCTGCGCATAGCCGCGGGCAAAGCTGCCGCCGATGAGGCCCAGGCCCACGATGCCCGCGCATTTGGGACCGCCCTGGTTAACGCGCGCGTTTCTCACCGTACCCATGGGCTACTCCATGGTCTCTTGGCAGACGACCTCGCGGATGGCGCGAATGCGGCGCATGGTGTCGTCGAACTGGTCGGGGGTGAGGGCCTGAGCGCCGTCGGACCATGCGCGG
Organism: uncultured bacterium; assembly: GCA_905216045.1. Lineage (GTDB taxonomy): Bacteria > Actinomycetota > Coriobacteriia > Coriobacteriales > Coriobacteriaceae > Collinsella. The sequence goes on from CAJMSL010000006.1 coordinate 22,421, forward strand.
CTGGGCTCGTCGTGGACCTCGATCTCCAGGCCGTTGGCGCCGCAGGCGGTCGCGGCGAGCGCCATGGGCTCAACGTAGCGGGTGTAGCCGGTGGCGTGGCTGGGGTCGGCAACGACAGGCAGGTGCGACAGGTGGTGCAGCACCGGCACGGCGTTGAGATCGAAGGTGTTACGGGTGCGGGTTTCGAAGGTGCGGATGCCGCGCTCGCACAGGATGACGTTGTCGTTGCCCTCGCTCATGATGTACTCGGCGGCCATGAGCAGCTCATCGATCGTGCCGGACATGCCGCGCTTGAGCAGGATCGGGGTCTGGGTCTTGCCGACCTCCTTGAGCAGGGGGAAGTTCTGGGCGTTGCGGGCGCCGATCTGCATGACGTCGATCTTCTTGTCCAAGAAGACCTGCACGTCGCGTGGGTCCATGATCTCGGTGACGATCGGCATGTCGAGCTCGGCAGACGCCTCGCACAGCAGGTCGAGGCCGGCGGGGCCCATGCCCTGGTAGGCGTAGGGGGAGGTGCGGGGCTTGTAGGCACCGCCGCGCAGCATCGTGGCGCCGGCGGCCTTTACGCGGCGTGCGATGCGGATGAGGTTCTCGCCCTCGACGGAGCATGGGCCGGCGATGACTTGGAACTGGTCGCCGCCGATTTTGACGCCGTGGCCGCAGTCGATGACGGAGTCCTCGGGGTGGAACTTGCGATTTGCGCGCTTGAACGGCTCGGAGACGCGCTGCACGCGCTCGACGACATCCATGGACTCGAGCAGGAACGGGTCGATCTTGGTCGTATCGCCCACCAGGCCGATGATCGTCTCGTTCTCGCCGCGCGAGACATCGGTCTTCAGCCCCTTTTTCTCAATCCAGCTGACGATATGGCTTACGGCATCGTCGCTGGCGCTCTGCTTTAAAATTGCAATCATGGTGTGCCTCTCACCTCGATGGATAACTTTTGCAAAAACGGCCCGCATCGCGAGCCGTGTATATGGTGCATGTGAGTTTATACTATCTGACTCGCTTTTGCCTTCTAAAGTGGGCCGTTGCGCCTCGTCTTCCTCGGAATTGCAAAGCTTTTTCTTTTATTTTGATAGCCCGTGGTGCACTTGGGTATAATGCCAAACGTTGGCCCTATTAGCTCAGGGGATTAGAGCGTCTGCCTCCGGAGCAGAAGGCCGTTGGTTCGAATCCAACATGGGGCACCATCGAACGTAAGACCGTCCGAACCTCGCATGGTCCGGGCGGTTTTTCTTATACCGACGCGACGTGATGGGACGTGGTATGGCAGCAACGGATATCGAGCGCGGACTCTCGACCGCCGAGGTCGAGGAGCGCATCGCCGCCGGTAAGATCAACCGCAACATGGAGCTCAAGACCAAGTCGGTCAAAGAGCTCATCATCGAGAACCTCTGCACGCTGTTCAATTTGATCAACGTGATCTTGGCTTTCCTGGTCATTTTGACCGGTTCATTTAAGAACCTGACGTTCCTGTTTGTGGTGTTCCTCAATACCGCTATTGGCGTCATTCAATCCATGCGGTCCAAGAAGATGGTCGATAAGCTCACGCTGCTGACCTCTAAGAAGGCCATCGCGGTGCGCGACGGTGCCGAGGTGGAGCTCGACTTGGACCAGATCGTGCTCGACGACATCATCCGCCTGGGGCGCGGCGACCAGATTCCCGCTGACGCCGTGGTGGTTTCGGGCGAGGCGCTCGTGAACGAGAGCTTGCTGACGGGCGAGAGCGACCTTATTAAGAAACAGCCCGGTTCCGAGCTCATGAGCGGCAGCTTTATCGACTCGGGCCTGCTGCGCGCCCGCGTGATCCATGTCGGCGCCGACAACTACGTGGCTAAAATTAATAACGAGGCGAAGTACGTCAAAAAGGTCAATTCCGAGATCATGAACGCGCTTAACGCCATCGTGCGCTTTGCGAGCATCATCATGATCCCGCTCGGTTTGGCGTTGTTTGCCTCGAGTGTGAGCGAGCTGTGGGATGCCGCGGGAACCCCGGGCGATAGTGCGCTTTCATGGTGCTTCTCCGAGCTGTTGGCTGGTCATGTGCCTTCGTCGGCGCTGCTGTCCACGGTGGGCGCCCTGCTGGGCATGATCCCGCAAGGCCTGGTGCTGCTGACCTCGTCGGTGCTCGCCATCGCCACGGTGCGCCTGGCCCGCCGCAAGGTGCTGGCGCAGCAGCTCTACTGCATCGAGACGCTCGCTCGCGTCGACGTACTGTGCCTGGACAAGACGGGCACCATTACCTCGGGTCGTATGGAGGTCGAGGGCACCTACCCGCTGCCTGTTGAGGGTGTTGGCTTTGGCGTGGACTCGGACGAGGCGGCTGTTCCCGTCGATACCACAGTGCTCGATTTTGCGCTGGCTAACGTGGCACGTGCGACCTCAGCCGATGCCAACGAGACATGCCAGGCGCTGCTCAACTATTACGCCGATCGCCCGGTCGAGGTGTCCGAGCCGCTGTCGGTCATTCCATTCTCGTCGTCTAAAAAATGGAGCGGCGCTTCGTTTGCGCAGGGCTCCTATGTGATGGGCGCCGCGCAGTTTGTGCTTTCGGAGCGTGTGTTTTCGCAGGTCGAGAACCGTGTCGCCGAGCTTGCCGATACCTGCCGCGTGCTCGTGGTGGCGCGCGTGGACGGCTTTACGCCCGATGGGGATATGGTGGGCGAGGCCGAGCCCGTGGGATTTGTGACCATCCGCGACGAGATTCGTACCTCGGCGGCCGAGACCATCGGCTACTTTAACGAGCAGGGCGTGACCCTCAACGTGATCAGCGGCGACGACCCACGTACGGTGTCGTCGATCGCGCGCGTGGTGGGCGTGCCGGGGGCGGACGCTTATGTGGACGCCACGACGCTCGATACGCCGGCCAAGCTCGATGCCGCAGTGGACCGCTACCATGTCTTTGGTCGTGTGACCCCGCAGCAGAAGCGCGAGCTCGTGCAGGCGCTCAAGCGCCGCGAGCACACCGTGGCCATGACGGGCGACGGCGTCAACGACGTGCTGGCGCTCAAGGAGGCCGACTGCTCCGTCGCCATGGCGGCCGGCTCCGATGCCGCGCGCAACGTGGCCGAGATCGTACTCGTCGACAACGATTTTGCCTCGATGCCCGCCGTGGTGGCCGAGGGCCGTCGCTCCATCAACAACCTGCAGCGTTCGGCCTCACTGTTCCTGACCAAGACGCTGTTCTCGATGGGCCTGGCGGCGCTGTGTATCGCGCTGCCGCCGTACCCCTTCGAGCCCATCCAGATGACGCTCATTAACTTCTTCTGCATCGGCGCGCCGGGCTTTGTGTTGGGCCTGGAGCCCAACAATGCTCGTGTGAAGGGTGCGTTTTTGAGCAACGTACTCAAGCGTGCACTGCCGGCGTCGATTGCGGTCATTTTGGCTGCGGCGCTCGATATCTTTGTGGCGCGCGTGTTTGGCTTTAGCCAGCTCACGCTGTCTACGATGTGCCTGCTTACGTCGTGCGCGGCGAGCGTCAGCCTAATCTGGCGCATCTCGCAGCCTCTCACGCCCTTACGTGTGGTGCTCTTTGTGTTTGTAGTCGCCGGCATCCTGGTGGGCGTTATCGGATTCCCGGAGCTGCTGTCTATTGCCAACCTGTCGATGGGCCAGATGGTTATCTTGGCTGTTATCGTGGTCTTTACCTGCTCGGTGTTCTTTAAGCTCGCCACGATGATGGATTCGCTCAAGCCGCGTCGTCGTCATGCCGCAACTGGTTTTGGCCGTGGTGTGCGCGTCCACCTGGGTCGCGGTGGCGGCAAGGTGAGCTCGACGGGTTCGACGGCCGAGCGTTTTGCCAAGCGCGTCGCCGCCGACATGGCGCAGCGCCGCGAAGATCGCACCGCTCGCGAGGCCGAGGCCCGTGCACTCGAGGGCGTGGCCCAGGCCCAGCCCAAGAAAAAGAGGAGTACCGGAGCCAAGCGCTCTCGCGTGACCAAGTCCGCCCAAGGCATCAAAGTCTCGATGCCAAGCAAAAAGAAGAAGTAACTACGCGCCCTGGCGATGTTGAATTGGTGCCTTGCTCCTGTGGGGCCGTGGCGATGTTATGCTCTAACCTCGATTGTTTGAATTGCTTCGAAAAGAGGATGCCGTGATCTGCCCGCATTGCCTTAAGACTATCGAGGACGGCGCCTCGTTCTGCCCCTACTGCAACGCCTATGTGGGTCCGGGCGATGGCCCCGAGCACACCGAGTTCGTGTTCTGCGAGGGCTGCGGTGCCCGTCTTTCTCCGCACGATCGTACGTGTCCCAAATGCGGACGCCCCGCTCCGGGTATCCTCTCCGAGGACGCGGCCGCATCCGACCTGGCAGCGGGCCACACGGCGGGCTTTCCGCGCCTAACGCAAGAGCAGATCGATACCGAGGTGCCTCATGCGCCCGCCTCGGCTGCCGCGGTTCTTTCGGACGCCGCCGATCCTAACGAGACCTGCGTGCTGCCGGCTTTCGATAAGGATTTCGGTATCCCCAAGGTCGATATTCCCACGCCCGTTTCTCTGCACGACGATGCTCAAAAACCCAAGCGCAAAGTGCATCCCGACGAGGACGCCTATCACAAGCACAAGCGTCATATCCCCAAGCCGCTCATCGTCATCGCGGTACTTGCCGTCGTTTGCGGCGGTGCCTATTGGTTCGTGACGACCGATCCCATGGGTGTCATGCCTGGCTTCTACGACCAGTTTGGCCAAGCTGCACAAACCACCTTCCCCACGCGCCAAAAGGGCGAGGCGACTGAGGACGATACCAAGCAAGACGATTCTGCCGAGGTGGTCCAGGAAGAAACCGTGCTGCCCGATGATCAGCTCTATACCAGGCTCGACGGTCTGTATCAGACCATCGTGTCCTACGGTGACGAGGACCAGATCGGCGAGGTCATCGATTCCTTTAACAACGGCTATCTCCGAACGCCGCTGTCCACCCGTCAGGAGCTGTCGCAGAGTGCCTACGCCCTGCGCGACCAGATCAAAAAGACGCAAGATGAGCTCAACAACCTTAAGTATCAGGACGATACGGTCTATGCGGACGACATCGCCCACTTAAAGCAGCTTGCCGAGTGGATGTACGAACGTGTCGACGTGATCTGCCAGAGCTGGGATATCTCGCTGGCCATTCCTGATGGTGAGTCGATGAGTCCCCACCAAAGCGAGATCCTGGCGCCCATCGCGCAGGGCGGCAACAGCGCGCTGAACCAGTACGACGCCAATGTGGGCTCCTGGAAGCCGCAGCAGCGTTCCTAAAATTAGTTCGCCATAGTCGGCATAACCTACGTGCGCAATTGATGTAAGCGCATGCTTATTGCTACAATTCGTACAAATATGCTTTAAACGCACGAGGAAGGAACCACATGTTTGGTTTTAAGAAAGAGCTCTACACGCCCGAGTATCAGCTTGCCGGCGACGAGTGCGCCGTTATCGAGACGTCGAAGGGTACCATCAAGGTCAAGTTTGACGGTGAGGGCGCTCCCATTCATGTCGCGAACTTCTGCGAGCTTTCCACGATGGGTTTCTATGACGGCCTTAAGTTCCATCGCTATGTGCCCGGCTTTGTCATTCAGGGCGGCGACCCCAATACCCGCGATATGTCCGGCGCCGACGTCGCTGCCGGTCTTGAGGGCCCTGACGGCATGCCCGGTACCGGTGGTCCCGGCTACTGCATCAAGGGCGAGTTTGCCACCAATCCGCGCAACAGCCATGTCGATGGTGCCCTTGCCATGGCGCGCTCCATGGACCCCGATTCCGCGGGTTCGCAGTTCTACTTCTGCCTGGGTGCCCAGCATAACCTCGATTCCGGTTACACCGTCTTTGGTACCACGGTCGAGGGTCTCGATGTGATTTCACAGCTGCGTGCCGGCGACGAGATCGTCCATGTCGAGATCGTTCACGAGTAAAGGGGACTTCCTTGAATAGCCAGCTGATCCGACAGGGCCGCGCCGCTTACCGCGCGGGTGATTTTTCCGCTGCAGCCCAGATGCTTGGGGCGGCAAAAACTCCCGATGAGATTATGGGCGAGGCCGATCACCTTCGTGGTAACGCCTTGATGCACCTGGGCATGTATGCCGAGGCCGCCGAGGCCTACGCCGCTGCCCTCAATGACGGCACCTACGGCAAGCGCGGCGCGCTGCTCACCAACCGCGGCAAGGCACTCGCCGCCGTGGGCGACTACACGACGGCCGCCCAGGCGTTCTCTGCTGCTACGCAGGATGCTTCCTATGCCACGCCGTTCAAGGCCTATCTGGGCCTGGGCAATGCGCTGTTCCAGTCGGGCGACTATGCCAACGCGGGTACTGCCTTTCGTCAGGCCGCCATCGACGGCGCCAATCCGGCTCCTGCCGCCGCACTCGGCGAGCTCGGTCGTTGCTTCATTAAGCTTGGCCGTCCGGCGGATGCCGTGGAGACCTACCGCACGGCTATCGACTTTGCCGGTCCCCGCGACGACACGCGTGCGCTCAACGCCGGCATGGGTCAGGCGCTTTCTGCCGCCGGCCGCCCCTCCGACGCACTCGACGCCTTTAACGCCGCTACTGCCGATGGCATCTACCAGCTCACCTCCGAGCAGGCCGATGAGCTTGCCCGCGTGCACGATTCGCTTGCCGCGCTGTCTGCCCAGACGGCTATGGCCACGGCTCCGGCGCCCGCGATGGACGCTCCTGCCGTTGATCCGCTCGATCCTACGGGCGCGACCGGCCAGTTTATGCCCGATCCCTCGGACACCGGCTTCTTTACGCTGTCCGAGTCCGAGATGGTCCAGCAGGACCGTCAGGATCGTAAGCAGGCCAAGGTCCGTCGTCGCCATCGCCACACGGGTCTCAAAGTCTTCATCGTGCTGCTTCTGCTCATTTTGATTGCTGCGGGCGGTCTGGGCTTTGCCTACACGCGCGGCTTTGGCTTCCCCTCGCAGGAGTCGGTTATCACCGATCTGTTCCAGGCTGCCGGCGACGGTGACACCGCAAAGGCCGAGTCTTGCCTGGCCTCGAGCCTGTCCGAGGGCGCCAAGTCGATGATCATCTCCTCGATTCCGCAGGGCGCCACCGTGTCCGTCGAGGGCATGGATCAGTCCATGACCGAGACGACCGCTAAGGTGAAGGCATCGCTGTCCAAGGGCGGCGAGCAGGAGTACACCGTCAAATTCGTGCGCTCCGACAATCATATCGGCTGGGCCGTTTCCTCGCTCGATATGGATTTCTCGGCTGCTGACAACCAGTAGTGACCTTATGGGATTTAGCTTTGCCCGGCGCTTCACCGCAAGTGAGGTGCCGGGCTTGCGCTAGTATCATGAGCTAGTAGTTTTCCAGCAATCATCCAACACATCAGGAGTTGCGTTGTTTTCTTTGATGGATATGTTCTTCGGTAGCTATGCGGGCGATCTTGCCATCGACCTCGGCACCGCAAATACGCTTGTCTCCGTGCGCGGCAAGGGCATTGTCATTCGCGAGCCCTCTGTTGTCGCCATCGACAAGAACGACGAGCGCATCCTGGCGGTCGGTATCGAGGCAAAGCGCATGCTCGGCCGTACGCCCGGCAACATCGTGGCCGTTCGTCCCCTGAAGGACGGCGTCATCGCCGACTTCGATGTTACCGAGGCCATGCTTCGCTACTTTATCGACAAGGCTTCCGAGAAGCGCTATCCGTGGACCCCGCGTCCGCGCGTTGTCGTCTGCGTTCCTTCCGGCGTCACGTCGGTCGAGAAGCGTGCCGTCTTTGAGGCTACGTCCCTGGCCGGCGCTCGCCAGGCCTACCTGATCGAGGAGCCCATGGCTGCTGCTATCGGCGCCGACCTGCCTGTCGAGGAGCCCACCGGCTCCATGGTCATCGACATCGGTGGCGGTACCACCGAGGTTGCCGTTATCGCTATGGGCGGCATCGTCGTCTCGCAGTCCATCCGTATTGCCGGCGACGAGTTCGATCAGGCCATCCTCACGCACGTTCGCGATGCCTACAACCTTGCCATCGGCGAGCGTACGGCAGAGGACATCAAGATCAAGGTCGGTTCCGCCGTGCCGCTCAAGGACGAGCTCGACGTCGAGGTCAACGGCCGCGACGTGATCACCGGTCTGCCCAAGACCGTGCGCATCGAGAGCGAGGAGATTCGTCGCGCGCTCAACAAGCCGCTCGACGAGATGGCCAAGGCCGTCAAGGACGCACTCGACGCTACGCCTCCCGATCTTGCCTCGGACCTTATGTACTACGGCATTTTGCTGACTGGTGGCGGCGCGCTGCTGCGCGGTCTCGACGTGCGCCTGCGCGATGAGACCGGTGTTTCGGTCAACGTCAGCCCCACGGCGCTCGATAACGTCGTTAACGGCTGTGCCCGCGTGCTCGAGGCCAATGCGTTTGATGGCGGCTTCGTCCAGACCAATGCTTAATTTCCAAAAGGTGGATTCCATTTGGCACGATCTTCGGGTTTCTCCACAAATCTGAATACCAAGCGACAATCAACGGGTATGCGCCCGTTGATTGTTTTCAGCCTGATTTCGGTGTTGCTGCTCACGTTTTACATCCGCGAGGGCGAGGCAGGGCCGATTCATGCCGTGCGTTCGGGCGTAACGACGATTACCTCTCCGGTGCGCTTTGTGGGCTCGGCTGTGGCGGCTCCCTTCAATGCGATTGGCAACGTGTTCTCTAACCTAACGGCGTCGCAGGACACGCTCGACGAGCTCAAGAAGCAAAATGAGGAGCTGACCTCTAAGGTCGCCGAGCTTTCTGAGGCTCAAAAGACTGCCGAGCGCCTGGAGGGCCTGGTCGGGCTGCAATCGACCTACAACCTCAAATCGACCGCAGCTCGTATCGTTGGTGCCTCCGGCGATGCCTGGACCTCGACCGTTACCATCGACAAGGGCTCTGCCGACGGCCTTACCATCAACATGCCCGTGACGAGTTCTGCCGGTGTTATCGGCCAGATTATCGAGGTATCGGCCAAGACCTCTACCGTGCGCCTGATTGGCGACGAGAACTCGGGCGTGTCCGCCATGGTGCAGGACACGCGCGCCCAGGGTATGCTGCAGGGTCAGGCTGACGGCACGCTGCGTCTTGAGTACGTGAGCGTCGACTCCGATGTTAAGGTTGGCGATATCATCGTGACCTCTGGCATCGGTGGCGTGTTCCCCAAGGGCCTACCGCTCGGCACCGTCTCGTCGGTTGAGAAATCGGCAAACGACGTGTACTACACCATTGTGGTGCGCGCTCAGACCACGGCCGAGAACAACGAGGAAGTGCTGGTCATCACCTCGCTGACCGACGAACAGTCGGCCTCGGATGAAGACGTGAGCACGGCCAACAGCACACCGCAGGGAACGTC
>CAJMSL010000007.1 GCA_905216045.1 uncultured bacterium
AAGTTTCCTGCTCTACAGTCCTGCGCAAGACGAAGGCCACATTAAGTGGCCTTCTTTGCGTGCGGAACTCGCGATGAACTTCGTGCCCCGCCGTCCGGGAGGACGCCTCTTTATTGATGGGAGGCCTGATAGGTCGATGGTTCCGTGCCCGGATGCGTCCAAAGTGGGACGGGCTTTCCGGATGGGCAGGCTTTCGAAAAATGCGTCCCGGAATTTGCCTTTGGAATGGGACGTAGTTTCCCGTTGAGGTGCTTTGCGGAAAGTGCATCCCACTCTGGGCGGTCGAAGTGGGACACACTTTCCCAAAGGCGCTCCAACGGGAAATTGCGTCCCATTATTCGGTCAAGAAACGGGATGCATTTTCCCAATGAGAGCAAAACCGGAAAATGCATCCCACAATCAGCCCTCAAAGTGGGACGCCGTTTCCCAATGAGGCTCAAGCGGAAAATGCATCCCGGAATTTGCGCTCAAAGTGGGATGCGGTTTCCGGTTGAGGGTCTAAGGGGAAAATGCGTCCCAGAATCGACGCTTGAAATGGGATGCAGTTTCCCGATGAGGCACTCGACGGAAAATACATCCCAGAAATGGCCTTTGAGCTGGGATAAGATTTCCGCGGCATCTCGGATTCTCAAAAATGAGACACGCCGTTGGCGAAAATGAGACACGTGATATCGGGCATCGGATGTATCATTTGCAAAAATGAGTCCACTCCACTCGAATAAAGCGAGGTCCCTCATGTACGTTCCACACCCCCGTATCCGTAGGCTGTCGAAAATCCCGCTTGTTGGGACGGCGGCGCTTGCTGCGTTGATCGCCACGAGCGTCGCCTGCTTCACGGCCACGCCCCAGGTTGCCCAGGCGGCAGACGCGCCCGCAATCACCGATATGACCGAGCAGGATTATCAAGCCCTGGGTCTGGGCACGAGCGAGGACATTCCGGCCGATACCGTTGGCCCCTATTCCACTGATACCCCCACGACGTTTGCCACGCGCAGCGAGGTCTATATGGCAGCTAACGGTAGCCATGGCAATCGCTACACTCTGCGCGACAAGCTCGAGAACGTCGAGCGCGGTGACATTGGCGGCAGCAGCAAACTCACCGATGGCTATGGAAGTGTGTGGGGCGCCGCAAAGTTCTGGCAAAACGTCAACAACTTCGATACGAACAGCGATCTCTACAAGCATAGCGACTACGGTGGCGGCACCTGGTCGTACCTAAGCAACAATGAGTCCTCAACAGTACTCGCCAACGACAACAACGGTTTCTCGGGCATTCACGCCACGAGTGTTGAGTTCTGCAGCGACGCCAGCACGGGCAAAAAGAGCCGCGTTGCCGAGCTCCGTGCCTACGGCGACAGTTCCTCCATGACGATTGACGGCAAGTCATACGCCGGAAAGGTTGAGCTGGTCCTCTACTCGTTTAGCAACGGGCGTACGCGCACTCTCGACACACACCTGCCGGTGACGGTCAACACTAATATGATGTACGAAGGCCGTTTTAAGTACCTGGATGCCGGTTACCTGCAAGAGCACGACGCCGTCTTTGATGTCGAGGCGGGCGATGTCGATGGCGACGGCGTCGACGAGCTTTTTGTCTACGCGGGCTGCTATGTCGACGAGAACGGCGTGCGCAAGGCTGTAGTCGACATGTATGACTTGGAGGGCGGCAACTGGAAGCAAAGCGTCGTCAAGATCGATGCCGGTAACGCCGCGGACTACACCACGCACAACAAGGGCGGGAACGACTCCTGGACGCAGCTTCAGTCAGCTTCTGTCGTTTCGCTAGCGGCCGGCGACCTCGATCGCGATTTTTGCGATGACCTCGCCATCGTGGTCTCGGCACCCTACGGCAAGAAGAATATTGATAAGTCGACGCATTGCGAGCTGTTTTCGTGGGATGCATCCAAGGGTGCGCTCGTCCATGTCGATGCTCTGGGCGACGCGGGCGCAATCTCCCTCTCCGCGAACGGCAAGACCATGGTCGCTGCGAATGCGACGTTCGGCACGTTTGCCGCCTACGATGAAGAAGGAAAGAAGACGGGTGAAACCGTCACGGGCCTTATTCTTGCGGGCTATGACTGGCAACGCAGCGCTTTTGATTACGGCGCTTCTGACGGCAGCAAGGGGCTGTACGGCGCGCTGTACCGCTACGCGTATTTTGACTCGGAGTCTGGCGAGTTCAAGCTTTCCGATTGTAAGGAATACAGAGACGGGCTCCTCGCCTCCTATGGGCTGATGCATGTGCCCAACAGCGCATGGAAGGATAGCGCTCAGGATAAGCGCTATCCGTGCACCTTGGCGCCTATTGCCCTTGCCACTGCCAACCTTGACGGCCTGTCCGAGCAGCTGGCGGTTGACGAGGTGCTCGTGGGCGGCGATGTGTTCCGCGACTTTGCCTGCAACACGGCACAGAGCGGGGCTCAGGGCTTGGGGTCCATGGTCGGAACCATGAGCATGAGCGGTCAGCAATACAACAGCAGCAACAAGCATGACCACAAGGGTATAGAACAGGTGTGGATCAGCGACGTCAAGGCGGGCAGCGTCTCGGGTTCGGACCGCTATAACGAGAGCTTTATCGCCGTGGTGGGCAAGCACCGCGACGAGGACCTGCGCAAGAACGATGACTACTATTGGATGACCGCCTCGCATTTTTCGCTCGACGAGAACGGAAAGGTGCGCCGCGGCGAGGAGCAGGTGATTAGCGAGAGCAACCGTCGCGGCACTACCTACGGCACATTTATCTCGCTCGCGCTGCCCGATGTCGACAACGACAGCGTCAAGATCACGTACAAGGACCGCTACAAGGTCTATACCAACCCGCGCGTGCTTGCCGTGCTGCAGGATGCGCCCTATGTTGAGGATCTGGAGCAGGCATACGGCTATCTGGTGTTGGGCGGCACGTCATACGGAGAGGAAAAGGGCACGGGGACATCCCAGGGCTATACCATTGGCGCCGAGTTGGGCGTTGCCGTCGAGGTGCAGACCGGTCCGCCCCTGGTCGCGATGAATGCTTCAGTCGATTTTGCCGCCGAGGGATGCTATGACTACCGGAGCGAGCGCACGGTCAGCGCAAGCGTAAGCTATGAGTCGCATGCCGGCGAGGGTGACAAGGCCGTGCTCTACACGATTCCGATGGTCTATTACGAGTATGAGATCGAAAATGAGGAAACTGGTGGCAAGGGCGTGATGGCGGCGCCCGTGTCGCTCGGCGCGCAGACCTCGGTCGTTAATGTCGAGGCCTATGACCGCATTGCCAAACAGCACAATATGACGCCGCTCAGCTACTTTTTGACCAACCGGTCGGGAGAACCCGGAACCTATCAAACGACGCTCAACGGCGAGACTCCCGTTGGGGATTCCTTTGGCCTGGGCAAGCCTGGCGTAACGCGCGCCTACACGCACGATGGGTTTAACGGCGCCGCCGCGCAGTCGGGGGCGAGCATTGAGCAGACCATCGAAGTCGAGGAGGGCAAGGAGCAGGAGCTCGAGCTCGGCTTGACGCTGAACGGCAGCGTTGTCATGGGCGCGAAGCTCGCAAAGCACGAGTTGTTTGGCGGCCTGTGCTTTGGTGCCAACGCCGGCTTTACTACGGGTAACTCCTCGAGTGAAGCGACCGAATACGGCGGCACCGTCGACAACCTGCCCGAGGCCGCGCAGGGCAAGTACGGTTTTGTGTGGCGTCTGGGCGTCAACGCGGTGGATGTCGACAAGTTCGAGGCAGACTCGGGCGACAAGCTCGGCACCAAGGACACCGACCAGTTCTGGATCGTGGGCTATGACGTTAAGGACGTCGAGATGCCCGACGCGCCGGCCGTGACGGGCTTTACGGCAAACGCCGTCGATTCGACCAGCGTTACGTTTAGCTGGGACGATGTACTCGCAAACAAGAGTGGCTTTAGCTACGGCGTGGGCATGCTGCAGAGCAATGCGGCGGATGCGGTCGTCAATAGCTGGAAGATTGCCGACAACACGCAGACCTCGCTCAAGTGGGATGGGCTGCAGCCCAATACGGAGTATCGATTCGCCATCGCCGCCGTTAAGAATGGATCCACGACCGAAACAGGTATTCGCTCGGCAATCATCACGGTCAAGACCATGCCCGATGGCATGGCGATGACCGTGAGCGGACCTGCGGCGGATGCTGCGGAGGGGTCGGATCTTGGATACGACTCTTCGGTTGAGCGCGCGGCGGGAAGCCACCTGACGCTCTCGGCGATTGGCCATGTGAAGCAACTCGGTGCCGACGATAGCGAAACAGGGCTGGCACCGACCTATATGTGGTACCGCAAGGGCCGCGGCGAGACGGAGTTTAAGCTCGTGGGTGCCGATGGCAACCTCGCGGCTGGAACGGCCTCAAAGCTCGAGATTGACCTGACCGCAGACGATGACGGTGCGCAGTATTACTGCCACGTGGGATACAACGACGTGGGCCTCGACACCGGCACGACGCTCGTGAATATCGAGGCCGAGGAGACGGCGCCCACAACGGTGAACGCCACCCCGATCCGCACGCGCCGCCTGTTCTCACAGGCAAGTGCGGGCGCCAAGAAGTTCCTGGACCATACGCTGGTAAACACCGCCGGCCCAACCGATTCCGAAGGCTCAAAGGACCCCGAGACTCCTGAGACCCCGACGAACCCGGACAAGCCCAAGTCCGACAACGGAGCTAAGACCGACACCAAGGTCAAGACTACGACCACAGCGAAGAACCTCGCAAACACCGGCGACCAAACATTCGCCCTAGTCGCCACCGCAGCAGCAGCGGGAGCAACGCTCGTAGTGATAGCCCTCATCATGCTGATCAAGCGCCGCAAGACCCACTAGTAGCCAGTCGAACATATCGACAACCCAAAAACCCGGGTAGCCAAAAAACAGGCCACCCGGGTTTTCTGTTGAGTGGAGACTCCGCAAGCGGAAACTGCATCCCACAATTAGCGCCCGGAACGGGACACATTTTCCGTCAAGCCCTCATCCGGAAAATCCATCCCAGTTTGAGCGCCCAGACCGGGACGCACTTTCCCAAAGGGTCCTCAACGGGAAACTGCGTCCCATAATTAGGCCGAGAAATGGGATGAACTTTCCCAATGAGAGCCAACCGGAAACCACGTCCCAGAATCAGCCCCCAAAGTGGGACGCACTTTCCCAACGAGCCTCAACCGGAAAATACATCCCGGAATCCAGCTGAATAGTGGGACACACTTTCCCAATCGGGTCCCAAGCGGAAACTGCATCCCATTCCAGACAAGAATTCCGGGACACACTTTCCGCAAACAAAGAAGGCCACATAACGTGGCCTTCAACTTATATATGTTCGGCGATACACCCAAGACAAGCCACGCTCCAACAACAGGGCGTCTGTCCGGGCGGAGGCATATAAGGTTCATCGCGAGTTCCGCACGCAAAGGGGGGCACTTAATGTGGCCTCCGTCTTGCGCAGGACTGTCCGAGCAGGGAACCTTACACACCTCCACCCGGACAGACGTTTCAGTTATGAGTGACCCGTTACTTGATCTTGGTCGTACCCGGTGCCAGGTTGGGGTCGGTCTCGTTGGCCTCGGTCTGGAAGTGTTTGGTGTACACGTTCTTGCCGTCGCGGAACATCTCGTAGTACTGCATCTTGGCGTAATCCTCGCGCGCCTTGGTTGCGGCAGCGGCGGCGGCGTCGTCACCGGTGACGTTGGAGGAGAGCGCCCAGCGCAGGCTGGCGTCCTCGTAGCCCACGGAGTTGATGGCGGGCAGCGACTCGCGCAGCGTCATGTGCGCCTTCTGGTAGTCGGAAAGCGGGGCGCCGATCAGCTGCATAAGCTGGGTGGACAGGTAGTTGGTGGACAGGTCGTCGACCTCGCTCGTCTGGTCGCAGCCGGCAACGTCGTAGTTGGCCCAGATGATGTAGTCGGTCTGCCACAGACGTTCCTGGTGCGTGGCATCGTCCTCGCCGGTAAACCACTTGTCGTTGAACTTGGACGGGAAGAACGGCTGGTGGTCGCCCCAGAACACCACGACTACCTTACGGTCGAGCTTGCTCAGGGCGTTGAGGAAGTAGCGAAGCGCCTGGTCGGACTGCTCGATGCACGAGACATACTCGTCGACATCGGAGAGCGTGCCGTCCTCGACGGTCTTGGCATCCAGATCGGTCGTATCGATATTCAGGTGCATCTGCTTATCGACCGGCAGCAGACCCGTATTGTAGCCCGAGTGGTTCTGCATGGTCACGTCGAAGATAAACTGCGGATCGGCGTTCTGGTCGAGCAGCTCAAGAATCTTGTCGTAGGTAGCCTGGTCGGTCACCATGCCGCGCAAGGTGTCGGCTCCCTGGAAATCGTTGATGGACAGGAACTGGTCAAAGCCAAAGTCCTTGTAGACGTTCTCGCGGTTCCAGTTGGTTGCGTGATTGGGGTGCATAGCCGTGGTGGAATAGCCGAGCGATTTGAACTGCTCTGCCAGGTTCCCGGTCGTTTCCATGTTGTAGATGGTGTAGGGGTACACGCCCGAGCCCAGGTTGGCCATGGAGTTGCCGGTCATAAACTCAAACTCGGTATTGGCGGTGCCGCCGCCGTAGGCGCTCACGTAGAGCTTGCCGCGGCTGAGGCAGTTGGACAGGTTTTTAAAGTACTGCGGGCCTTCGTAGCCGGCGCGCATGTTCTGGTAGATCGAAAGGTCTGAGAAGGTCTCGTTCATGATGGCGATGACCGTGGGCTTCTCGCTATCGAACTGCTCCTTTGCGGCGGCGCGCTCGTCGCTCTTGGCCGCGTCGGACTTGTCGTAGGCCTTGGCGTACTTTTTGAGCGTGGCCTTGGCATCGTCGACGGAGTAGTCGGCGGGTTTGGGCGGCTTGATGGACTGCGCCGCACTAATAAAGGCGGGCAGGTAGCCCTCGCGCCAGTAGCTCTCGAGCGGGCGCCAGGTGTAGACGGTGATGCCGAGGGTGTTGTAGTAGTCGATGAGCGTGACGTGCGCGGTCACGCCGCCCAGGCACAGCACGGCGACGAGCAGATTGGTGAGCAGCATGCGCTTGGCGTTGGCGGCGCCCTTCTGGCGATGCGGCGCGACCAGGCCGGCGTACTCGCACAGCAGCATGGCGATGGCGGTAAAGCCCATGGACAGCACGCAGAACAGCGAGATCGAGAAGGTGTAGCCGGTGCCGGCGACCGCGGCGGCAGTGGAGATGGCCGAAAGGTCACCCGGCTGGATGGGCATGGATTTAAACGTGATGACGAAGAACTCGGCAATGCCCAGGACAAAGAGGGCAAAGGCCAGGACCGCGGGAGCTGCGCCGTGGCGCTGGAACAGGAAGAACAGGCCGACCATGAGCGTGGTGATGATGGCCCACTCGAGCAGGATGCACAGGGGGTAGACCCAGGTAAAGTCGTGGTTGGACGAGACCTCCATGCCCAGCAGCGCAAAGACGCCGGCGAGCAGCAGGCACAAGACGGCGGCGACGAGCGGTTTGCCCACAAAGGCGCCGCGCAGGCGGGCGAGCTTGCCGGTGGGAGCGGGGGCGTCGGGCGCGGCGAACGCAAAGACGCGCGGGGCGATGCGGTCGCGGGCGATGCTGGCCCAAGCGCAGCTGGTGAGGATGGCATTGGTCAGGATGAGCATCACAAAGGCGAGCGGCTCGTTTTGCGCGACGAGGCCAATAGCGCCCCAGACGGTCAAAAAGAGCTGGAACAGGCCTAAGGCGACGCTCCAGGCGAAGGCGCCCTTGGTGACGGTGCCCGACTGAGCGCGAATGGCCTTGGCCTCGCGCAAGACAAGGTAGACGGTCGCCGCAAGACCGACGAGCGAGATGGCGGCAGCGAACATGCTGAGACTCCTCACAAACTAAAACCTACGAAAGCGGGGGTTTACCCGATTGTTACCAAGATATGCGCTGCATTTGCGGGCTGCGCACAACAACCAGCCATATTAACGCGCACGTGTGGCGGTGTGGCGCAATGTAGTGGCGACCTGCGCGATAATGGACGGGAATTACACGGAAACGTAAAGGCTTCTTAAAGAATTGGCGAGGGTAGGGCGATGAACGAGCAGGTTTGTATGACGGGTGCCGAGTACTGCGGCGGAGCTAAGGGCGTGGATGCGAACGGTTATCCGGTCGAGACTACGGGTAACGCGGTGCTGGACATCTTGGAGCACCGCTCGTCCACGCGTGCCTTCGCGCGTGATGACGACGACCGCCCCGTGGCGGTGACCGACGAGCAGCGGGCGGCGATTCTGCACGCGGCGAGTCGCGCACCGTCGGCGGGCGCCATGATGATGTATTCCATCGTGAGCATTCGCGAGCAGGCTACGCTGGACCGTCTGGCCGACCTGTGCGACCACCAGCCCATGATCGCCAAGGCGCCCTGGGCACTCATATTTGTGGTCGATTATGCAAAGTGGATCGATCTGTTTGAGCACGTGGGCTGCTTTGAGCCCGAGTTTGTCGAGCGCACGGGCAAGGCGCCCCGCCGCGCGCCGGGTTTGGGCGACTTTGCCATCGCGGCCCAGGACGCCGTGATCGCCGCGCAAAACGCCGTGGTTGCCGCCGAGGCCCTGGGGCTGGGAAGCTGCTACATTGGCGACATCGTGGAGAACGCCGAGGAAGTTGCCGAGCTGCTCGATCTGCCGCCCTATACCATGCCGCTGTCGATGCTCATCATCGGCACGCCCCGTAAGGAGCGTCCGGCCATTGCGCACCCCGTGGTGAACCTGGTGCACGAGGAGCGCTACTGCCGCGCGGATGCCGCGACCATGGACGCGCAGGTGGCCGAGATGGACGCAATGTTCCGTCCGCATGCCCGCGAGGTGGGGGAGCGCGTCGTGGACATCTATACCCGCAAGCACACGAGTCCCTTTATGGCCGAGATGAGCCGATCCATGGAATGGTGGTTCAAAAACTGGCTTGGAAAATGACGAATGTGACAAAGGGGCAGTCCCTTTGTTACATTTCATATCGCCGCGGTGGCCTAAAGGCCGTATAAATGTTTATTTAGCTGGGAAAACAGTGCCATTCAAACATGGGCCGATTACCTATAATTCCTTCGAACATTAAAGTTGGGAGGAAACCGGCTTATGGAACAAAAGGCCAAGGAGGCAGCCTCGCACGCTGCGATTCCTGTGAGCATCTCGGCGATGCTCGTCACGCTGGGCGTGGTGTACGGCGATATCGGCACCAGCCCTATGTATGTAACCAAGGCGCTCGTTGCCGGCAACGGCGGCATCGGAAGCGTGACGGAGGAGTTCGTGCTTGGCGCGCTCTCCCTTGTCGTGTGGACGGTCACGCTGCTGACCACCATCAAGTATGTGCTCATCTCGCTGCGCGCCGATAACCATGGTGAGGGCGGCATCTTTGCCCTGTACAGCCTGGTCAAGCGCTGTGGCAAGTGGCTTATCATCCCCGCCATGCTGGGTGGCGCCGCGCTGCTCGCCGACGGCATCCTGACGCCGGCCGTTACCGTTACCACGGCCATCGAGGGCCTGCGCACCATCCCGGCGGTCCATGCCGTGCTGGGCGATGACCAGGGCCGCGTCGTCGCCATTACGCTCGCCATCATCATCGCGCTCTTTTTGGTGCAACGCATCGGTACGGCCAAGATCGGTCACGCCTTTGGCCCCATCATGACGCTGTGGTTCCTGTTCCTGGGCGGCACGGGTCTGTTTTTTGTCTTCCAGCACCCCGCCGTGCTGCTGTGCCTCAACCCGGTGCGCGGCATCGCCTTTTTGCTGAGCCCCAACAACCACGCGGGTATCATGATTCTGGGCAGCTGCTTCCTCGCCACCACCGGTGCCGAGGCGCTCTACTCCGACATGGGCCACGTCGGCCGCGGCAACATCTACGCCACCTGGCCGTTCGTTAAGTGCTGCCTGCTGCTTTCCTATATGGGCCAGGGCGCTTGGCTTATGAACAACGCTGCCAACCCCGAGCTCATGGGCATTGCCGACCTCAACCCGTTCTACCAGATGCTCGCCCCGGGCCTGCGCCCGTTTGCCGTAGGCCTTTCCACCGTTGCGGCCATCATCGCCTCGCAGGCGCTCATCACCGGCGCATTCTCGCTGGTGTCCGAGGCCAGCCGTCTGGACCTTATGCCGCACATGCAGGTCTTCTACCCTGCCGAGACCAAGGGCCAGCTCTACATCCCCATGGTCAACAACGTCATGCTCGTGGGCTGCGTCATCGTGGTGCTGCTGTTCCAGAACTCGGCGCATATGGAAGCCGCCTACGGCCTTGCCATTACGCTGACTATGATGTGTACCACGCTGCTGCTCTTCTTCTACCTGCACGAGGAGCGCAAGCTCAAGGTTGCTCCGTGGATCTTCGCGGCCTTCTTCCTTTTGCTCGAAGGCTTCTTCTTCGTGAGCTCGCTCACCAAGTTCTTCCACGGCGGCTACTTCACCATCCTCATGGCTGCACTCATCATGGGCATTATGGTGTGCTGGTACAACGGCACGGCGGTCGAGCAGCGCCAGTTTACGCTGCTGCCGCTGCGCAGCTACCTGCCGCAGCTCAAGCGCCTGCGCGACGACGACCGTTACGAGCGCATGAGCGACAACGTCGTGTACCTGACCAAGGACACCCATACCGACTACATCGACCGCGATATTGTCTACTCGATCTTGGACAAGCATCCCAAGCGTGCCCACGCCTGGTGGTTTGTGAACGTCGAGACCATGGACGAACCGCATACCTTTGCCTATTCGGTCGAGACGTTCGGCACCGACTACGTGTTCCGCGTGCATCTGTACCTGGGCTACAAGATCAACCAGCGCGTCAATGCCTACCTGCGTCAGGTTGTTCAGGACCTGGCTGCCACCGGTGAGCTGCCGCCGCAGACGCATGACTACTCGGTCTACAAGGATCCGGGTAACATCGGTACGTTCAAGTTCGTCCTGATCCGTAAGCTTCTGGCGCCCGAGAGCGACGTGGAGCCCAGCGAGCGCACGGCCATCACGCTCAAGTACATCATCCGCCGCGCCGCCGGCACGCCCGCACGTTGGTACGGCCTGGAGAACTCCAACGTGAGCTTTGAGTACGTGCCGCTGTTCACCAAGTTCAAGGCCGTGAATAAGATGCAGCGCCTGGCTCCCAACGAGCGACCGTAGGCGCCGACAGGCTGCACGGAGTTGGTTTCCGATGGACAAGATTGAGACCGAGGGGGCAAACATGGATGCAAAGATGCTTGATGGCCGCGACGCGGTTGCCGAGATGGTGCGTGAGGCACGTGCCGACGCCGCCGAAGATCGGTTCTTTACGAATCGTGCCAACATGGACATGGCCGACCACGTGATTTCGATCGTGGCACTGGTATTTGGAGCGGTGTGCGTGTGCGCACTGCTCGCACACGTGCTGTTTGTCTAGCGGCTACCGGTCGTAGAAGGCTTTACACTTAGAACCACCACGAGGGAAAACCGCCACAAAGGTGCCTGTCCCTTTGTGGTGGTTTTTGTTTTTGAGAGAGGGGCGGGGCGCTGATGGACGTCCGTACGGACGGCGATATTGCCGATAGCTTTTGGTGGCGGCGCACAACGCTGACGCGCCGCACTCCTCTGTATGACGCCTGCGTATCGGTGGGGCTGCTGGTCGCGGCGACGATTGTGGGCGCGCTGCTCGACCATCCGGGTCTCGCGCCGAGCATCATGATCGTCTATGTGTTCGCCGTTCAGCTGTGCGCATTCTTTACCTGGAGTCGCCTGTATTGCTTGCTGAGCTCGGCTGCCGCCGTGGCGCTCTACAACTTCTTGTTTATCGACCCGCGCTACTCGCTGTCGCTTATCGACCGCGTTTATCCCGGCATGTTCTTCATCATGTTTGTGGTCTCGCTTGTGTCGAGCTCGATTGCGTTGGCCCTGCGCCGCGCCTTGGCACAGGCTGCCGCCAGCGACCGTCGCACGCATATGGTGCTCGAGACCAACCGCATGCTGCAGCGATGCGCCGACCAGCAGCAGATTGTCCATGCCATGGCAACGCAGCTGGCTCGTCTTTCGGGCTGTCCGGTCGTGTGGTACAGCGCCGACGCCGACGATGATGGCCTGCTGCCGCGTGCGACGTACACGGCTGTGGGCGATGCGGCACCGGTGCACGAACTGGCGCCGCAGATGCCGCCGCGACTCTCGGCGTCCGCCTATGTGGGTACGCCGCTCGATGCCACCTATGGCGGCTCGGCGTTTTATGGCATCTACCTGACGGTTCGCACGGGCGACGGCTTCGTGCGCTCGGGCGACCCCGCCTCGGTGGTGGGCGTGCTGGCTATCGTTGCCGAGCCCGACGTGCTGACGCACGAGGAACGGACACTTGCCGATGCCATCGTGAGCGAAGGCGAGCTGGCACTCGATCGCGCCCGCGCCATGGAGGCCCGCGAGGAGGCGGCGGTGCTCGCCAAAAACGAACAGCTGCGCGCCAACCTGCTGCGTTCCATCTCGCACGACCTGCGTACGCCGCTCACCAGTATTTCGGGCAATGCCGATGTGCTGCTCGACCAGGGCTCGACCGGCACCGCGGTGCTCGATGCCCAGACGCGCCGCGGCCTGCTTCTATCCATTCGCTCGGATGCGCTGTGGCTCAACGCCACCGTCGAGAACCTGCTCGCCATCACCAAGCTCGAGGGCGGCGGCATGCATCTGTCGACTACGCTCGAGCTTATGGACGATATCGTCGAGGAGGCGCTGCGCCACGTAAGTCCGGCTGTGCGCGAGCACGACCTTAAGGTGGTGACGTGCGATGAGCCGGCGCTCGTCAATGTCGATGCGCGCCTGATGGTGCAGCTGGTGGTCAATCTGGTGAACAACGCCGTCACCTATACGCCCGCGGGCTCGCATATCGTGATTTCGATTGGCGTTGACGATGGGCACGTGACGTGCTCGGTGGCCGATGACGGGCCGGGTATTGCGCCCGAGGACCGCGAGCGGATCTTCGAGTCGTTCTATACCGCCAACCATGGTCTGGCCGACAGCCACCGCAGCGTGGGCCTGGGGCTTTCACTCTGCCGTTCCATTGCGTTGGCGCATGGCGGTAGCATAGAGGTTGCCGCGGCGGACCCGCACGGCTCGGTCTTTACGATTGAGCTTCCCGTCGCCGACGTTTCGTTTGATAAGGAGTAGCGCTGTGCCGAACTCTGCCGTAAAACCGCTCATCTTGGTCGTTGAGGACGACCCCGCCGTTCGCAACTTAATCGTTGCCGCGCTCGAGGCGCACGGCTTGCGTCATATGGCCGTGGAGACCGCCCATGCCGCCATCGCTGCCGCCTCATCGCAGACGCCGAGCATCGTGCTGCTCGATTTGGGCCTGCCCGATATGGACGGCGTCAAGGTGGTGGAGTCGGTGCGCACATGGTCGGGCATGCCGATTATTGTGGTCTCGGCGCGCAGCGAGGATGCGGACAAGATCCGCGCGCTCGATGCCGGCGCCGACGACTACCTGACTAAGCCGTTTTCGGTCGAGGAGCTGCTCGCGCGCATTCGCACGACGCTCAGGCGTCTCTCGTATGCGCAAACGGGCGGCGTTGCCTCCGAGGGCTCGTTCGATACCGGCGAGCTGCATATCGATTTTGATGCTGGCATCGCCACGATGGATGGCGAGGAGCTGCATTTGACGCCGATCGAGTACAAGCTCCTGTGTCTGCTAGCGCATAACGCCGACAAGGTGCTGACGCATCAGTTTATCCTGCACGAGATTTGGGGCACGGCAACCAAGAGCGACCTGGCGAGCCTGCGTGTCTTTATGGGCACGCTGCGTAAGAAAATCGAGTCCGACCCCGCGCATCCGCGCTACATCCAAACGCACGTAGGCATTGGCTACCGATTGGTCACCCAAGGCTAGATTGCCAACCACCATCCAATATGAGTTGCGGTGAAATAGTTCCTGTTTAGTCCTTTACCAGGCATTTTTAGGAACTATTCCACCGCAACTTTGTTATTTGCCCTTGGGCTTGCTGGCGTAGAACTTCTTCTTTTTGGGCTTGCCGGCAGGGGAGGGTTTGCCGGCAAAGTTGGACTTGCCGTTGCCGGCCTGCGCGTGCGCGAGCGCCGCTGCACGAGGCTTGCGGGCTTCGGGGTTGCGCAGCTCCTCGGTTCGCTCTGCAATCTCCTCGGCGCTAAAGCCGACCTCGGCCATGGCGTCCTCGATGGGCAGGCGGCGCACGATATAGCAATGGTGCACCTTCTGGTTGCGTGCGAAGTCCTCGGGGATGGTCTGTGCCGTAATGTCCTGTAGCACCACGCCCGCGCGTGCGAGCTTGCGCGCCTCGGGGCGGAAGCCGCGCAGGTTGCAGCTAAAGATGGCATGGCCGCCCTGTGCGAGCAGGCGCGACACGCCGGCCAAAAGCTCAACATGGTCACGCTGGACATCCCAGGTACGGCGGCCCATCTTGGACGAGAACGTGGGCGGGGCGACAAAGATCAGGTCCCAGCGGGTGCGCGTCTGGCGCTGGTCACGAATCCAGGCGAGCACGTCATCGCGCACAAAGTGATGCTGCGGCCCCACAAAGCCGTTCTGGCGCATATTGCGCTCGGCCCAGTCCAGGTAGGTGTTGGAAAGGTCGACCGTCACGGTCTCCTCGACGCCGCCGTCTGCCGCATAGCAGGTGGCGGTGCCGGTATAGGCGAACAGGTTGAGGAAACGGCGCGCCTGCTTGGCGTGCTCGCGCACCAGGTTGCGGGTGACGCGGTGATCCAGGAAGATGCCAACGTCCAGGTAGTCGTCAAAGTTGACGGCAAAGGTAAGGCCGCCCTCTTCGATGAGCGGCAGACGGCGACGTGCGATGTTGGCGCGCTCGCCCGAGCCGCCCTTGCCGGCGCCCTGTTTGCCGTACTGCGAGCCGCCGCGCGAACGCATGCGGGCCTTGGCGTGCACATGCTCGGCCGGAACATCCAGGATGCGCGGTGCGATGGCCAAGATGTCGAGCATGCGGGCCTGGGCCAGTGCGGGGTCGATGGTCTTGGGCGCGGCGTATTCGGCGATGACGAGCCAGCGGCCCGGCGTCTGCGGACAGCCCTCGTACAGGTCGATGGCGGCGGAGTAGTCGGGCAGGTCGGCATCGTAGACGCGGTAACAGCTCACGCCCTCGCGCTTGGCCCACTTGCGACGCAGACGGGCATTCTTGCGCAGGCGGTTGGCGAACTGCTCGGACTCGGGGATGAGCACGGGCAGTGGCTTGCCGTCGCCCAGGTCGAGTGTGGCGGCAGGCTCGGGCATGGGGGTGTCGGCGGCTTCGTCTTGGGCATCTGCGGTCTGCTCCTCGGCACCTGCGCTGGTCGCAGCTTCGAATGCCGCGGCGGCGTGGTCGAGCGAGGGCCAAACCTCAATAGTTGCCTCTTCATTATTGGGCATGACGGCGATGGAGCGCGCGGGCTCGGCATGGAGCGCGCGGGCCAGCAATCCGTCGCGGGTGAGCGCGGCGACCGACGCCGCGGCAAGCTCGGGCGCGCGGCGCAGCTCACCGACCAGCGTCATGGCGTCGTGCATGAGCGAAAGCGGGGTTTCGGTGGTGTCTGCGACCACGGCGGCACCGGCGACGGCGCCCGCATGGTCCAGCACGGCG
The DNA here is from genome assembly GCA_905216045.1 of uncultured bacterium. GTDB lineage: Bacteria > Actinomycetota > Coriobacteriia > Coriobacteriales > Coriobacteriaceae > Collinsella. The sequence goes on from CAJMSL010000007.1 coordinate 15,513, forward strand.
GCGGACTTGGCGGCGCAAAAATCGACAAAGCGCTTGTAGCCGGCACACTTGACCATGCGCTCAGCGGTCTTGCGGGCGCCGGGGTCAACATCCACGGCAACGATGCGCGCCTGGCGCTCGCGTGCCGCCGCCTCGCGCTCGCGTGCCTCGGCAAGCAACTGCTCCCACAGAGCGGCGTCGTGCAGCTGCCAGCCCTCAAAGCCCCAGCGCTCGCGTGCGGCGCCCGGGGCGCGGTCGGTCAGAATATTCACGGCCTCCAGCAGCAGGCCGCCGCCTGCGCACGAGGCATCGACCAGCGTGGGCAGGGCTTCGTTTTCGTAATCATCGGCAGTCAGCTCGCGCTCGCACAGCGCGGTCCAGCCGACCTGCGCCAGCACCAGGGCGGCGTAGTCGGGGCGCAGCACGTGCGTGCCCTCGCCGGCGCGGGTCGCGGTGGGCGGCAGGCGCTTGAACAGCGGGTCGCCCGAAAGGTCCAGGCTGATACTCGCGCGACGCTGACGCAGCGAAAGCAACAGGTGAACGTCGGGGTCGGCGGCATCGACGTCGGCACGACGGCCCGTGGTCTCGGCCAGACGGTCGCACAGCGCGTCCTTGGCGCGCAGGGCCGAGAAACGCGTGTTGCGTAGATGCTCGGTCACGCCGCGGGCGGTAATGGCGATGGTGGCGCCGGGGCGGACGATGCTCTCCCAGGCGATGTCGTAAACGCTATCGTACAGTTCATCGGCATCCTGCGCCTCAAAGCGCCCAAGCACTACAAACACGCGGCTGGCCAGGCGCGACCACAGGCATGCTCGGTAGCCTTGCTCGAGCTCGCCCTCAAACGTAGCGCGGCCCTTCAGGCGGCGGACATGCGAAAGCCCGAGGCGTTTAAGCTCATCGGCGAGTGCGGACTCAAAGCCCTCGGGGCAGCTTGCGTAAAATTCCATGGGTGACCTCTCTGGTTGCGTCGCTCCATTATATGATGGATGCTTCGTTTGCCCTTATCCTCGAAAGGAACCCATATGATTGATGCGTGCCCCGATTCCGCCGTGCTCTTTTTTGACGTGGACGGCACGCTGACGTCGTTCGATCCCGACGATATGACCGATAAGGACTTTTCGGCGGTTCGTCCCTCGCAGACGGTCGTCGAGGCGTTTCATCGTCTGCGCGACGCGGGGCACAAGGCGTTTATCTGCACGGGTCGTCCCCTGTGGCTGATTGCCGATAGCCTGCGTGCGCTCGACCCCGCGGGCATCGTTGCCATGGCGGGAGCCACGCTCGAGGTCGAGGGACGCGTGGTACACGAGGACTGCTTTGGCGAGGACGTTATCGAGGAGCTGGCACGCCGTATGGCCGCGGCAGGGATTGAAGCCTTTTTCGAGACCAACGTGGCTACCTTTGCCCTGGAACCCGCGGGTGTTGAGCAGCCGTCTCTGATCGGCACTTCTGTGGTGCACAGCGCCGAGGAGATGCGCGTCGACGGCCGTCTGCGCGTGGGCAAGGTGTGCATCGTCGCGAGCTACCTGGCTCGCGTAGCCAACGATGACGGCTTTATCGATCGCGAGTTTGAGCTGTGCAACACCGGTGGTCAGAATCGCGAGCTGAGCCCCAAGGGCATTGACAAGGGCGTGGGCGTGGCGCGAGCGCTGGAATACCTGGGTCGCACCGGCAACGCGCGCACCTTTGGCTTTGGCGATTCCGGCAACGATCTGGGTATGCTCGCCGCTGTCGAGACGGCCGTGGCCATGGGCAACGCCATGCCCGAGGTCAAGGCGCTCGCCGACTACGTGACTGATGATGTCGCACACGACGGCACCGTCACAGCGATGCAGCATTTCGGCCTCATCTAATGAATCCCGCGTTCTGACGTTTGCCCAAACTGCGACTCTTTGCTTTTACATGCTCAATCGATTTATCAATCCAAACACTGAGGTGTTTATACCGTTCGCCGAGAAGATAAAAAACCGCAGCTCACGCCTTGATAAACGTAGGTAAAGTGTTTAGCAGTTTATCGGCCGTATGCTAACGAAAGGAATCAGGCAGATGGCAATCAAGGTGTTCGCTGACGGTGCAAACCTCGAGGGCATGCTCGACATGTACGAGAACGGCAACGTTCAGGGTTTCACGACCAACCCGTCCCTTATGAAGAAGGGCGGCGTGACGGATTACCGCGCGTTTGCCAAGGAGGTCCTGGCCCACATCACCGATGTGTCCGTCTCGTTTGAGGTCTTTGCCGACGACGTCGAGACCATGGAGGTCGAGGCGCGCGAGATCGCTACCTGGGCCGAGAACGTCTACGTCAAGATTCCGTGCGTGACCACCAAGGGCGAGTCCACCGCCGAGCTGGTGCGCAAGCTTTCGGCCGACGGCATCAAGGTCAACGTCACCACCATCTTTACGCCTACGCAGGTTGATGAGATGGTCGAGGCCGTCGACGCCGAGACGCCGTCCATCATCTCGCTCTTTGCCGGCCGCATCGCCGATACCGGCGTCGACCCCATTCCGTTTATGACGGAGTCGGTCAAGAAGGCCGCCGCAAAGCCCAACTGCGAGGTCCTGTGGGCGTCCACGCGCGAGCTCATCAACATTTACCAGGCCGAGGCCTGCGGTTGCCAGATCATTACGGTGCCCAACAGCATCCTGGCCAAGCGCAAGAACATTGGTCGCGACCCGTACGAGGTCTCGCTCGATACCGTGCGCGGTTTTGCCAAGGATATCGCGGCGCTCGGTTTCCATATCCTGCCGTAGCGCGAACACCGACTGTACCGTGGGCTGTTCGCCCCGGCCTTTCCTTTCCCTATCGCTCACGCGCTCCGCGAGGGTCGCGCTAGGCAAAGGAAAGGCCGGGGCTGCCGGCACGAGCTTGCCAGCAAGTTGGCGATTGGCTTCCATATCCTGCCGTGGGCAAAGGTACCCCCGCCTGCGCCGTGCAAAATTGAGAGTATTCAGCAAGGTAAAGGTCTTTATCAGTTGACCGAAGCATGGAACGGCCCCCGTTTTGGCTCTGACGACGCTAAAACGGGGGCTGTTTTTTGCTTTTTCGTCTCTGAGGGGCATCCGGAACGGTGGAATTTGCAGAATACTCGCGATTTTGCACATCGCTACAGGGGGTACCTTTGCTTTGGCGGTTTACTTTCCCTGCACCATGGTGAGCGAGATCTTCTTGCGGTCGCGATCGACCTTTTCTACCCACACCTTGACCGTGTCGCCGACGCGCACCACGTCGCTCGGGTGCTTGACAAAGCGATTGGCCAGCTTGGAGATATGCACGAGGCCGTCCTGGTGCACGCCCACGTCGACGAACGCGCCAAAGTCGACGACGTTGCGCACCGTCCCCTTGAGCTCCATGCCGGGTTCCAGGTCGTCGATGGAAAGCGCCGAGCGGCTAAAGACCACCTCGGGCGCGTCGTCGCGCGGGTCGCGGCCGGGCTTCTTGAGCTCGTTGACGATGTCGATGAGCGTGAGGGTGCCGCAGTTCAGGTCACTTGCCAGCGCCGAGATACTGCCCAGACGGCGCTCGATGTCGGGCACGCCGCCGCGGCTGAGCTCGCTGGCTTTAACGCCGGCGCGTTCCAGGACGGACGTGGCCACCTCGTAGCTCTCGGGGTGGACGCTCGTCGCGTCGAGCGGGTTCTTGCCGCCGCTGATGCGCAGGAAGCCCGCGGCGTTGAGGTATGCCTTGGGTCCTAGTTTGGGGACCTTCTTAAGCTGGCGGCGATCGGTAAAGGCACCGTTTTCCTCGCGGTAGGCCACGATGTTTTTGGCCACGCTCGGCGTGATGCCCGATACGTATCCCAGCAGGCTTGCGCTCGCGGTATTCACGCCGACGCCCACGTGGTTGACGACGTCCTCCACCACATGGCCCAGGGTGCGCGAAAGCTCGGCCTGGTCAAGGTCGTGCTGGTACTGGCCAACGCCGATGGACTGGGGCGGGATCTTGACGAGCTCTGCCAGCGGGTCCTGTAGACGGCGGCCCAGGCTCATGGCGCCACGCACGGTGACGTCCAGATCGGGATACTCCTGGCTGGCGAGCTCGGAGGCGGAGTACACCGACGCGCCGGCCTCGTTGACGATGGTGTATCGCAGCTCAGGCGCCTGCTCGGCGATGAACTCCGAGACGACTTCCTCGGTCTCGCGGCTGGCGGTGCCATTGCCGATGACGATGGTGTTGACGCCGTCCTTCTTGACGAGGCGGGCGAGCTCGCGCTTGGTGCCGGCGACGTCGTGGCGCGGCTTGGTGGGGTAGACCACGCCGTGGTCGAGCAGCTTGCCGGTCTCGTCCATGACGGCGACCTTGCAGCCGGTGCGGTAGCCCGGATCGAGCGCGAGCACGCGGGCGCCGCGCACGGGGCGTGCCGAGAGCAGGCCCTCGAGATTCTTGGCAAAGACATTGATGGCCTCGGTCTGCGCACGGACGGTGAGTTTGGCGCGGGCCTCGCGCTCCAGCGAGGGGGCCATGAGGCGCTTGTAGCCGTCGGCGATGGCGGCGTCAAAGACGGGCGCGAAGACGCCCTGGCGTCGGGGCCAACGGCTGCCGAGGCGTGCCGTGGCGGCGGCGCCGTCGACGTTCACGCGCACGCGGAGCTTGCCCTCGCGCTCACCGCGGTCGATAGCCAGCACGCGGTGGTTGGGTATACGGCGCAGCGGCTCATCATAGCTGTAGTACGGCTCGTAGGGGGTCTTCTCGGTGGGGTCGGTGGCCTCGACGACGATGTCTGCGGTGTTTTGCGTAAAGGCACGCAGGTCGGCGACGTTCTCGGGGTCCTCGGCCACCGTCTCGGCCACGATGTCCGCCGCGCCGGCGAGCGCCTTCTCGGGCGTGTCGAAGCCGGCTTCCTCGTTGACGTATGCCGCGGCGGCGTCGAGTGCGCTGCCCTTGGCCGAGGCCTGCATGATGACCATGTTGGCAAGTGGCTCCAGGCCTGCCTCGCGGGCCTTCTGTGCGCGGGTCATGCGCTTTTTGCGGTAGGGCTTGTAGAGGTCCTCGACACGCTGGAGCTGCGTGGCCTCGCGAATTTGCTGTTCGAGCTCGGGCGTAAGTTTGCCCTGGGCGTCGATGAGCAGAATGACGTCCTCTTTGCGCTGTTCAAGATTGCGCAGGTAGGACAGGCGCTCGTCGAGCGCGCGCAGGGCGACGTCGTCCATGCCACCCGTGGCTTCCTTGCGGTAGCGCGAGATAAAGGGGATGGTGTTGCCCTCGTCGATGAGCTTGACGGCTGCCTCGACGTTGGCGGCCTTAAGGTTGAGCTCGCGGGCGAGCTGGGCGATAAGATCCATGGGACTCCTTGCGTTTAAGGTGCGTTTGCAGCACAGGGCTACCAAGGATACCACCCGTCCCAAAAGACTGTTTTGGGGCCGCGCCATGAAAACGGCCTATCTACTACGTTTGAACCGTATTGGTCGACCATCCCCCGGTTTTCCGAAAATATGCAACCCGTCTACCTGCGGTTTTTATTTCGAGAAATTTGGCATGGTTGAGGGCGATCGGCTAAACGTAGTAGATAGGCGCGTTTCGTGGCGAACGAATCAAGCCGAGGTGCAAAATAGCCCCCCGCTCCAGAAAAATCGTCGGCAAGGTAGCAAAATGCCCCGCGGGCAGGAGGCTGCTCGCGGGGCAAAGAAGAGGGGCTTGTTGGTGACGGACCGAAGGGTTCGGCATGGGGCTTCTGCCGCGGTCGCTCTTAAGGCATTACAGCTCGACGAGCTGACCGGTCTCGGCGGCCTCCTTGATAGCGTTGAGAAGCGTGAGCGTCTTAACGTTGTCGGCGGGGGTCACGACGGGCTCGACCTCGCGGCGGACAACCTTCACAAAGTGCTTGAGCTGCATCTTGTGCGGCAGTGCCGGGTCGACGGCCGGAATCTCCATCTGCAGCGGCTTGTGCCAGTTAGAGGCGCCGTCGTAGGAGAACTGGTGCAGGCGGGGCAGCGACAGGGCGCCCTTAGTGCCGCCGATAAAGTAGGCGTCGGCGTCGAAGGGGCGGTACTGCGGATCCTCGCGGGCGGTGGCCTCCCAGTTCCAGGGGCTGGCGGAGGCGTCGGAGATGGTCATGCTTGCGAGCGCGCCATCGGCAAAACGGACGTTGACCACGGCGGAGTCCTCTGTCTCAAAACCGCGGGCGGCGCTGGACTGCCTACCCTGGACGGCAACGGGCTCGCCCAGCAGATAGCGGAGCAGGTCGACGTCGTGAACCAGGGTGACCAGGATCGGGCCGGCACCCTTCTTGCGGCGCCATTCGACATCGAAATACTCGTCATTCTTATAGATCATGTAGTGGAAGCTCGACACGGTGAGCTTGCCCAGCTTGCCGGACTCGATGATCTCCTTGGCTTTGTTGACGAAGGGGTTGTGGCGACGGTGCTGACCCACGAGCACGGGCACGCCGGCGGTCTCGGCCTCGGCGGCGAAGGCCTGGGCATCCTCCAGGTCGTTGGAGATCGGCTTTTCGACCAGCGGCACGAAGTTGCGCTTCACAGCCTCGCGGGCAACGCCCAGGTGCAGGTCGTTGGGCGTGGCGATAATGATGGCCTCGGGCTTGACCTCGTCCATCATCTGGGCGGGATCGGTGTAAAACGGCACGCCGGCGGCCTCTGCCGTGGCGCGGGCGCCCTCAAAGGCGTCGGCGATGGCGACGAGCTCGGCCTCGGGCTCCTCGGTGACAAAGCGGATGTGGTTGCGGCCCATGGCGCCGGCGCCGATAACGGCAATGCGGACGGGGTTGAGCTCAGACATTTCGACTCCTTAATACTGGTGACCGGTGGAATGCGACAAAGGGGCTGTCCCTTTGTCGCATCGGTAAAACTAGGCGGACTTCTTCTTGCTGTCGGAGACCATCATGTAGACCGTGAGCACGACGGCGATGGCGGCGATCACGATGGCGCCGTAGAAAGACTGCTGGTAGGCGGCGCTGCCGACCTCGGCGTGATACAGCACGGCGGTGATGGGCTGGCTGATCCAGGTGGAAGCGGCATAACCCAAAAACATGATGCCGTAGTTGACGCCGATGTTGCTGGTACCAAAGGCGCCACCGGTGAGCGGCGGGTAGATGACGAGCAGAGCGCCAAAGCTAAAGCCGAGCAGGGCGAGCGCCACAAAGAACATACCCTGCGTAAAGCTCATCGACATGATGACGAGTGCGACGATGGTGACGACAAGGCTGATGAGCAGCGACTTGTAGGCACCGAGCTTGTCGATGATCTGACCAAAGGACAGACGGCCGACCAGGTTGGCGCAGGTGTTGACGGAGACGACCACACCGCCGAGGGCGACGGCTGCGGCGCTCGTGGGATCGGCGAAGAGCTGGACGGCGGCGATGGAGGCAACCTTGCCGACGAGCAGGGTGCCGGCGGTGGCGGCAAAGGCGAAGGTGACGATGAGGACCCAGAAGCGCGGGGTCTTGACCATCTCGTCCGGGGTGAGGTCGCCGAAGGTGCCGGCGTGCGCGCCGCCCTTGGGGGCCTCGAAGCCCTCGGGCAGCCAACCGGCCTCGGGAGCCTTCAGGAACAGGGCGGAGGCGGCGATCGTCACAAAGAAGATGACGCCGAGTGCCTTAAGAGCACCGAAGATGCCAAGGCTCGGGATGAGCAGCGAGGCGAGCACCGGGGACAGCACGGCGGGGCCGGCGGTCGAAGCAGCGAGGGTGATGCCAGAGGCGAGGCCCTTCTTGTCGATGAACCACTTTTGGCCGGTGGTGAGCGCCGGGTTGTAGCCCAGACCGTTGCCGACGGCGGCAACGAGCGAGAACCACAGGTAGAACTGCCACGGCTCGGTGACGGTGCCGGACATGAACCAGCCCACGCCGTAGCACACGGCGGCGGCGATCACGACGTTGCGCGGGCCAATCTTATCGGAGATGCGGCCGGCGAAGATGCCCGTCACGGCCATGATGGTCTGGAAGACGGGGAAGGCCCAGGTGAGGGCGCTGGACCACTCGGGATAGACGGCGAGCAGGTTTTTGCTCACGACGGAGTACAGCGCGATGGAGCTGATAAAGAACATGGTGACGCACGCGGCGGAAAGCACGACGGCGCGACCCTTGTTGGAGTTGCTGGAAGCCATTTGACTCTTTCTAATCGATACGGGGGAGGAGCGGGCGTGTCCGCGGGGCCTCCCTGTCAGGTTGGTTTACTGGTCGGTCGGCTTGGCGACGCCGGACTCATCGGACCAGAGCTCGACACCCTTGTTCTTAAGGTAGTTGTCGGCATAGGCGCGACGGCCGCCGGGCTTGGCGGTGAGGTCGCCCATCATATTGGAGAAGCCGCCATCGACCTTGATGGCGTCGCCGGTGGTAAAGTCCGAGCGCTTGGACGCCAGGAACATGACGGCGTTGGCGATATCGCTGACCTCGCCGATGCGACGCGTGGCGATCAGACGGCTGCGGCTCTTCTCGACCTCGGGGTCGGCGTAAAAGCTTGCCGACATGGGGGTCTTGACGAAGCAGGGCTCGACGCAGTTGGAGCGCACGCCGTAGGGGCCCCACTCGGCAGCCAGCATCTTGGACATCATGTTGACGCCCGCCTTGGTGGAGCTGTACACGCCCGAGAACGTCTCGGGGGAGTGACTGGCGACGGTCGAGATGTGCACCAAGCGGCCCTGGCCGGCCTTGATCATCTCGCGACCAAAGCGCTGCGAGGTGATGAAGTAACCGGTGAGGTTGACGTTGAGCACCTGCTCCCAGTCGCTCAGCGGCAGGTCCTCCATGGCGGCGAAGCGCAGGATGCCGGCGGTGTTGACGAGAACGTCGACGCGGCCGAAGTTGGCGATGGTGGCGTCGACGGCAGCCTGAACCTCGGCCTCGTCGGTGGCGTTCATCTTGTAACCCTCGGCGTGGATGCCAAACTCAGCGGCGAGGTCGGCGGCAGCGGCCTTGACCTTCTCTTCGTCCAGGTCGAGCAGGACGACGTTGGCGCCGTTGCGGGCGAACTCGCGGCAAATCTCGACGCCCATACCGCCGAGCGCGCCGGTCACGGCGCAGACATCGCCCTCGAGCTTAAGCCAATTGCTCATAGGAACTTCCCTTCTTGTGCCTCCCGGTGAGTCGCTCCCATTAACCGACCCACGTGGTTTTCGCAGGTTATCGTATGCTTTGCATTTGCGCAGGTGAATTGCATATTTGTTAGAATGGCGTTAACCGTAGGTTTATAGCTCGCAAGACGATGTGTCCCTAATTTAGTGTGTGACCTGCCAAAACGACCCCCTTGGCAGTTCATTGCCATACGTCTGGAAACAGGAGATTGACGTGTACGATCGACGACTTGAGGCCATATCGGCCGCCGCGGAGCTGGGAAGCTTCTCGCGTGCGGCGGCAAAATTGCGCGTGTCGACCCCGGCGCTCGTCAAACAGGTGTCGGGATTCGAGGCCGAGTTCGGCATCACGTTGTTCGAGCGCTCGCATTCTGGTGTTAAGGTGACGCCGGCAGGTGCTCTGCTGGTGGACGATGCACGTTCGATCATGCGGCAGTCCGAGGACGCGCTGCGCCGCGCCCGACGCGCGGCGGGCGATGGCGGTGCTGTGCGTCTGGGTGTGTCGATGATGTGCCCGGGGCGCCAAACGCTGTCGATGTGGTCGGGCGTACACGAGCTGGAACCGTCGCTGCGATTTGAGATCGTGCCGGTAAGCGACCTCTATGACGAGCGCGAGACCGTCATGCGCAGCCTCGGTCGTGAGGTCGATGTGGTGCAGTCGAGTTTTTCGACCCCGCGCTGGGGTGACGCCTGCCAAAAGCTCCGCATTGTCAACGTGCCGTTTTATATCGACCTGCCGCGCACGAGCCCGCTGGCGCGCAAGAATCGCATTACGGTCGCCGACTTGGAGGGTATGCGTCTGCGCGTGCTCCGCCACGGCAACGACGCTATGGACAGCCTGCGTATCGATCTTTTGGCAGACGGCGGCGTGGACGTGATCGATGTGGATAGCTTCGACTTTGCGCTCTTTAACGAGGCGGAGGAAAAGGGTGACGCGGTGCTCACCTGCGGCGCATGGTCGGGGGTGCACCCGGCCTTTGTGGGCGTACCGTTCCTGTGCGGCCGCGAGGTGCCGGTCTTTTTGCACTATCCGCTCGAGCCCACCCTCCAAGTACAAAAATTCGTCAACGCCATGGCCCAACTCCTCAAGTAGCCAAAAGAGTCCCGTCCCAAATTAGCTACCCTTTGCTACGGGTTTAGCGGTCCTCGCGTTGCGGCCCGGCTGCCTCGGCTGTCTTTACGCGGTTCTTATCGACGTACATGTTCTTGTCGGCCTGGGAAAAGAGTTCGCGCATGGTAGGCGGCTCGTCAAAATCGCTGGAAAGCGCATAGCCCACCGCGTAGCTGATGGGCATATCGGGGTGGACTTCGGAATACTCGTTCACGTTCGCGCGAATCCGAGCGAGACAAGATTCCACAGCGGCTCGGTCGGCATCCCGCAGCACCGCGATAAACTCATCGCCGCCGTCGCGACCCACAAAGCACGTCTCCGACGCCACACTTCCCAGTTGTTGGGCAAAAGAGCGAATGTATTCATCGCCCTTCTCATGGCCGAAGTTGTTATTGACCATATGCAGATTGTTAAGGTCGAAGACGCACACCGCAACGGGCTCCTCCGCGGAGGCAGGCTGCTCCTGCCCCAAGATCTCCTCGCACTTGTTCTTGTTGGGCAGCCCCGTGGCTTCGTCGAGATAGACTTTGCTCTGCAGTTCGCGATTGAGCGCGGCGGTGCGCACCGCGCGAACGAGTTCGACCGCAAAGGTCGCCACCAAGCCCACGATGTCGATGATCACCAAGCCCTCGAGATAGTTGAGCGCCGACGCCTTCTCCTGAGAGTAGTCCTCTGCGAGTCGCGTAGCATCGTCGCAAATGCCAAAGAACTCCTCGCTCATGGAGATGATGTCGGTGTTCTCATAGCCGACTTCGCGCACGCGGATGATCTCGGTGCAAAGCTCATCAAAATAATTTGCAAGCTCGGTCATTTTTGCCTGATACTCATCGTCGTCGAGACGGACGAGGTTGAGGTCGTCACTTCCGTAACGCAAACCGTTGATGTATGAATCCACGGCTTTGAGCAGGTCATCTTGAGGCTGGCCCGCATCCTCGAGCTTAACGATTCGCTGCGTGGTACCGCGCACCAGACCGGCGTAGTTGACCACACGCGCCGTGCCCTGGATATCGGAGACGAGCAGCATAACATTGATGAAGAAGAAGATGAGAACTGCCGTGAGCACCATCATGAGCAGGCGCACCGCCTGGCCGGCCTTCTTGGCGACAGAAGTATTCACAAGTTCACTCCCCTAAATGACAAAAGAACAGGTAGCACGCAGTGTGCTGAAACTCATGGGTGGTTAACTCTACCATATGGGCCAGCAGCCTCAAACTGCAGCAGACGCTCGTCCAAATTGGCGTGACGCTTGCCTTGTTGTTCTTGACCTGGCCGCGCTATCGGACATGCTTCTGGTCTTGGATCACCATGGGAAAGCTCATCCCGTTTTGTGCGTCTAGAGTGGGATGCGGCTTCCCAAAGGTGCCGTTAGGGGAAATCACATCCCGGTTTACCCCCTTGAAATGGGATGCCGTTTCCCGGAGGGGGTCCAGCGGGAAACGGCATCCCATTTTGGGCCCGAAAAGTGGGATACGGTTTCCGGCCGGCATGAAAAGCCTCCGCAGCTCGTGTGGCTGCGGAGGCTTTATTCGTTGCGGCGCATTGTGTTTGGGTCGCTGAGATGAGTCGATTTGCCCCGAAAGAGGAGGGCATTGACCTTAGGGTCATGCCCGACGAATGAGCGGCAAATCGGCCATCTCGGCGAGCCGAACTACTCCAGCTCAAACGCTCCGGTATAGAGCTGGTAGTAATACCCGCGCTTGGCAATCAGCTCGTCGTGGTTGCCGCGCTCGATGATGCGGCCGTGATCCAGACAGATGATCGCGTCGGAGTTGCGCACGGTGGACAGGCGGTGCGCGATGACAAACGTCGTGCGGCCTTCCATGAGCTTGTCCATGCCGGCTTGCACGATGGCCTCGGTGCGGGTATCGATGCTCGACGTGGCCTCGTCCAGGATCATCGCCGGCGGATCGGCGACGGCGGCGCGTGCGATCGAGATCAGCTGGCGCTGGCCCTGCGACAGCTGGGCGCCGTTGCCGGTGAGCATCGTGTCGTAGCCGTCGGGCAGGCGGGTGATAAAGTCGTCCGCGCCGGCGAGCTTTGCTGCCGCGATGCACTCCTCGTCGGTGGCATCCAGATTGCCGTAGCGGATGTTATCCATCACGGCGCCGGTGAACAGGTTTACGTCCTGCAGCACCACGCCCAGCGAGCGGCGCAGGTCTGCCTTGCGGATCTTGTTGACGTTGATGCCGTCGTAGCGAATCTTGCCGTCGGCGATGTCATAGAAGCGGTTGATGAGGTTGGTGATGGTCGTCTTACCGGCACCGGTGGCGCCGACAAACGCGACCTTCTGGCCCGGCTTGGCAAACACGGACACGCCGTGCAGCACCTCGTGGTCGGGCGTGTAGCCAAAGTCGACGTTGTCCATGACCAGGTCGCCACGCAGCGGCACGTACTCGATCTCGCCGGTTGCGCGGTGCGGATGTTTCCACGCCCACATGCCAGTGTGGTGGTCGGCCTCCTCGAGCTGCCAGGTATCGGGGTTCACCTGAGCGTTGACAAGCGTCACATAGCCTTCGTCGGCTTCGGGCTCCTCGTCGATGAGCTCAAAGATACGGTCGGCGCCGGCGAGGCCCATGACCACGGCGTTGATCTGCTGCGAGATCTGGCCGATCTGTCCACAGAACTGCTTGGTCATGTTGAGGAACGGCACCACGACGGCGATGGACAGCGCCATGCCCGAGATGCTCAGGTTGGGCACGCCCAGCGCTAGGAAAATGCCGCCGGCCAGTGCGACCAGCACGTAGAGCAGGTTGCCCAGGTTCATAAGGATGGGCATGAGGATGTTGGCGTACATGTTGGCCTTCTGCGAGACCTCGAAGAGCTTTTCGTTGCGCTCGTCAAAATCGGCTTCGGCGGCAGACTCGTGGCAGAATGCCTTGACGACCTTCTGGCCGTTCATGACTTCCTCGATATGGCCCTCGACAACGCCGAGCTCGGTCTGCTGCGCAATAAAGAAGCGCGCGGAGTTGGAGCCGAGTAGCTTGGTCATAAAGGTCATAAAGGCGACGCCGGCAATAATGACCAAGCACATCCACACGCTGTAGTACAGCATGATAAAGAACACCGTGACGATGACGATGACCGTCATGAGCAGGTTGGGCAGCGACTGGCTGATCATCTGGCGCAGCGTGTCGATGTCATTGGTGTAGTGGCTCATGATGTCGCCGCGCTGGTGCGTGTCGAAGTAGCGGATCGGCAGGTCCTGCATGCGGTTGAACATCTTCTCGCGCAGCTTCTCCAGCGAGCCCTGCGTGACGATGGCCATGGCGCGGTTCCAGAAGAGCGAGGACAGGATGCCGATGCCGTAGATGCAGGCGAGGGTGGTCACGAGCTGTGCGATCTTGGGCTGCGCGGCTCCCCAATCGCCCGACTGCCACGATTCGCTAATAATCTGCAGGGCGCTCTGAAGGAAGGTCGCGCCGATGGAGTTGATGATGGCGCAGAGCACCACGCCGGCGACGACGAGGGGCAAAAGCACGGGGTAAAAGCCAAAGAGCGTCTTGATGAGGCGCGACATGGTGCCGCCCTTGCGGTTGAGCGCGCGCTCGGCGGTCGTTGCCTTACTCATGTGCCTCGCCTCCTTCCTGGGTCTGAGCTTGCGTTACGGATGCCTCGGTGTCGGCCTCGACGGCCTCTTCGCCCTCGGCAGACATCTTGTTCTGCGAGGTAAAGGTCTCGCGGTAGATCTCGCTCGTCTTTAGCAGCTCGTCGTGGTTACCGATCTGCGCGATGCGGCCGCCCTCCATGACGATGATGCGGTCTGCGTCCTGCACGGAGCTAATGCGCTGGGCGATGATGAGCTTGGTCGTGTTGGGCAGATAGCTTGCCAGCCCTGCGCGAATCTTGGCGTCGGTCTTGGTGTCGACGGCGCTCGTGGAGTCGTCCAGGATCAAGATCTTGGGGCGACGCAGCAGGGCACGCGCAATGCACAGGCGCTGCTTCTGACCGCCGGAAACATTGGAGCCGCCCTGTTCGATCCAGGTGTCATAGCCCTTGGGGAAGCCGTCGACAAACTCGTCGGCGCAGGCCAGATGCGCGGCCTCGCGGACCTCTTCGTCGGTGGCGTTCGGGTCGCCCCAACGCAGGTTCTCGGCAATCGTGCCGCTAAACAGCACGTTTTTCTGCAGCACCATGGCCACCTGGTGGCGCAGGGCGTCCAAGTCGTAGTCGCGTACATCCACGCCGCCCACGCGCACGGTACCCTCGGTGGCGTCGTACAGGCGGGCGATGAGGTTTACGAGCGTGGACTTGGCCGAGCCGGTGCCGCCGATGATGCCGATGGTCTCGCCGCTCTTAATGTGCAGGTCGATATCGTCGAGCGCCTGGCGCTTCGCATGCGCGGAATACTTAAAGCTCACGTGGTCAAAGTCGATGGAGCCATCGGCGACCTCGAGCACGGGCTCGGCGGGATCGGCGATCGTGGGCTCGGCGGCCAGCACCTCGGTGATGCGGTGCGCCGATTCGTCGGCCATGGTCACCATGACAAAGATCATCGATAGCTGCATCAGGCTCATGAGGATTTGGAAGCCATAGGTAAAGATCGAGGAGAGCTGGCCCACGTCGAACAGCGTGCCCTGGCTCGTGATGATGAGCTTGGAGCCCAGGTAGATGATGACGACAAACGCGCCGTTGACGCAGATGTTCATCATGGGGTTGTTAAAGGCAAGCAGCTTCTCGGCGCGGGTGAAGTCCATCTGGACGTCGCGTGCGGCGGTCGCGAACTTCTCCTTCTCAAAGTCTTCGCGCACGTAGCTCTTGACCACGCGCATGCCGGTGACGTTTTCCTCGACGGACTCGTTAAGGGCGTCGTACTTGTGGAACACGCGCGAGAAGATGGGACGCACCTTAAAGATGATAAAGAACAGCCCAAAGCCCAGCAGCGGAATGATGACCAGGTAGACCATGGCGACGCTGCCGCCCATGATAAATGCCATGGTAAAGGCGAAGATCAATACCAGCGGCGCGCGCACGGCGATACGGATGATCATCATAAAGGCCTGCTGCACGTTGTTGATATCGGTGGTCAGACGCGAGACGAGCAAGGAGCTCGAGAACTCATCGATGTTGGCAAAGCTGAACGTCTGGATCTTGTAGAACAGGTCGTGACGCAGGTTCTTAGCGAAGCCGCAACTCGCATGGCTGCAGGTGACGCCGGCAGCGGCGCCAAAAGCAAGCGACGTCAGCGCGATGAGCACCAAAAAGCCCGCGGTGGGAAGCATCTCGGCTACGGTGGTGCCATCTTTGATGACGTCGATCAGGTTGGCGGTGATAAATGGAATCAGCATCTCGCAGAGCACCTCGCCAAGCACGAGCAACGGCGTGGCAACGGTGACTTTTATATAGTCGCGGATGCTGCCCATGAGGGTTTTAATCATCCAGTTCCTCCCAGGTTACACGGATTTTCTCGAGCATTTCGGCGAGCTGCTCGCGCTCGTCGTGGGTGAGGGCACCAAAGGCCTGCTCTCTAAAGCGAATGCGGGCTGCCCGGTCGATGCGGGCGTTTTCCCGGCCGGTTTCGGTCAGGCGAATGGTGAGCTGCCGTCGATCCTTGGGGTTACGGCTGCGCTCGATGAGGCCGTTGAGCTCGAGTTTGGACAGGATCTCGGAAAGCGACCCCGGCTTGAGGTCAAAGTGCATGCCGAGTTCCTGCTGCGACATCTCGCCGCCGGGTTGCTTGGCCAGCAGGCAGATGATGGGCGCCTTGCCGGACACGCCTCCGCCATGAAAATGCATGTAATGGCCGCAAAAGCCCAGGCCATTGAGGATGCGCTTGGCAAGCTTGTCTTCTGAGCTAACCGCTTCGGGTGCATCCGCCGGCTGTGACGGGTCGCCGCCGGGCTCGTGCGAACAAAGGTTAAGAGGTTCATCGCACATGAATTAGTGTTGCTTCTTTCTTTAGTTAGGTAGTGGAATTGTTTTGTGCCTAACCAATCTAGGAGCATGAGAAATGAATGTCAAGGTACCAAACTAGTGGTTACGCGGTTTTACCAAACCGCGTAACGGCTCGACGCTGCAAACCCGCCAGAGCGGCAATCTGCCTTTCAACTTCGGCGGCATGACCAGAAGGTCAATGCCGCCTC
>CAJMSL010000008.1 GCA_905216045.1 uncultured bacterium
GCCGAGGGAGATCGAGCCCTTGAACAGCAGCTCCAGGCTGGCGCCGATCGCGAGGCCGGACTGCAGGTCCCCCAGCACCAGGCCCACGAGCGGGCACAGGACGATGGGGCGGAACGCATAGAGCGTACCGAGCTGGAAGTCGAACTTACCAAATGCGGCGATAAGTCCGATGAGGATTGCTTGGGTAAGCATATATCCCCCTTTCCTAATAGGAAACTACGAAGAGCTCAGACTCTTCGAAATTGAACGCCTAGAGCACGCTGGCGCAGTCAACCTTGGGGTCATCGGCCAGGGGTCGAATCTCGACCTCAACGCCACGATCCAGCATCTCGCGCACATCGGCTTCCTCGGCCGCGGTCAGGAAGATCTGACGAGAGACCTGACGCGCATCGGGACGCTTCTCGTCCTTGGGCTTGGTGTTGCCCAGGTTGACCGACTTGATCTGCGGGCAGCCCTCAACAAGCTGCTTTGCCTCAGCAATAGTGGCGACACAGATGATCATCTTGTACTTGTCGGTCACGCCCGAGTTGATAGCTTCGATTGCATGCTCCATATCTTTGATGACGAGCTTGCAGCCGGCAGGCTTGCCCATCTTGAGCGTCGTCTTCCACACCGGGTCGTTAGCGACCTTATCGCCCACGCAGAAGATGCAGTTGGAGCCAAGGCCCTGAACCCAGGAAACTGCGACCTGGCCATGAAGCAGGCGATGGTCAACGCGAAGTAGCTGAATCATAATGTGACCCCCCAAAGGTCTTGTACCGTCTTACGGCGTGTCAGTAGGTGCTGCGGATTAGAACTCTTCTTCCTCGTCGTCATCGACCAAAAGATCGTTGACAAACTTCACGCGCGTATCGTCCGCAGCGACGATGGCGCGAATCGTCTCCTCAACCGGCGCCGACTCGTCAGAGAACAGCAACTGGATGAGGAGAGGAAGGTTCATGTTGGTAACGAGGTACGTGCGGGGACGCGTCTGGACGATCTTGGTGAACTCGTTGTTGACGCTGCCGCCAAAGAGGTCGGTGCAGACAACGACATCATCGTCGGCAGACATGCCTGCCAGCAGTTTTTGGGCCTCCTCGGCCACGTCCATGCGGCCATCGACGAACATCGAAAGATCGTGGACGTTGTCGCGAGCGCCCGAGAGCAGCTCGACGCTCTCCTTGATGCCGGTAGCGAAGTGCGCATGGCTGGCGATGATGTACTGTCTCATTCTGTGTTCCTCTCAATAGCCCGGCACGTTCCCGCACCCGTTTTCTTTAGTAGTCGAACTGGTGATAGTAGCGACGATACTTGAGGTTGTGCTTGGTGACCGTCTCGTAGTAGCGAGCCAGGCGGTCGGTCACGAGCACCGTCAGAATCCACGGGGAGACGATGACGCGGAACTCGTCGTCAAGGCCGGGGATCGCGAACTCGGCGGTGTCGATGATGTTGATGTCGGTGTCGCCGGTCACGCCGCGGGTCAGGAACGCGCGGACGCGCTCGTCGAGCTTGCGGTTCTCGTCCTCGCCCATGAACAGGAAGACCGGGACGCCGGGCTCCACGAGCTCGAGGGTGCCGTGGAAGAAGTCGGCCGAGGTGATGTAGCGGGTGCGCTTCCACTGCATCTCCTCGAGGATGCACATCGAGAAGAGGATGGTCTCGCCCCACAGGGCGCCGGAGCCGATGAACATGGTGTAGGGGGCCAGGGCGTACTTCTTGGCGAGCTCCTCGGCGCGCGGCTCGAAGCTCTTGCGGATGTCGACCAGGTGGGTCCAAACGTCCTTGGTCTGCTCGATGAACTTATCGAACTGCGGGAAGCAGCCACGGCGATTGAGCAGGCGCAGGCCGAAGCAGTCGGCGAGGTAGTAGCCCTTCTCACAGCCGCCCGAACCATGGTCAGAAGCCATGGCGACGCAGTTCTCGGCGCCGACAGCCTGGCCGATGGGGCCCTCGGGCTTGGTCATGGCGTAGACGCGCACGCCCATGCCCTTCATCTTCTTGACGGCCTCGAGGACCTCGGGGGTGGTACCGGACTCGGAGGCGGTGAGCACGACGGACTTCTCGGTCATGCGCTTGTGGCCCATGGCGTTCCACTCGGCGGCGTGGATCAGGTAGACCTCGAGGTCGCGGTCGCCGAACTTGTTCATGAGGTACTCGAGCTGCATGAGCTCGTCCCAAGTGCCGCCGACGCCCATCAGGAACACGGCGTCGTAGCCCTCGTCGGCAACCTTGTCGGCGAGCGCGGTCATCTTCTTGCCGGTCTCGTAGAGCGCCTTGCCGTCCTCGAGATAGCCCTCCTGGTCGAAATGCATGATCTCGATCTTCTCGGTTTCCTTCATTTGTCTCTCCTTTCTGGGGTTGTTTCCACATCCCCCATGCCAACGGGCATCAAAACCCGCTTACATTCCGTAACACTCAGCCGCTTTGGCCTTAAGCGCATTGACTGACTCTTCGTAGCCCTCTGCCTTGACCTCCATTTGCTTGGAGACAGCATCAAGATACGGGTGCACGTCCCATGACTTCAGACGCTCGGCTATCATGGCCGCAATCGTCTGGAAGAACACAAGATTGGGAATTGCGCTGAGCAGCGGAGCCACCTGAGGCACCGCAACCTCGTGAGCCCTACCCTTGGGATGGGCCGTGAGCAGCACCGCTTTTGTCGTAACGTTCGATAGCGCATCAGCGATATTCGCAAGACGCTCCGACCCCTGCGGATCGTCGACGATAAACACCAGATAGCCCGGAACGATCTGCATCTCGGGACCGTGGACGAACTCCTCGCCTTCGTGATGCATGGCAGGAATCTTGATGGTCTCGCTCAGCTTGAGGGCCGCCTCTTCGGCAACGCCATAGTTGGGGCCGTTGCCGACGACCATGGCGGGCGTGTGCTCAGAAAGCTCGAGCATGTGGTCTTGGACATATGCCTCGGCGGTCTTGCACATCACGGCATTGGCCTGGATGGCCTCGCGCAGGTCGTCAAGACGCTGGGCAACGCCCTTGGCGTCAATCGTTCCGCGCGCCTGACCGCTGTAAATACCAAAGAGCACCAGGTACTCAACGAGCACCTCGACGCCCAGAGTCACAAAGTCCACCGACTCGACGCCCACACCGTAGTCAAGAACGATGTCAGCGTGTTCCTTGATGGGTGCCTCGACGTTTGCCGTGAGCGCAACTGCAGCCATATCGTGTGCGCGCATGTAATCGAGCGCCGCAATCGTATTGGTCGAATAGCCACTCTGCGAAACGGCAATGTTGAGCGCATGCTGCGGATAGGTGTGTTCAAAATCAACGAAGGCCTCGGGCGTCACAACGGACACCTGCATTTGCAGGGCATCTTGCAGGTAATCGCGGGCGCAATCGGCGGCATGGCGCGACGAACCCGAAGCAACGATGCGCAGCGCGTCAAAAGAACCGGACTGGAAAATATCAACGAGCTGCGCTACCAGCTCAGACGAACGCTCGAGGTTCTCCCCCATACGCACATGGGCAAGCTGAACGTAATCGAGCATCTTCATCGTCTCACCTCGTAACAAATCATTAGTATTTGATACCAATCACAGTTACAGGTTACGGCTTTTTGATACCTCTTTGTCGATTAATTTATCCCCATCGGCGAACGGTCGATTTTGAGCCCTGTAAGGTTGTATATACAGCTGACCCAACGATCAAAACTGGTTAGTTTCCCAGCCGTTATTCACAAAATACCAGCTAGTACGTATAGGTGTAGCCGCCCGTATCGCCACGATTGAAGGACTTTACATACTCAATAGCCTGACCGCTCGCGTCATAGCTCACGCATTCCAAAAGCAAAACAAGATCGCCCTGTTCCAGTCCAAGGAGGCCGGCATCTCGTGCGCCCAGCGCTTCGATATCGAGCTTTTCCTGTGCCATGACTGGCTTTCGGCCCAGCATCTCATAGGTCTCGTACAAACTGAAGGCCGACACGTCAATATCTTCGATGGTTGGGAACAGCAGGCAGGGAATCAGCGCCGTCTCAATCGATACGGGGCTACCGTTTATGCAGTTCAGGCGTCGAACGGAATAGAGCAGGTCGTCCTCGGCGATGCCAAACAGGCCGGCGTAATATGGCCCCGCATAACGCTTGGAACGCGCGAGAATACGGACGGACGGCTCGCCGCCCGAAGCACGGACCGATTCACGGAAACCGACCGTGCGTTCAAAAAAAGCAGGTACTTTCTGCGCCACAAAGGCACCTTTTCCCCGAACACGGCGAATCTGCCCGCGCCGAACCAGCTCATCGACAGCGCTTCGGATGGTCAAGCGTGTCGTACCAAATTCCTCGGCAAGGTCTTTTTCGGACGGAATCATGGAACCCATGGGATATATACTGCGCTCGATACGTTCCTCGATGCGGCGTCGAATGCGCATATAAACCGGGGTGGCATCTACTGTTTCAGCCATTGTTCACCTGCCACGCTCCTCATGCCGTTCTCTTCGCCGTTATCGGCAAAGCGGAACTTTGTGGGCAAAATCACCGATTTGCAATGCTCCACAAAACGCATGTCCTTATCAAATTCGATCGAGCTCTCATAGAACACCGGCGTTCCCTCTTCTTGCTGGAGCAGCTCGGCCTCTTCGGCGTTCAAACGCGAGATGGAGATATGCTCACGTCCATGCTCAACACGCACGCCACCTTCTTTGAGCAAGACATCGTAAAGGCTCTCGCACTCAAAATCGTGCTCGATAAGCGATGGGCACAGGGACAGGTTAACGTGAGCCGTCTCGATTGACGTCGGCTCGCCCTCAATAAGTCGAACGCGCTGCATGCGGAGCAAGGGAGCGCCTACAGCCACCCCAAGCTTGTCGGCAAGCGCCTCATCCGCCTCGATGGTCCCGGTGGAAACCAGACGAGAAGAGGGGTGCAGGCCGGCAGTCCGCACAGCATCGGAAAAGTTATACGTTTCCTGGAAAATGTTCAGCGGCTTGGGAGGACACACATACGTGCCCGATCCGCGACGGCTCTCGAGCGTTCCACACGAGATAAGCCGCGTGATACCGGCACGCAACGCCGTACGCGAAACGCCAATCTCTTCGCACAGCACGCGCTCGGCCGGCAGGCGATCGCCGCCGGCAAGCTGATGGTGCTGGATATACCAAAGAATTCCCTCAACAGCACGATCTTTGGGGGGGATTGCATAAGATTCGCCTGTCATTGCACAGACTCCTCATTCAGACACGTATGCCGCCAAAATTAGGCCAGCCCTCCCATGGCATCAAATTCGGCCTTGATCTTCTCGGCGACATTCCGATACGACTTATATAGACTTGAATCGCGTTTGACCTCGTCGGTCATAACGGGAATCTCTAATTTGGAAACCTCGTCTTTTCCCGTCTGAACCGCCACAACAACGCCCATACCAAGACACATATTACGCTTGGCAGCGTTTATTTTCGCCGCCTTGGCAGGATTTGCCAGGATACGCTGGGCAAATTCCTGTTTAGAGACCGCTTCTTCGGCCTCCGGATCGCCCGCCTCGGCCACTTCGCACTGCAACACGTCCGCATAGTCAAAAATCTTCGGCTCGCCGCCGCGCTGATGCACGGCCCACTTGCGGCGCGTGGCGTCCTGGTAGATAGCCGGCAAAAATGTAAACCGCGGCGGGTCCAAAATCGTATCCGTGATGGTAAACACATCGGGATCAAAGGCATCCTGCGGGTTTTTCTTCTTGAACAGCCCCATATCAGCCTCCCGTACTAGCATTAAACAACTCAAGCTGAATATAGCACCAATTTCAAGCCGCCGCCTTACCCTATCGGTACGCGGCGTCTATGGCTCGCCCAGCGGAAGGGTTCACAGACGAGGGCCGGGGTGGGGTGCTTGGTTTTGGAAGTGGGCTCCGCGAACTTCTCAAAACAAAGTATGCCTCCCCGGCCCCGCCGGCAAATAGCGGACACTCCGCATGCAATCTATGCAAACAAACAAGTGCGCTTAGCTATATTCGGTAAGATCAAGCACACTGCCCTTCACGATAAGCGCCGGCTCCAGAACGACCTCTTCGGCACGTCTACCGCCCCTACCGGCAAGACGCTTGGACATACAGCCAAAAGCATGCCCCGCAAGGACACCGGGATCCTGCTCAATCGCAGTCAGCGCCGGCTCAAAGAGAACGTCGGCCGCCGAGTTGTCATAGCTTACGACCGAGATATCGCCTGGGATGCTCTTCCCCATCTCGTGTAAGCGCTTGAGCAGACCGAGGGCAATGTTATCCGAGCTTGCGAACACGGCGGTGGCATCAGTTGCGAGCACCGCCTCCGAGGCCTCGTAGGCACTCGGAATGTAGTACTCGCTCTCAAACTCCAAACGCGCGTCGATAGGCAAGCCAACCTCGCGCAGTGCGCGCTCATAGCCGGCAAGTCGCTTACGCCCCGTATTGGAACGGCGCGCGTTAACCAAGCAGGCAATGCGACGGTGGCCCTGCTCGATCAGATAGCGGGTGGCCATGTAGCCACCCATCTCGTGGTCGAACATCACTTTGTCGCACTCGAGCCCTTCAATGGCACGGTCGACCATTACGGCCGGGATGGGCAGGTGGCTGACTTCTTCGCGCAGGGCACGGTCGTCGGAGAACTCGTCGCCCACGACCAGGAAGACGCCATCAACGCCGCGCGTCACCAGCTGGCGCAGCAGCTCCAGATCGTCATCGGCGCTTCCACCCGAGCTGGTAATGAAGAGCGCATAGCCATCCTCGCGGCAGCGCTTTTCCAGGCTACCGGCGAGCGAGGCAAAAAAGCGGCTCTCGATGTTAGGGACGATAAGGCCCAGCGTGCGCGACTCGCGCATGACCAAACTACGCGCAATCTGGTTAGGAACATAGTGGTTGCGCGCCGCGACCTCCTTGATGAGTTTGCGGTTTTCTTCCGAGATGCGACAGGGCCGATTATTGAGCACAAGCGAGACCGACGAGGGGGAAAGCCCCACCTCCTGGGCGATCTGCTTGAGGGTGACTTTGTTGGCCATCTCGCTCCTTCCGGGTTTACGCGCAATCTCTTGAAAGTATAGCGACTACCCCTCTACCTCGGTGATAAACACTTTACCAATCCGGTAGACGGCTGTTTTATCGCCGCCAGCGCACCAAATCCGTCCAGGTGGGGTATATTGCAATCGATTGATGACAACGACCACCAAAAGGCGGATATTCGTATGCACGAGAACGACTTTTTTAACGAGGACCTGCTGTGCGCGCTTGCTGGCGTTGCCGGCGAGGACAACGTGCTGATGAGCGAGCCCATGCGCGAGCACACCACGTTTAAGATCGGCGGCCCGGCCGACGTCTTTGTCACGCCCGATACCGAGCAGGGCCTCGTCGCCACACTCGATACCTGCTATCGCTGCGATCTGCCCCTCACCATCGTGGGCAACGGCTCCGACCTGCTCGTCGGCGACAAGGGCATCCGCGGCGTCGTCGTGGCGCTGGGCGAAGGCCTCTCCGACATTACGGTCGACGGCACGCACGTCACGGCGGCAGCCGGCGCCTTACTTTCCGATGTCGCCGCTGCGGCAGCCGAGGCCGGTCTCACCGGCATGGAGCCCATCTCGGGCATCCCCGGATCGGTCGGCGGCGCCTGCTACATGAACGCCGGTGCCTACGGTGCCTGCATGGCCGATGTGCTGGAGTCCGTGCGCGTCTACAAACCCGCTCGCCAGCTCGACGACGGCACCCGCGGTAGCGGCAACATCATCGAGTTCGATGTCGACGAACTCAACCTGGGCTATCGCAAGAGCCGCATCGCCGACGACGGCTTTATCGTTCTTTCTGCCACCTTCAACCTCGCACCAGGCAACGCCGCGATGATCAAGGCCGACATGGACGACTACCGCCAGCGCCGCGAGGACAAGCAGCCGCTCGACATGCCGAGTGCCGGCTCCACCTTCAAGCGCCCCGAGGGCTACTTTGCCGGCAAGCTCATCATGGATGCCGGCCTGCGAGGACACGCCGTTGGCGGCGCGCAGGTAAGCGAAAAGCACTGCGGCTTTATCGTCAACGCCGACCACGCCACCGCCGCCGACGTCGACGAACTCATCCGCGACATCCAAGCCAAAGTCAAAGAGCAGTTCGACGTAGACCTAGAACCCGAAGTCCACCGAGTAGGCGAATTCCTTTAACAAAGAAGGCCCCGAAAGGGGCCTTCGCCATATTTATTCAGATAACCCAGTCCGGTGTGTCGCGCCCCGAACCCGAGAGGGCCGCGTGCCCGCCCGCAATATATTTGATTGATCGCGAGTTCCGCACGCAAAGAAGGCCACTTAATGTGGCCTTCGTCTTGCGCAGGACTGCCCGAGCAGGCAATCAAATATATTGCGGGCGGGCACGCGGCCCCGTCGGCTTTACGACAGCGCAATACCGCCGAGCCAGCCCCAACGCACGCCAGAGCCAGTGCCATAGAAGCTAATAAACGAATCAAGCGACTTAGACGTAATGGCGCCCTCATTGCTCATGACGATGCCGCCGCCAACATAGATGCCCACGTGGCCATAGATCAGACCCGGCATGCCGGTGCCGCTATGCGATGAGTCGGCCACGATCATGCCCACCTGCAGCGCCGAGCGGTCGGAGCTATAGCACCATGCGTTAAACATATCGCACGCGTTACCGCCAAAGTAGCCAACGCCGGCGTTACGGAAGACATTGGTAACCCACGCCGCGCACCAGTTCTGACCCGGCGAAGGCGTGGAGTAGCACGCGTTGACGACGGCCTGCTGTTTGCCCGAGCCGGCATTCTGTTGCGGGGTTCCGGGCGCATACGATCCGCCACCCGAGCTTGAACCACCCGAGTAGGAATTGTTCTTGTTCGCGGCAGCCGCGGCAGCGGCAGCCTTCCTAGCAGCCTCCTCGGCCTGGGCGGCAGCGAGGATCTCGGAATCGCGCTGAGCCATGAGCTCCTTGACGTCGTCGGAAAGACCGTTCAGCACGGTCTGGACTTCTTGCTGCTTGGCCTGCATATCCTGCATCTGAGCCGTCTGCTGGTCCTTGAGCTTCTCTAAGTCGGCTTTCTGCGACTCAAGCTCGGTCTTTTGCGCATCGAGCTCTTCCTGGATGGTCTGAATGTCCTCGATGGCGTCGCGGTCGCTCTTGTTGATCTTCTCAACATAGTGCGCATTAGCGACGAGTTCCTCAAACGAGCCAGAGGCCAGCAGCAGCGACAGGATGTTCGTGCCGCCGGACTTGTAGCTGGCGGCCACGCGATCGGAAAGGTCGTTGCGCTTCTTCTTGAGCTCGGCCTTCTTTTCATCGATCTGGGCCTGCGTGTCGTCAATCTTGCCCTGGACATTCTCGATGTCGTTGAGGGTCTGGGCATTCTTGTTGGCCAGCGCCGCATACTCATTTGCGATGCTGTCGAGCTGGGCCTGAACCTCGTCGAGCTGGGCCTGGGCGGCATTCAGTTTATCGGTTGTTTCTTTGGAAGCCTCCGCCGCATGGGCGCGAGCGGGCAGGCCAAAAAGAACTGCCGCAGAAGCGGCGCCGAACAGGGCCTTGAGGGCAGTGCGGCGCGAGAGCTCCTGGGAAAGGATGGAATCGCTGTTTGGTGGCATATGTACTCCGTTACATGTTTATTTATATGTCGCTCAACTCATACATATTAGCGTACATATGGCGCGTCCCAACGATTTCCACGAACGGCAGGAAACTACAAGGTCAGCGGCTCGTAAGCAAATGTCAAAGATCAGGTTATGCGTACGCAAGCTCTTCTATGAGTACGTTGGCACAATCCTCCGCTTTTCCTACAGCGCACGATTTGGGCGTCCCTGCCTGCGCTATACTCCCCTGAAGAAGTGTTCCTGATTCGATAGGAGACTACATGTCCAAAGCACTCGACCCCAAAGACACCTGCGTCCTCGTTACCGGTGGCGCCGGCTTTATCGGCTCGCACACCGTCGTTCAGCTGCTCGAGGGTGGCTACCAGGTCGTCATCGTCGATGATCTTTCCAACTCCAGCGCCGTCGCCGTCGACCGCGTCAAGACCATCGTGGGCGACGAGGCCGCCAAGAACCTCACCTTCTACGAGGCCAACGTGCTCGACCGCGAGGCGATGAACAAGATCTTCGATACCCATCAGATCGACCGCGTCATCCACTTTGCCGGCTTTAAGGCCGTCGGCGAGTCAGTGAGCAAGCCCGTCGAGTACTACCACAACAACATCGAGAACACCCTGGTGCTCATCGACGTCATGCGCAACCATGGCTGCAAGTCCATCATCTTCTCGAGCTCCTCGACCGTCTACGGCGACCCGGACAACCCGCCCGTCACCGAGGAGGATCCTAAGAAGCCCGCGACCAACCCCTATGGTTGGACCAAGTGGATGATCGAGCAGATCCTTATGGACGTCCACACCGCCGACCCCGAGTGGGACGTCGTGCTGCTCCGTTACTTCAACCCCATTGGCGCTCATCCGTCGGGCCTGATCGGCGAGGACCCCAAGGGCATCCCCAACAACTTGGTGCCCTATGTCGCCCAGGTCGCCGTGGGCAAGCTCGAGGCCGTTCAGGTCTTTGGCAACGACTACCCCACCCCCGACGGCACCGGCGTGCGCGACTACATCCACGTGTGCGATCTGGCCTCTGGTCACGTTGCCGCCCTTAACTGGATGAACGGCAAGACCGGCGTCGAGATCTTTAACTTGGGCACCGGCACCGGCACCTCGGTACTCGAGGTCGTCGCCGCCTTCTCCAAGGCTTGTGGCAAGGAGCTGCCCTACGTGATCCGCGAGCGCCGCGCCGGCGACATCGCTGCCAACTGGTGCGATGCCTCCAAGGCCGAGCGCATGATGGGCTGGAAGGCCCAGTACGACATCGCGGACATGTGCCGCGATAGCTGGAACTGGCAGAGCCACAACCCCAACGGCTTCGCCGACGCCGAGTAGCAAAAACCTACATACCGCTCTTGCCCCGATCTCACGTTGTGGGGTCGGGGCTTTTTCATGGCATGTAACCATTCGCCGAAAATCGACCAACTTTTTTATCTTACCTGTACATGTTTAAACAACATGTTTTACAATAGGCGTATCGAATCAGAACATCGGAGGCGGACTGCACACCCATCGGCAGGCCGACCCCACAACAAGAAGGTTGGTGAGCGCATTCATGGAGCGTGCAAGCGGCGTCCTCATGCCCGTCTCATCTCTGCCCGGACCATACGGAATCGGCGGCTTTGGCTGGAATGCCTACGACTTCGTCGATTTTCTCGCCTCGTGCAAACAACATTACTGGCAGATTCTGCCCCTTACGACGACCAGCTATGGCGATTCGCCCTATCAGTCGTTCTCGGCCCGCGCAGGCAACCCCAACTTTATCGACTTTGCCGAGCTTATCGAGGCAGGGTATCTGGAGCAGCGCGATATCGATGGCGTGTACCTGGGATCCGACCCCAGCAATGTTGACTACGGTGCTATCTTTGGCGGCCGCCGTCAGATTCTCGACCGCGCCGCCGAGCGCTTTGCTGCCGACAAGCCGGCCGATTTCGATGACTTTATCCAGGCCAACGAGGACTGGCTCATCCCCTACTGCGAGTTCATGACCGTCAAAGAGGAGTGCGGACTCAAGGCGTTTTGGGAGTGGCCCGCAGAACTGCGCACCCGCGGCGAAGCATCTGCCAAGGTCTGCGCCGCCCATCCCGCGCGCATGCTCTACCACCAGATGACGCAGTATTTCTTCGACCGCCAATGGAGCCGCCTCAAGGCCTATGCCAACGAGCGCGACATTCTCATCATCGGCGACCTGCCCATCTATGTCTCGCGTGACTCCGTCGAGATGTGGGCGACGCCTGAGCTCTTTAAGATCGACGCCGCCGGCAATCCCGTGAGCGTCGCCGGCACGCCGCCCGACCAGTTCTCGGCCACCGGCCAGTACTGGGGCAACCCCATCTACGACTGGGACGCCATGGAGTCCGACGGCTTCTCCTGGTGGGAGGGCCGCATTCGCGCCGCCCTCGACATGTACGACGTCATCCGCCTGGATCACTTCCGCGGCTTCGAGGCCTATTGGGAGGTGCCGTTCTCCTCGCCCGATTCGTCCTACGGTTCGTGGACGCAGGGTCCCGGCCTCAAGTTCTTCAAGACGCTCGAGGAAAAGCTCGGCACGCTGCCCATCATCGCCGAGGACCTGGGCTTCCTCACCCCCGGCGTCATCGACATGCGCGACAACTCGGGCTTCCCCGGCATGAAGATCCTGCAGTTTGCCTTTGAGGGCACCAACTCGTACTACCTGCCGCATAACTACATCGCCAACACCGTCGCCTATGTGGGCACCCACGACAACGAGACGGCGCGCGGTTGGTTTGAGGGAACGGCCACCCCGCGTCAGCGCGAGCAGGCAGCCCTGTACACCCATCAGCAGGCCGGCGAACCCATGGCAGATGCACTCAATCGCACCATCGCCGCCAGCGTGAGCGACACGTGCATCTACACCATGCAGGACCTGCTCAACTTGGGCAACGAGGCGCGCATCAACACCCCTGCCACGCTGGGCGGCAACTGGACCTGGCGCATGCTCGACGGCGCCATCACCCGCGAGCTCGAGCACAAACTCACCGACTGGACCGAGACCTACTTCCGCATCCCGTCGGAAGCCGAAATCGAGCTTCCTCAATAGGAGCCACCGCGCCCGACCCCTCCCCACCGTGCGGACGCGCTTGCTTTTCCCGCGCGAGGCCACCCCAATCCCCTCGCGTGGGCTTCTTATGAATTGCAGACATGAAACAACCCATCACAGGAGAAAACATGCCCCAAATTAACCTCATGGAACTCGCCGAGCAGTCTTTTGGCACCTCGCTCGAGCAGCTCGACGACCGTCGCATTTACAAGCTGCTGGTCAAACTCGTGCAGGAGCGCTCCGCCGCCCGCCCGCTCAACAACGGCAAGAAAAAGCTCTATTACATTTCCGCCGAATTTTTGATCGGCAAGCTGCTCATCAACAACATGATCGACCTCGGCATCTACGACGAGGTTAAGGACCAGCTCACCGCCGCAGGCCACGACCTCAACAAGATCGAGGAATTCGAGGTCGAGCCGTCACTCGGCAACGGCGGCCTGGGCCGCTTGGCCGCATGCTTCCTGGATTCCATCGCCACGCTGGGCTTGACCGGCGATGGCGTGGGCCTCAACTATCACTACGGTCTGTTCCGTCAGCGCTTTGTCGACAACCAGCAGAAGGCCGTCCCCGACGAGTGGCTCGGTGAGCAGGACATCCTAGTCGACGATGACCGCTCCTACACCGTCGAGTTCGGCGATTTTGCCGTTACTTCCAAGCTCGTCAACATCGATGTGCCCGGTTACGGCCAGCCCACCAAGAACCGCCTGCGCCTGTTCGACCTGGCGAGCGTCGACGACGGCCTGGTCCCCGGCAGCTCCATCGACTTCGACAAGACCGAGATCGCCAAGAACCTCACCTTGTTCCTCTACCCCGACGATTCCGACGAGCAGGGCCGCCTACTTCGCATCTATCAGGAGTACTTCATGGTGAGCAACGCCGCCCAGCTCCTGATCGACGAGGCCGTCGAGCGCGGCAGCAACCTGCACGATCTGGCCGACTATGCCGTGGTCCAAATTAACGACACGCACCCCACCATGGTCATCCCCGAGCTCATTCGCTTGCTCACCACCGAGCATGGCATCGAGTTTGACGAGGCCGTGACCATCGTACGCTCCATGGTCGCCTACACTAACCACACGATTCTTGCCGAGGCGCTCGAGAAGTGGCCGCTCGCCAGCCTGCAGAAGGTCTCCCCTGCCATCGCCGACATTATCGTCAAGCTCGATGAGATCGCGAAGGCCGAGCACGATGACCCGCGCGTCGCCATCATCGACGAACACGATACCGTCCACATGGCCCACATGGACATCCACTTTGGCTTCTCCATCAACGGCGTTGCCGCCCTCCACACCAAGATCCTGGAGGACACCGAGCTTCATCCGTTCTACGAGATCTATCCCGAGAAGTTCTCCAACAAGACCAACGGCATCACCTTCCGCCGCTGGATCCATGGGGCCAACCCCGCGCTCGCCAGCCTGCTCGACGATGTGATCGGCACCGACTGGCGCAGCACCGGCGATCTGAGCAAACTCGCCAAGTTCGCCGACGACAAGGACGTTCTTGAGCGCCTGGCCGCCACCAAGGTCGAGGCCAAGGCCATCATGCGCCAGTTCATGGCGCTCGAGCAGGGCGTGACCATTCCCTCCAACGCCATCATCGACGTCCAGGTCAAGCGCATCCACGAGTACAAGCGCCAGCAGATGCTCGCGCTCTACATCATCTGGAAGTACCTCGATATCAAGAACGGCAACAGACCTAAGCACCCCGTCACCATCATCTTTGGCGGCAAGGCGGCGCCTGCCTACACTATCGCGCAGGACATCATCCATCTGATCTTGACGCTGTCGCAGTGGATTGCAAACGACCCCGACGTAGCTCCCTACCTGCAGGTTGTCATGATCGAGAACTACAACGTCACCGCCGCCGAGCGCGTGATCCCCGCCGCTGATATCTCCGAGCAGATCAGCCTGGCCTCCAAGGAGGCGAGCGGCACATCCAACATGAAGTTCATGCTCAACGGCGCCCTAACCCTGTGCACGCTCGACGGCGCCAACGTGGAGATTGCCGAGCTCGTGGGCGACGAGAACATCTATACCTTTGGTGCCTCGTCCAAACAGGTCGAGCAGCTCTATGCCGACGGCACCTATGACGCCGGTGTGCTCTACCGCAAGCCCGGTATCAAGCTGCTGGTGGACTTTATCACCAACCCCGCCTTTATGGCGACCGGCAACGCCGAGCGCCTGCAGCGCCTGCACGACGACATTAAGGGCAAGGACTGGTTTATGGCCCTGCTCGACATTGAGGAGTACATCCAGACCAAGGAGCGCGTGCTGGCCGACTATGAGGACCAGGACACCTGGATGCGCAAGACGCTCATCAATATTGCCAACGCCGGCACCTTCTCGTCCGACCGCACCATTTCCCAGTACAACGACGAGATTTGGCACCTGAGCTAATTTCGTTTCCTTTACCCATCCTCTTGAAAGCGGAGTCGTGGCAACACGGCTCCGTTTTTTGTGCCCGCACGTTACCCTGTGACCCGACTCGGCCAAACAATCTCGATCTGTAACAACTACTCGGTAAAAACGGTCCCAGCTGTTACAGATTGAGACATACCGGCCCCTCCCCTTGGGTTTATCTCGATCTGTAACATCTAGCAGCTGAAATTCACCTTTGGTGTTACAGATTTAGATGAAATGGTTAGCTCAGCGGAACCGTCTCGATCTGTAACATCTAACGTCCGAAATCAGCCTCACCCGTTACAGATCGAGACAAACGACCGGTCAGACAGCCCCAACACAAAGAAAGGCTCCCCTCTCGCCCAGTGGACGGGAGGGGAGCCTTATATGTGACCGCGGCAAAAGGATGGCAATACCGCAGTCGCCCAAAGGGAGGGCCTGGATGCACCGGCCTAGATAAGGTTCTTGCCAGAGACCTTATCGAAGAGGTGGGTCGCGTTCTTCTCGAACTTGAACCAGATGGTGTCGCCAGCCTTGAGCGCGCCCTTGGCCTCGAGGTCGACGACGGGGATAATCAGAACAAACTGGCCGTCGGGAGCGGTCACGTGGACATGCTCGGTCGAGCCCATGAGCTCGGTCACCTCGACGGTACCCTGGAGCGCGCCCTCCTCGCCCTTGTCAGCAAGCAGGATCTGCTCGGGACGCACGCCGGCCGTAATCTCCTTCACGTCGCCGCCGTCCCAGTTGAGGGCAAGTTGAGCGCAAGTCTCGGGGGCGAGTGCCACGTTCATATCCTCGGTCTTGACGGTAAAGCCGTTGCCCGAGCGCACCAGCTGGGCATCGAAGAAGTTCATCTGCGGCACGCCGATGAAGCCGGCGACGAAGATGTTCGCGGGATGGTTGAAGACCTCCTGCGGCGTGGCGATCTGCTGGACGACGCCGTCCTTCATGACCACGATACGGTCGCCAAGGGTCATGGCCTCGGTCTGGTCGTGAGTAACATAAATGAACGTGCCCTTGATCTCGTGGCGCAGCTTAATGAGCTCGGCACGCATCTGGTTACGAAGCTTGGCGTCCAGGTTGGACAGCGGCTCGTCCATCAGGAAGACCTTGGGGTCACGCACGATGGCGCGGCCGATAGCGACACGCTGGCGCTGGCCGCCGGAGAGTGCCTTGGGCTTACGGTCGAGGTACTCGGTAATGCCCAGAATCTCGGCAGCAGAGCGAACCTTGCGGTCGATCTCGTCCTTGGGAACCTTCTTGAGCTCGAGCGTAAATGCCATGTTCTCGTACACCGTCATATTGGGGTACAGAGCGTAGCTCTGGAACACCATGGCGATGTCGCGGTCCTTGGGCGCCACGTCGTTGACACGCTT
The DNA here is from genome assembly GCA_905216045.1 of uncultured bacterium. Lineage (GTDB taxonomy): Bacteria > Actinomycetota > Coriobacteriia > Coriobacteriales > Coriobacteriaceae > Collinsella. Next base: position 16,362 of record CAJMSL010000008.1, read on the forward strand.
GCCGTCGATGAGCACATCGCCCGAGGTAATGTCCTCCAGGCCGGCGACCATGCGCATCGTCGTGGACTTACCGCAGCCAGAGGGGCCAACGAGGACGACGAACTCCTGGTCGTGAACGGTGAGGTTGAAGTCCTCTACAGCGAGCACACCGTCCTCGGTAACCTTGAGGTTGTGCTTCTTCTCCTCGGTCTTCTTCTTTTTGCCAAAGAAGCCCTTCTTTTTTGACTCGTTGTTGGGATACACCTTCTGAACATGTTTGAGAACGATCTCGGCCATGTCTCTACCTTTCGATATGCGGCGCCGCGCTGAGGGGCGCCGCAGAAACTTGCAAAACAGTTACGGCATCAGCCCTTGACGGCACCTGCCACCACGCCGTCGATGATGTACTTCTGACAGAGGATGTACATGATAACGATGGGGATAACGACCATCATGATGCAGGCCATCATGGGGCCGAGCTCGACGTGGCCGTAGCCGCCGCGGAAGTACTGGATCAAGATAGGAATGGTCTTGTACTTGGTGGAGTCGAGCGTAAGGTAGGGCAGCAGATAGTCGTTCCAGACCCACATGGTCTCGAGGATGCCGACCGAAAGATAGGTGGGCTTCATGATGGGAAGGACGATCTTAAAGAACACCTGGACCGGGTTGCAGCCATCAATCATGGCCGCCTCCTCGATCTCGAGCGGGATGTTCTTTACAAAACCGGCGAACATAAAGACCGCCAGGCCCGCGCCAAAGCCGAGGTAGATAAAGCAGATGTTGAACGGCGTGTTGAAGCCGATGCGGTCCGCCAAATTGGACAGCGTGAACATGAGCATCTGGAACGGCACGACCATCGAGAACACGAACAGGTAATAGAAGAAGTTCGAGATCTTGTTGTTGACACGAACCACGTACCAAGCGCACATGGAGCAGCACACCAAGATCAGCACGACCGACGTGACCGTGATGATGAGCGAGTACATAAATGCCGAGGCAAAGCCCTGCTCGTTAAGGGCGTGCATGTAGTTTGCGAGGCCGTTGAACGTCTCGGGCGTGAGCAGATCGAATGCCGTGGTGGTGCTGATTGCGGTCGCTTTCTTAAAAGAATTAAGCGCAATCATGAACACGGGGTAGATCCACGCGAGCGACAGGATCGTAAAGAAAATCGAGAGCGCGCGGTTGATAACCTTATCGCGTTTCATTACTGCTGCACCTCCTTGGACCTCGTGGCCTTAAGCTGGATCATGGAGATGGCCACGACCAGGATGCAGAAGATAACCGCCTTGGCCTGACCAATGCCCTGCCATGCGATACCGGCACGCGAATAGAACGTGTTGTAGATGTTCAGGGCGAGCATCTCGGTGGAGTGCGCGGGGGCGCCGCCGGTAAGGGCGAGGTTCTGGTCGAACAGCTTAAAGCCGTTGGTGATGGACAGGAACAGGCAGATGGTGATGGTCGGCATCAGGTTAGGGATCTTAACCTTCCAAAACGTCTGCCATGCCGTAGCGCCGTCGACCTTGGCGGCCTCGATGTAATCGGACGGAATGGACTGCAGACCAGCGATGTAGATGATCATCATGTAGCCGACCTGCTGCCACAGGGTCAGGATGATAAGGCCCCAGAAGCCAGCAGCAGAGTTAAGAGCGATGAGCTGGGCGCCCACGTTGGAGAGCAGGCAGTTGATCAGAATCTGCCAAATGTAGCCCAGCACGATGCCGCCGATCAGGTTAGGCATAAAGAAGATCGTACGGAAGATGTTGGTGCCTTTGAGCGCCTTGCGGGTGAGCGCCTGCGCAATGGCCAGGGCGATCACGGTGATGAGCACCGTCGACAGGAAGGCAAACGCCACGGTAAAGAAGAACGACGTGGAGAACTGCGGATCGGACAGCGCGCGCACGTAGTTCTCGATACCGACAAAGTGCGCGTTACTAATGATAATAAACTGGCAGAACGAGAGATAGAAGCCCTGGATAAAAGGGATCACGAACCCGATCATAAACGCCAGGCACGTGGGCAGCATAAAGAGCGGCCACCAGCGCTTGAGTGCTTTGCCCATAAAAGGGTCCTTTCAATATGCAGGGGGCGGGCAAACCAACGTCTGCCCGCCCCCCTGTCGCTAATCAGATAGCTTGGGCAGCAACTGCTTACTCGGAAGCGGCCTTCTCGGTCTTCCAGCCATCGACGAAGGCGTTCTTGACGCCGTCCCACTTGCTGTTATCGGCAGCGTAGGCAATCAGAGCCTGCTTGAGGTTCTTCTTCCACTCCTCGGAGGGAATGTAGACGAAGTCCCAAGCGACGGTCTTCTTGCCGTCCTTGGCCATGGCAACGGCCTGCTGCGAGAAGACGTTGGTGGTCTCCTTGGCGCTCTTGAACGGAGCGGTCAGACCCATCTTGTCGGCGATGATGCTGGTCGGGGTGTCAGCGGTGACGCACCAATACATGAAGTCCTCGGTGGCCTTCTGGGCATCCTCGGAAGCCTGGGAACTGACGCACCAGTAGTTCTCGCCGCCGGAGCACAGGCCCTGGTTCTCCTCGCCGTCAACACCGATGTAGATCGGCATCATGCCAATCTGATCGTCGGTCATGCCGGCCTTGACGAGGTCAGAGTAGGCCCAAGAGCCGTTCTGGTAGAAGACGGCCTTGCCGGTTGCGAACTCGTTGGTGGCGTCGTCGCCGGTCTTGGAAGCAAGCTGCGAAGGATCGCAGGTGGAGTCGGTGATGTACAGGTCGAAGATCTGCTTGTAGTTGTCGAGGAACTCACCCTTGATCTCGTCGTCCTCCTGGTTGTGCTCCTTCTCAAACTCGTAGTAGAGCGGCATGTTGGCAAGGTGGGTGGTGTAGCGCCAGCTGGAGGAGTCGTCCATGCCGGCGGAAGTGAAGGCACCCTCGACACCAAGCTCGTCCTTGCGGGCCTGGATGTCGTCGGCACAAGCCTTCAGCTTGTCGAAGGAGTTGATGTCCTCGGCCTTGTAGCCAGCCTTCTCGAGCAGCTGCTTGTTGTAGATGATGCCGAAGCTCTCCTGGACCCAGTCGATGCACACATCCTTGCCGTCGGACTGCAGAGCCAGGGAGTCGTCAATGAGCTCACCGCGGAGCTTGGTATCGGACAGGTCGGCGCAGTAATCCTTCCAGTTCTTAAGACCGGTGGGGCCGTTGACCTGGAACAGGGTCGGAGCGGAGCTCTTGGACATCTCGGACTTAAGCTTCTCCTCGTAGGTGTTGGAAGCGGCGGTCACGATCTTGACCTCGACGCCCTTCTCCTTCTTATAGGCCTTGGCGATCTCCTTCCACTCCTTGTCGACCTCGGGCTTGAATTGGAGGAAGTAGACCTCGGCAGCGTCACCAGAAGCAGAGGAGCCGGAGCCGGCAGAACCACCGCAACCCACGAGGCCCAGACCAAGAACTGCAGCCGCGGAACCAGCAAAGCCCAGGAACTGCCTTCTGCTCATTTCGTTCTTCATTACAATCCACCCTTTCACACCGTGGCGGCACCCTTTGCCGCCGCCTTCGGAGATTGGCTCGGGGACTTTGCCCCTTTTGCTGATTTGAACGATACGCCATTTGGCTAGTTGTTTGAACAAGTATTACTAGAGCGGTAGAAAAACTTCGGTGAACGGTAATTTCAACTTGATACTTGACAAGTTTTGTATAAACAATTATTTGTTATCTAATGCAGAGAAAACGCCCGGTCAAGCCGATGTACCGTCGGTTTGACCGGGCGTTTTCTCTTTGAGGCCATGAGTCTCGTCAGGCTGCGAGCTAGCCGGCTATCGCTTGGAATTGACGCAGTAATGGAAGATCTCGGGGTGTGTGCGAGTGTGCGTCACCTCAAACAAGATGCCATCCGAGGTGTACGACTGACTCTCCATGACGGCAACGCAGTTGTATTTGCCGAGGTCAAGATAGCTGCAGTCCTCATCGTTGGCGAGCTCGACACTCACCGTACGACGGCTCGCCATCACTTTGACACCGCGCTTGTGCTCCAGATAGCCGTAAATAGAATCTGCCGCGATCTCGGGAGTCAGGCCCTTGGCGATCGACGCCAAAAAATAGCCATGGTCCACTTGGCGCGCGTTGCCGTTGAGGCTTCGGACACGCACTACGCGAATCAACTCCTCGCCCACCTTAAAGCCCAGGTGACGAGAGAGTTGCTCGGTGCAAACCAGATGTTCGAAAGACTTAACGTCCGTCGATGCAACGGCATTGTTGCGCTTTGCAAACTCGCCAAACGACTCAACCTCTTCGAGTGCGCCCAACATGTCGGTTTCGCCCTTAAGCCAAATAACGCGCACGCCCTTGCCGTGTATGGGCTGCACAAACATCCCGTCGGCCAGCATGCTCAAAGCGCGGCGGACGGTATTGCGCGTGCAGCCAAATTCCGCGGTCAGCTCGGCTTCGGTTGGCAGCATCTCCTGAAACGCATAGGTCCCATTAATGATGCGCGAGCGTATTTCTCGGTAGATTCCTTCGTATATCGCTTTTGGCATTGTTTCACCTCTACATTATTCATTTCCGGCTAGGCACGATAGCATTTCTTAAAGTTGTTTAAACCGAATATCGGTGAAGCGACAGGATTTAGCCGTTGACGGTTTCTGTCATGCCCAAATCGGTTTCGCTCAAAACTGCCGGTACGACACTCGTCTGGTCCTCTACAATGAATCCATTGTTTAAACGTTTCCCCACGCGCAACGCGCCTCGATATTCGGAAGGCAGAACATGCTGCAAAAAATCCAACGCTTTGGCGGGGCAATGTTCGCGCCCGCCATGCTGTTTTCTATATCAGGCCTCATGGTCGGCGTCTCCGCTCTCGCAACGACTGCGGACATCGTCGGCGATCTCGCCGTATACGGAACCCCTTGGTACGTTTTCTGGGCTATCATCCAGCGCGGCTCGTGGACGGTCTTTAAACGCCTCCCGCTCCTTTTTGCCGTAGCGCTGCCCATCGGTCTTGCCCAAAAACAACCGGCTCGTTGCTGCCTCGAGGCTCTCGTCGCCTATTTTGCCTACTGCTTCTTTTTGAGCGAGATCATTAAGCTGAGCGGAGACAACCTTGGACTTGAGTACCCGTCATCTTTGACCTCCGCCAGCGGTATCACCGTCATCGACGGCATCAAGACGCTCGACACCGGCATTATCGGCCCGCTGGCGGTATCGGCAACCGTCGTTGCCATCCATGACCGCTTCTACGATGCCAAGGTTCCCGATTGGCTCGGCACCTTCTCGGGCTCCTCGCTGGTCTACCTCATCAGCTTTTTTGCCGTGTTTGCCCTTGCTGCTATCTCGGCCGCCATCGTGCCCTACGTATACGATGTAACCGATACGCTGCGTCACGCGCTTGCAGGCGTCGGTCCCTTTGGCGTGGGCATCTTTGTCTTTTTAGAACGAGCACTCGAGCCCTTTGGCCTGCACCACCTGCTCTACATGCCGATCTACTACGACAACCTGGTCATTAACGACGGCATCTACGCCACGTGGAGCAGTTTGCTCCCCATCCTCTCCCATAGCACGCGCCCCCTTAATGAGCTTGCGCCGTGGGCCGGTTTTACCGCCACCGGCTGGGTCAAGCTCTTTGGCCTTCCTGCCATCGCAGCTGCGTTCTACTCCACCGCAAAACCCGAGCGCCGCGCCGGCCTCAGGGTCATCCTTGCTCCCGCCATCATCGCTTCGGTGGTTTGCGGCGTTACCGAGCCACTCGAGTTTCTCTTTATGTTCACCCACCCCGGGCTCTTTTTGCTCTACGCCGTCTTATCGTCTTGCCTTGCCACAGCCATGAATCTCTTTGGCATCGTCGGCATCTTCTCGGGCGGCCTCATGGAGATGGCAGCCTTCAACTTTATTCCGCTCATGCGCACGCATGCCAGTGCCTATCTTTTGGCGCTCGGTATCGGCCTTGCCTTTAGCCTCATCTTTTTTGTTAGTTTTCGAGCACTCATCTTGGTCTATGACCTTAAGACTCCGGGCCGCGAGGATCATGTCGTCAATCGCGCGGCAATCGATTGTTTAACGGGAAGCGACTTTGCCAAAGAGCAATCTCCCAATGACGAGGTCAATAGTCGATCCGATCAAGATCACGTCCTCGCTGAGCGGGTAATTCAGCTTTTAGGTGGCGTTGGCAATATCGTGGGCGCAACCAACTGCGCCACGCGCCTGCGCGTCGAGGTCGCAGACCCTTCCATCGTTGCAGATAACGCGTCGTTTGTCGCAGTGGGCGCCAAGGGCCTCATCATTACGGGCAAGACCGCCCAGGTGATTATCGGCATCTCCGTTCCCCGCGTTAAAGAGCATTTTGACCAGATCATGGGTCTCGAGCCGGAATTTGTGCCCACCACCTCGGCCTCCCCTGCCGCCAGCGCGGCCCATAAGCGCGGCAATATTTGCTTCTTCGATATCGACGGAACGCTCGCCTGGCAAGACCCCAGGCTCGCCCAAGACCTTCCCGAAGACGAGCGGGACCTCTCCCCCTATCCCAACGAGGCGGTTTCGCAGGCAATCCGCGAGTTTGTCGCCAACGGCAACATGGCCTTTATCTGCACGGGACGTACCCTGAGCTGCATCCACCCCAAACTTCTTGAGCTGCCCTGGACCGGCATCGTCTGTCTTGCGGGCGGTTACGCCGAGATCAACGGACACACAATTCGCGATCTGTCGATGACGCCCAGTATGCTGCAGCGTCTTGCCCCCTACCTTGAGCAATCGGGCGAGGTCATCCGCTTTGAGGGCCTCAACGGCGTCGTGCGCATGAGTGCCGATGCGCCCGATGCTCCCGGATACGCGCGCACCCTGGGCGACGCAGTCACGCAGCTGCAACATTACAGTGTCTACAAGATCTTGATGTCTACATCGCTCGCCAACCACATCGCTCAAGATAAGGCACTTGAGCCGCTGCTGTGCTTTAATGAGCTCGAACTCGAGGTAACCGAAATCTCGCCCCGCGAATGCACGAAGCGCGGGGGTATCCAGTCTGTACTCGACGCCCTCGATCCCCACCACGGAACCGTATACGGCATTGGCGACGCCAGCAATGACGTCTCGCTGATGAATGCCGTCGATGTCGGTATCGCCATGGGCGATGCGCCGGACTATCTCAAGGATAAGGCCGATTACGTGACCGACACCGTCGATCATGACGGTGTCGTTTCGGCGCTCGAGCATTTTAGGCTGATTTAGGCACGCTCCATCAAACGCACGCCCGTTGTCCTAAATCGCCAAAACTGCCGCGCCAAACGCCCTGATGTGGCAATATGTTGTCTGCATATTGCATCAATGCAACCTCAGAAAGAATGCGAGAACCCGTGTCCAGTCCGTTTACCAGCTTTTTAGCCCAGCACTTTGACCAGATTAACGACTATCTGGCCACGTTCTTTGACGGACAGGCGACCTCTGCCGATATCGAGCGCTACCTGTATGCGCCGCTCTCGGCTTTTACGGCCAACGCCGGCAAGCGCCACCGCCCGCTTATCTGTATGCTCGCCGCAACCGCAGTGGGCGGTAGCTTTGAGAGCGCCCGCAGCGCCGCGGCAGCCATCGAGCAATTCCAGTCGGGCGCGCTGATCCACGACGACATCGCCGACAACGGACAGCTTCGTCGAGGCAAGCCCTGCATGCACCTTACCGAGGGCACGGGCCTTGCCATCAATTGTGGCGACCTGGCGCTCACCATGGTCACCAAGACGGTTCTCGACGACCCTACGCTGGAGTCCGACGTGAAGCTGCGCGTGCTCCACGAGCTTACCGAGATGATCGTCCGCACCATCGAGGGTCAAGCACTCGACCTGGGTTGGGTCCGTGACGGGCGCTTTGATATCTCGGTTGATGACTACCTGGACATGGCTACGCACAAGACCGCGTTTTACAGCGGAGCCACGCCGCTTGCCGCCGGGGCCATTATCGGCGGCGGCAGCGAGGAGCAGATTGAGGCGCTGCGCGCCTTTGGCCTGCACACGGGCCTCGCCTTTCAGATTCAGGACGACCTGCTCAACCTTGTCGGCACTAAGGAAGCCGCCAACAAGGACTTCCGCACCGACATCACCGAGGGCAAGCGCACGCTTGTCGCCGTACACGCCCTCTCTGATGAGCACCACCACGACGAGGTCGAGGCGATTCTTTCCTCGGGCACCGATGATCCCGCGCAGCTCGCACGCGCCGTGGAGATCTTCCAGGAGACCGGCTCCATCGATTACGCCCACACTTACGCGCTCGACCTGACCGCCAAGGCCAAAGCGGCCATCGAGAACGTTGAGCTTGATCCGCACGCACGCGAGCTGTTCCTCTCCATGGCAGATTTCTTTGTGGAGCGCCTTAACTAGCGGGGGTAATAAAACCTGTCAGCAGCGTATTTGGGTACAACTTGCTACACTGTTGAGTGCATGTTTATGCATCCCTTTGCGTTGTCTATCCGACACACGCTCAAATAGTACGAATGGTACGCCGAAAGGGGTTCGTTCATGGAACCTATTACAACGGGCATGCAAGGAGCAGCCGTCGAGGACGTGCAGTCTCGTCTCCTGCAGCTCGGCTACACGATTGATGCCGCCGAAGTCACCGACAAGTACTTTGGAGCCACCACTGAGCAGGCCGTCAGCACCTTCAGGCTCGACAGCGGCCTTGCTGCCGGTCATGCCGTCGATATCCCCTGTTGGAGCGCCCTTGTAGACGCTTCGTATAAGCTGGGCGACCGCACCCTCTATCTGCGCATGCCCAATTTCCATGGCGCCGATGTGCAGGCCCTGCAGCGCGCTCTCAACGTTTTGGGCTTTGCCTGTGGCGAAGACGACGGCTACTTTGGTCCGCATACCGAGGCCGCCCTGCAGCAGTTCCAGGAAAATGTCGGCCTGTTTGCCGACGGCATGGCCTTCCAGGACACCTACGCCTACATCAACCGCCTGCACCATGTGTGGGAGGGCAAGCCCTCGGTCACCGAAGCCGAGTCCCGCATCGGTTTTGCTCGCGCCGCCAACGTGCTCGAGCGCTTCCAGATTGCCGTTATCGGCGAGGACCCCATCGCACGCAGTGTTGCGTCGCGCATGTGGAATATCGCCACGGCAACGACCGACAACAGCGGCATGATGCTCTGCGACTCCGAGGTCCCAACCGACGTTGACCTGGTGCTCGAGATCGCAAGCGACGAGCTGCCCGCCGACGCCGCACCGCGCGCCACGATTGCCCTCGCCGAGTGCCACAACCTGGCCCAGCGCATCCGCACTGCCAATGTCGCCGCGCAGCAGAAGCCGGCACGTATTCGCATTGAGCTCACGGGCATGACGCGCTACAACGGCACCTTCACGGCCAGCGACGCGCAGACACTCGCCGTACGCCTGCTCGATGGCGTTTGCGATGCCCTCGCAGATTAGGTAAACTAAACGAGTTGCTTTTGGGCAACACCACACATTGGGACGTAGTTCAACGGTAGAACTCCGGTTTTTGGTGCCGGCTGTTGGGGGTTCGAATCCCTCCGTCCCAGCCATTAAAATTGAGCGCCCTGAGCCCATAACGGCCCAGGGCGCTTTCTTGTGGGCAAGCGGAGGGATTCGAACCCGCAAGGGTGCAGAGCTGAGGAAACGCGAAGGCGCCCCAAGCCCATTAGGACCAAGAGCGTCTTACATCTTGAAATATCAGCCCAATTCCGAAAAGCGAGCCGCCTTCTACAACGTGCCGTGTGGCCCCGACGGGCCGGGCATTAAGTTTGTCGCGAGTTCCGCACGAACAGGAGGCCACTTAACCTCGATGTTTTGGACGTGACAGCGAGAGGGGCCCTGGTATGGCAAGGTGACGTGAAACAAGGCGGCGCTGACCTTCTGGTCGCGCCGCCGAAGTTGAACGTCAGATTGCCGTGCCAGGGCCCCTCGCAGCGTCAAGAAGACCGCCGTTCGGTAGAACGGCGGAGCTAATTGTTCAGCATGCGGTCGAAGCTTCCCGAGTCGCCATCCCGATAGTCTGCGGTCATCAGGATCTCCTGCGGAATGCGCCCGCCCTCGCGCAGCACGTTGCGGAACTGCACGCGCGTGACCATGGGCAGATCCTTGATCGTCGCTGCCAGGTTCTGCGGCACGCCCTGGTTGGCAGCCGCGGGCTCGCACTCGCCGCCGGCCTTCACGCGACGCTTATGCTCGGCGAGCATGGCGCGGTACATGCCGGCATGCAGGCGAATCTCAACCACATTGGCATTGCGAGTCTGCTCGACAATGCGCGCGCCCTCGCGATCGATATCGCCTACGTAGTAGACGTAGTTAAAGCGATAGCCAATCTCGGCCAGATAATCGTCCAGGGCATGCGAGACGCTCGCCTTGCATCCCCCGCCAAAAATCACGCCGCCCACCTTGATGCCAAAGAGCTTGGCGTGCTTGCGGCCACGCAGCAGCTTGACGATCTCGTCGTAGGTGTCCAAGTTCTCGACCATAATGAACGGCTTGTCGGCACCCAGCGTAAAGAAGCCCGTAAAGTGCACGGGGCGATTGGGGGCGACCTTGATCGCCTGCATGCTGATGCCCTTTTCGGTCATACGTCTGATCAGGCGCTCACCGTGCTTGCCGTCAAAAGCCTTCTCGTCGTTAAAGATCTGGTAGGCACGCTGGCGGCGCGAGGCAACCGGCGTATCGGCACCTCGGTTCTGCTCGATCCAAGCCTGGATGATTGCGATTTCCTCGGCAATCTTGCGGTTGGACATCTCGTTGTGCTGAGTGCGCTGCGGAGCCTTTTTGCCGTCCTTGCCCTCGACCTTTACGATCTGTGTCTGCTGCTCCTTAATCTTGGAGAGCGCCATTGGCGTGGGAACGACCTTGAGCAGCTGCCTGCCCAGGACACGGGCCAGAGCAAACGCCGAAACCTCGCCATGAGCGGGCTGCTCAGGCTGCTGGGCGGCCGCATCGTTTGCAGTCGGTTTGGGCTGCGCCTGGGATTTGTGCTTGGAATCTGCCTGAGCTTTGCGCTCTTGCTTTGGCGCGGACGAGCTCTTTTGCGAACGTTCAGGCTTGTCCCCCTTCGCCGGCTGGCGCTTGGGCTGCTCCACCGGGGTCTCAGCCTTCACATCCTTGTTTTGCGTTGTCGCCTTCTCGGCCACGGTTTCGGCATTTGAGCCACGTCCGCCACGGTGACGACGACGGCGGGGCTTGCTCGAAGCGCTCTCCCCCGCCTGTTTATCAGCGGACTGTTGAACTTTGACCTCGGTGTCAGCCGCAGGCTGCGACTCGGAAGGTTGCTGCTCGCGAGCCGCCGGCTCAACGGTTTTCTCGGTTTGTTCGGCCTTATCGGCCTGAGCGGTCGAAGCCGGCTCGCCCTTCTCCTGACGCTTTACGGGATACGCGCGCCCTGCAAAACCGCGGCCGGGACGACACGAACCCGGAGCCCTCTTGGCAGACTCCTCAACATCGTCTGCAACCTCGGAAGGCTCTTCAACCTCACGCGCGACATCCTGCTGCGCAGCCTTGAAGTGAGCACCGCGACGACGCTTGGGCTCTTGGGCCTCCACGGGCTTTTGTTCCTTCGCGGGCTTCTGCGACTCAGCGGCAACCTCGGTCTCAACAGCCTCAGCATCCGTCTCACCCTTTCGAGCAACGGCGCGACGGAAGCGCTCCTGCTGGGCGCGGCGCTGCGCATCGCGCTTGCCACCCCCGCCAAAACCGCCGCGTCCTGCCTTGGCCGTAAAGGCACGCACGACGTTCTCATCGAGCAACTCATCGGTATCGACATGCTCACGCGGGGCAACTTCTTCCACAGCAGGCACGTCAGCGGGATCCTCGACGACAAAATCCTCGACGGACTCGGCAGGCTGCTCCTGGGCATCGCGGATCTCGGCATTGATGGTATAGCACGCCGGGCGCCCGTTAATGCCGCTACCCTCGATCTTAGTCACGATATTTGCCGCGATAAGCTCATCGCGCATCGCCTTGGTGTCACATTCCTTATCGACGGAGCGGAAAATTTGCGCCAGCGCGCTCGACTTGATCTTGAGCGCCTTGCGGCAAAGCAGGTCGTAGGCAACCAGCTTGGCACGCTCAGCAGAAAGCGATGTCTGGCTGCTCAGACGCTCAGCCAGGGCATCGACATTATTTTGGTTATCGGAATATACCGTCTTGGCCACGGGGCCCCTTTCATATGTACACATATACGTCTATATGGTACAACGCGCGCCCTTATCCACGCAAAACATCTGCGAGAACACTCGAGCGTCACCCGCTTTTGCATGAAAAAAGACCGAGCCCGCGAAGTCGCGGACCCGGTCTTTCCGAGTCAAATGGATGGGAGATTCAACCCGTCCGACCGACTAGGCCTTGGCGGCCTCGGCGTCGGCAGGAGCCTCAGCGGCAGCGGCGCGACCGTACTCGGCCTTGCCCATATCGGACCACTCGGGCTCCTCATCAGGCATGGAGCCAGCCTCCTTGCCGAAGAACTCCTTGAGGCAGTTGACGGCAACGATGAGGCCCAGGACCATCAGGAGGACGGCAAAGACGAGCTGCAGGCCCTTGGTGGCGGCGACGGAGACGGCGGCCGTGGTGGCGGTAGCCGGGATGGTACCGAAGAAACCGTAGGCCTGGACGGCGGTCATGCAGCCCATGGCGCTCTGGACCAGCGAGGTGAAGGTGCAGCAGAGCAGGAAGACGACGGGCACGTAGAGCATCCAACCCTTGCGGCCGGTGCACTTGCAGAACACGGCGAGGGTGATCATGGTCATGCCGCCGAGCAGCTGGTTGGAAGCACCAAAGAGCGGCCAGATGTTGGCATAGCCACCAAAAGCGAGAGCGAGACCGGGAAGCAGGGTAACGACCGTGGCGAACCAGGGGTTGCCGAGGACCTTCATGTAGCCGGCCTTGGACTCGATGGCCAGGGCGTCGTTGGTCTGGGCAAAGAACTCGGAGAACGAGGTGCGGGCGATGCGGGCGACGGCGTCGAGCGAGGTCAGGGCCAGAGCGGAGACGTTCATGGTCATGAAGACGGTAGCGAGCGTGCCGTCAACACCGAAGGCCTGCATACCGCGGGAGATGCCGGCGGCGAAGATCTGGAACGGGGTGGAAGCGACACCGGCGTTGAGAGCGCCAGTACCGGCGGTGTTCATATCGGAGAACATGATGCCGGCGACGATGATGGCAAGGATGCCAACGAAGGACTCGACGATCATTGCACCGTAACCGACCTTGACGGCGTCCTGCTCCTTCTCGACCTGCTTGGAAGAGGTGCCGGAAGAAACGAGGCTGTGGAAACCGGAGAGAGCACCGCATGCGACGGAGACGAACAGGACCGGGAACATCATGCCGGAGGCAGTGGAGAAGCCGGTGAAGACAGGAGCGGTGATAGTGGCCTGACCGATGCCACCCAGGACGACGATGCCGAGGACAGCGCAGACGATCATGACGATCATCATGATGGAAGTGAGGTAGTCACGCGGGGTCTTGAGCATCTGGATGGGCATAGCGCCAGCGAAGACCAGGTAGACCATGACGACGGCGAACCACTGGAACTTATCCAGGTAGACCGGGAACTGCATACCGACGGCGAACATGAGAACCATGAGGATAACGCCGGTGACGAACTCGGCAGCGCCGGTGAGGTTGAACTTCTTCTGGGCCCAACCAAAGGCGATAGCGACGAAGGTGAACAGGATGGAGATGGTACCAGCGCAGCCGGCGGCATAGGACTTGGTGAAGTCGATGGCACCGGTAGCAGCACCAGAAGCGTCAACGGCCGGGGTGAACATGAACGTCTTGCAGACCATGTCGGTGAAGGCGGCGATGACGATGATGCAGAACAGCCAGCAGAACAGCAGGAACAGGCGACGGCCGGTCTTGCCGATGTACTTCTCGATGAGCTGAGCGAGCGACTTGCCGTTGTTCTTCATCGAAGCGTACAGGGCACCAAAGTCGTGGACGGCGCCAAAGAAGATGCCGCCGACGAGGACCCAGAGCACGACGGGCAGCCAGCCAAAGGCCATGGCGACGATCGTACCCGTAACAGGGCCAGCACCGCAGATCGAGCTGAACTGGTGCGAGAACGCAGTGAAGGCGGAGACGGGCGAGAAGCTGTTGCCGTCCTTCATGCGCTTGGCCGGCGTGAGGGCCTCTTTGTCAACGCCCCACTTGTTGGCCAGCCATCGGCCATAGCCCAGATAGCCGCAGGCGAGCACCGCCGCGGCCACAACCATGAGCAAAACTCCGTTCATTACATTTCCTCCTCTAAAAAGAACTTCCCAGACATAAAAAAATGAGGGCCGTCGGTTGCGCTCGACGGCCCTCATCTTCATCAGCCGCCCGTTATCGTACGGGCTAGCTGTATGTGCTAACCCGCATCAGATAATTACTACGCTGATAATGTTTAGCTGATGCGTGAACATGTCTAAGAAATCCTCTTCAATCATGATGCGAACGATCCGTGCGTGTTCACATCCCCCAGTGGTTGAAAAGGAGTATGAAACTTTAGTTGCCTAAAGTCAACGCAAATTTGTAATGAATTTTCAACTTTTTTGGATTTCTCGGTATTAAACGCCACTGACCTCGGACTTTACCCCACGACAGTTTTTGCATGAGAGATGCCCCTGAGAGCCGCGGGAGCCGGGCGGCGCATATGAACTTTCCTGCTCTACAGTCCTGCGCAAGACGGAGGCCACATTAAGTGCCAAAAAGAAAAGACAGGGCAGAAGAGAAAGGAAACAAATAAACGGACCCACCCGACGAGGAGCCGACCC